>PFAR01000015.1:0-12384 GCA_002773655.1 Candidatus Falkowbacteria bacterium CG10_big_fil_rev_8_21_14_0_10_43_10 | reverse complement strand
CGGCACTGTGCAGAGAAACCGCCAGCCGGACCGGCGGCCAGTCTTTATCTTCCAAAATTTTATTCAACTGCGGCAGGAGTCCGACTGTTGAGACTGTAATATGATTTCCGCCAATATCGGCATATTTAAGCCACTGTTGAACGGCTGTTTTTACATTTTCATAATTTGCCAAGGGCTCGCCCATGCCCATAATAACTATATTGCTGACACGCTCCTTTATTCCGTTTCCCGGCATCCAGCCTTGCCAGAAGCGCAGCTGATCGGCGATTTCATCGCCGGTTAAATTTCTCTTGAATCCCATTTCACCGGTCGCGCAAAAAACACAGCCCATGGCGCAGCCAACCTGTGAAGAAACGCAGACGCTCCACTGCCCGCGGCTGTTCTTTATCAGCACTGTTTCTATTTTTTCTCCGTCAGGTAGCCTTAACAGCGCTTTATGCGCGCTTTTATCTTCATTTGAATTTAATTTTTCCAGCGCGGCCGAAGTCCATTTTATTTCTTTTGCCAGCTTTTCCCGCATATTTTTGGTCAAATTTAAAACATCCGGCCAGCCGAAAAATTTCGGATTAAAAAACAGACCTTCAATCTGGCTAAAGCGCCACTTGGGCTCATCGGGAAATATAGCGCTGAATTTTTCCATTCTGGTTTTGTCCATAAGCATATATTACGCCCGGGCGGGAAAAAAATAAATAGCCCGCTCTTAAAAATTCCCCAATAAAATAAAAAATGGTATAATAAAGAAGTGTTTATTTATTAACCCTTGCGCCGGGTTAATACCGAGCAAGGGGGAAAGAAGGGGAAATATATGGAAACATCCCTTTTTTTAGCTAGAATAATGGGGCTCTACCTCGTTATCGCCTTTGTGGCCGTGCTCATCAACAAAAAAATGATCTCCGGCCTTATCAAAGACACGGCTAAAGACACGGCCCTGATTATGTTTGGCGGAGCGACTGCCCTAATTATCGGCCTTTTAGTAGTCCTGACCCATAACGTCTGGACTGTCGGCTGGGTGGGCTTAATCACCTTGCTGGGCTGGATCTGTCTGGTCAAAGGAGCTTTAATGCTTCTAATGCCCCAAAAGGCGCCAAGTTTAAGCGTTAAAATGAGCGATGGGCTTATCACCTTTTGTTCGCTCATTATGCTTATTCTAGGCGCTTTCCTGGCGTACATCGGTTTCCTCGGGCAATAATTTAAAAACAAACAAACTTTTATAATGCTAATAAAATTAGCAGGTTATATTTTATTATTCAAGTTAAGTTGTATTGACTCAGATTAAAGGCAACTCTGTATTCTTGTATAATTATAAAAAAAATCAAGTAAAAACAAAAAAGGCTCTTAATAAGCCTAAATTATAACAATATAACAATTTAATAATCCGTTAATATCCCTCATATTCCCGCATAGTCAGTTGCGCCTCTATCTGTTTAACCGTGTCAATTACAACCGCGACAACGATCAGCAGACTGGTGCCGCCGATGGTTAAGGCTTGGATGCCGGTAAAATAGCGCATTATTAAAGGCAAAATGGCGATTAAGGCTAAAAATAAAGCGCCGACAAAAATTATCTTATAGGTTGTTTTCCCCAAGTACTCCTCAGTATGCTTTCCCGGCCGGATGCCGGGGATAAAAGCGCCCTGCTTCTGCAGGTTCTCGGCAATCCGTTCGGGATGAAAAATAACTTCAGTATAAAAATAAGTAAAGCCGAATACTAAAATAAAATATAAAATTCCGTAGATCAGCTGGTTGTTAAAAAAAGTAATAGTCAACTCGGCGGCGGCGGCGATCCAGCCGGTTCGGGCATGAATAAAAAACTGGGCGATCATCGGCGGAAATAAAACCACGGAGATAGCAAAAATAATCGGCATTACCCCGGCCATATTAACCCGCAAAGGCAGGTGGCTGCTCGTGCCGCCGTACATCCGGTTGCCCCGGATCTGTTTGGCGTAAACTACCGGCACGTTCCTCTGCCCTTCGGTAATAATAACCACCCCCACTACCGTAATCAGGGCGATCGCGATAAACCCGATCAGCACAAACAGCTGGGAGGAATCAAAAGTCGCGATAATCTGCTGCAGGGCGCCGGGCATTCCGGCGACAATGCCGGCAAAAATCAGCAGGGAGATTCCGTTGCCGATATGTTTTTCCGTGATCAGCTCCCCGATCCACATTAAAAAGATGGTACCGGCGGTAATAGTAATAATTATTGACAGCATCTGCCAGGCGGTAACTTCGCTTAAAATCTGGATGGAAGAATTGCGGAGCAGGGCGATCATGCCGTATGACTGCATGGCAGCCATGGGCACGGTCAGATAACGCGTCCACATGTTAATCTTCCGCTGGCCGGACTCCTCTTTTTGCATCTCCTCGAGAGCCGGAACGATCATCGCTAACAGCTGAATAATAATCGAGGCGGTAATATACGGCGCGACGCCCATCATGACAAGGGAAAAATTTTCCATGCCGCCGCCAGAAAATAAATTCATTAAACCTAAAATTTGGTTGGAAGAGAATAATTCTTTTAAGGCGGAAATATCGACTCCCGGAATCGGGACATGGGCGGATAAACGAAAAATAGCCAGCATGGCTAAAACAAAGATGATATTTTTGCGCAAATCTTTGGCTTTCCAAATTTTTAAAAGCTTATCTAACATAGGTGTTTTTGATTTTATGACTCTTTTTTTATGTCATTCCCGCTTTCCCTCCCATACCTACGGCGAGACGGGCAGGCGCGGGAATTACAGTCAGCGGGAGGATGGCAATATAAAATTATTTTTTGTCTTCAGCTTTTAACTTTCCTCCGGTCTTTTTTATTTGCTCTGCCGCGCTCTGGCTGATTTTCACATCGCTAAATTCCAGATTCTTCAGCTGCAGCTCGCCTTTCCCTAAAATCTTTACCGGCAATTCCATTGTATCAATTAACCCCGCCTTTAACAAACTGCCGGGATTTATTTTGTCTCGGTCTTTAAAATTATTGTTTAAAACTGATAAATTAACAACTTGGTTTTTAGGCTTATCGCTCTTAAAGCCGCGCAGTTTCGGGGTCTGCAATAAAATCTGCTTCATGCCCTTGCGCTTTAGGCCTGATTTTCCGCCAGTGCGCGATTTCTGCCCTTTTTGGCCGCGGCCGCTGTAAGTCCCGTGTCCGGAGGCATTTCCCCGACCCACTCGCTTTCTTTTTTTAGTAGCGCCCTTATTTGGTTTAATTGTATGCAGTAATAACATATTAGTTGATTAGTTACTTAGTTAATCAGTTGCTTAGTTATTCAAAAAATCCTGTGTTATAATTCTGTGTTTTATCCTAATTAACTGATTAACCGCCTAACTGATTAATCTTTGCCGCTTTTCTTTGTCTCTTTTTTAATCTTATTATCTTCTTTCTTCTCTTTGGCTTCTACAAATTTCAATCCCCTTAATCCTTCCATCACGCACTTAACGTTATTGACCGGGTTATTGGTTCCGAATATTTTCCCGACCACATTTTTAATTCCGGCCAATTCTAAAATAACGCGCACCGCGCCGCCGGCGATAGTTCCGGTTCCTTGCTTAGCCGGCTTTAACATTATCCTGGCCGCGCCGAATTTTTGGTTGATATCATGAGCTATTGTTCCGTCTAAAATCTGCACGTTAACGATATTCTTCTTCGCCTGATCGACAGCCTTGGAAATGGCATTAGTCACGTCAGCCGCTTTAGCCAAACCGATGCCTACTTTGCCTTTCCGGTTTCCGACCGCGACGCAGGCGCGGAATCGCATGCGTTTCCCGCCGGCCATGACGCGAGTAACCCTGGCAATATGAACGATTTTTTGCTCAAATTCATCCTGCGCGTCTTTTCCTCTCCGGTCTCGCCTGTCATTCTTTCTTTTTTTGTTCCAACTGCCCTCTCGGGAATAAGAAGAGGCCGAAGGCGATCTTTTTTCACCTTCTTTTTTTTCTTCCGCCGGCTTTGAAGCCACCTTCGCCCCGTTCTGGCCGGTTGCCTTATTCTCCTCTTTATTTTCTACCATCTTGGTTGTTGGTTTTATTTCTGACATATCTAAATATGCTTATTATTTATAATTAAATTCGCAATCCGCCTTCTCGGGCGGCTTCGGCCGCCGCTTTTACCCGGCCGTGATATTTATTCCCGCCGCGATCAAAAACTGCCTGCTTAATGCCATGCTTTATCGCTTTTTGCGCCAACAGCTTGCCGGCTGCCGCGCTGATTTTTGTCTTGTCTCCCTTTTCTTTCACCTCTTTTAAATTAACGCTAATAATAGTTTTTCCCAGTTCATCATCAATCAGCTGTAAATAAATGCTTTTATTGCTTTTAAACACGCTTAAACGAAGACGCTGGGAAGTGCCAAAAATTTTAGCCCGTACCCGCGCCTTCCGGTGCAATTTATTCTGTTTTAATTTTTTCTCTAATTTATTCATATGACTCTTTTAAGTCCGCACAATTAAACTTGAATATTACTTCTCCGCGCTGGCCGCCGTTTTGCCGGATTTTCTTCTGATAACTTCATCAAGATATTTAATTCCTTTTCCTTTATACGGTTCCGGCTTTCTTAGCCTTCTAATCTGCGCCGCCACTTCTCCGACTGATTGCTTATCAACTCCGGTAATCGTAATGATGTTCTTTTCCACTTCAGCTCTGATGCCGCTTGGCAATTTATATTCTATCGGATGGGAAAATCCTAAATTAAGGTTAAGGGAACTGCCGGAAACACTGGCCCGATAGCCGACGCCGTTTATCTCTAATTTTTTTTCAAAGCCGGAGTTTACCCCCTGGACCATGTTGTTAATCAATTGCCGGAATAATCCCCAGATAGCCTGGCTTTTTTTCCCCGCTTCACGAGCCATGCTGACCGCAATTTCTTGACCGCCGCCTTCTTCTTTATCTCTTATCTCCGCTTTCACTAATTCATTTAATTCCTGCTTTAATTCCCCTTTTGGCCCTTTAACGATTATAAAACCGTCCTGAATTTTTACTTCAGTTCCCTTCGGTATTTCAATTGGCAATTTTCCCAATCTGGACATAATAATAAAAAATTATTTTTACGTATTTAAATTGTTTGCGATCTTTTAACCCCGTGAAATACTACGAAGCAATTTTACTTTTGAATTAATGGTTCGCTAACCTATTTGATCTGTAAAACTAAACTTGAACTAGTAAATTTCGCAAAGTATCTCTCCCCCCACCTTTTCCCTCCTGGCCCGTTTGTTGGTCATTAATCCGCGGGAGGTGGAAATAACGGCGATACCCAAATTATTTAAAACGTAAGGCAAATTCTGATAGTTGACGTAAACTCTCCTGCCCGGCTTGCTGATCTTTATTAGCTTTATAATCGCCGGCTTGCCTGACTTATTATATTTCAGCTTAACGCGCAACTCGTCAAACGCCCCTTTTTCTCCATTTTTAACTTTTTCAATTCCAGCCAGCCATCCTTCTTCCACTAAAAGCCTGCCCAGGCTATGCTTAAAATTACTAAACGGCAAAACCACCTCAGTTTTTTTAACTGCTTGGGCATTTCTTATTCTAGTTAGCATATCCGCGATTGGATCGGTCATAATTTTAGTTGCTTAGTTAATCAGCTACTTAGTTAATTAGTTTATTCTTTAAGCCAAAAACTGAGCGATTAATTAACTGTGTAGTTGATTAACTAATTACCATGATGATTTAGTTATCCCGGGTATATCCGCGTTATTGGCCAGCTCCCGGAAACAAATACGGCATAATTTAAAATCCCGCATATACCCGTTTTTCCGACCGCAGCGCCAACAGCGCCGGACTACCCTGGTAGAATATTTTGGATGCTTCTTCGATTTTGATATTTGCGCTTCGGTTGCCATAGTATTTTTATTATTTTTTCTCGTCTTCTTTAAACGGAAAACCTATTAATTTTAATAACTCTAATCCTTCTTCTTTATTTTTAGCCGTAGTGGAAATGCAAATTTCCAATCCGTGGATTTTATCGACATTATCAACCAATATCTCCGGAAAAGCTATATGCTCCTTAACGCCTAAAGTAAAATTTCCCTGCCGGTCAAAAGCCTTGGCTGACAATCCGCGAAAATCCCTGGTCCGGGGCAAAGTAATACTAATCAGCTTTTCAATAAAATCATACATCTTTTGGCGGCGCATGGTCACTTTCTCGCCGACTATCATTCCTACCCTTATTTTAAAAGCGGAGATTGATTTTTTAGCCTTAGTCTTAACCGGCCTTTGGCCGGTAATTTTCGTTAAAGTATCTTCAACATTTTCTATGTAATCGTTATCTTTGGAAAACCTGCCTACGCCGACATTAACCGTAACCTTCTCCAGTCTTGGCGCGGCCATTTTATTTTTGTAGCCGAATTTTTCTATCAATTTCGGCAATATTTCTTTTTGGTATGATTCTTTCAGTTTCATAATTTAATTTATTAATCTATCACCTGCTTGCACTTCTTGCAGATTCTTGATTTTACCTTCTTTTTCTGCCCCTCAGCGCCGACGGCGGTAATTTTATAACCCAGCCTGCTTGCCTTGCCGCATTTGGGGCAAATCAGCATGGCGTTCGATATGTTAAAGGGGGCGGGGAATTCAACTCGCTGGCCTTTCTCTCCCTGCCTTCTCGGCCGCAGGTGTTTTATCAGCAGATTTCTGCCTTCCACGCTGATTAATTTTTTGGACGGAAAAACCTGCAATACCTTTCCGGTTTTACCTTTGTCTTTCCCTGATATTATTTTAATTTTGTCTCCTGTTTTAATCTTCATATTTTTCCTCTATAATACCTCTGGCGCCAATGAAATTATTTTATTAAAGCCTTTGTCGCGCAACTCCCTGGCTACCGGCCCGAAAATGCGCGTGCCTTTCGGCTCCTTGCTCTTTTTATCAATTATGACACAGGCATTTTCGTCAAATCTAAGGCAAACTCCGTTCTTGCGTTTTATTTCCTTTCTGGTGCGGACAATTACCGCCGGCAAAACATCGCTCTTTTTAACCATACTGTGGGGAACAGCCTCTTTCACCGTTACAATAATGATATCTCCGATTCCGGCATAACGTTTTTTATTCCCACCTAAAACCTTAATGCATTGCACGCGCTTAGCACCTGTATTATCGGCTAACTTTAACATTGATCGCATTTGTAACATATCTTTTCTTATTTATATAAAACTCTCCAGCGCTTATCCTTGCTTAACGGCCGGCACTCGACAAAAGTAACCTGATCGCCTTCCTGAAATTGGTTTTTTTCGTCATGAACTTTGTATTTTTTGCTCAAGGTGAAACTCTTGTGGTATTTGGGATGTTTTTTAATCCGGTCAACCTTAACTACTATGGTTTTATCCATTTTGTCGCTGGTTACTATCCCCTTAAGCTTCCGGCTTGTTTTTTTTTGCTGTTCTTCTGGCATAAATTAATTAATTACTTTTATATCTTTCTGATCGCTCTCTGAATTTCTTTTTTGGTTTAACAAAGTCAAAACCCGGGAAATTTCTTTGCGCATAACCCTGACTTCCCTTATATTCTTCAGCTGTTTAGCCGCGTCTTTAAAACGCAGTTCTCTGAGCTTTTCCCGCTTTTCCGCCAATGCTTTATGCAGTTCGCTCGCTGATTTATTTTTTAATTCTTTTATATCCATATGTTCAAAATAATTCGTACGGGTTAAATACACTAGCAAACCGTTAATTCAAACGCAACTTAGATCCGTACCGCGCTATTTTTACTTTTTAATAAACTTAGTCTTGATGGGCAGTTTATAACTGGCCAATACCAATGCCTTTTTAGCCAGATCTTCTTTCACTCCCTCTACCTCGAATAATATCCGGCCGCGCCGCACTATTGCCACAAAATGATCCGGTTCGCCCTTTCCTTTGCCCATGGGGATTTCCCCGCTTTTTTTAGTAATCACCATGTCGGGAAATATTCTAATCCACATTTTTCCTCCCCGTTGCGTATATTTAGTGATAACCTTTCTGGCCGCTTCAATCTGGCGCGATGTTATCCATTTTGATTCCATGGCTTTCAAGGCAAAACTGCCGAAATTTATCTCAGTTCCGCGCGCGCTCTTCCCTTTGGGCTTGATCTGGTGGTGTTTCCTATGTTTTGTTTTTTTGGGAGCTAACATAAATGCTGGTTTACTTATTTTTGGCCGCCGATAACTTCGCCGGCTTTAGACTCTTCTTTTTTAAATATTTCTCCCCGGTATATCCAAATTTTAACGCCGATCGCGCCGTAAGTGGTATTGGCCGCGCCGCGGGAATAATCAATATCGGCGCGCAGGGTGTGCAGGGGAATCTTGCCGGCTACTATTTTTTCATCGCGGGCTATTTCCGCCCCGTTTAGCCTGCCTTTAACTAAAATTTTAACTCCTAAAGCGCCCGCCCTCTGCACGCGCTGAATAGCCTGCTTCATTACCCGCTTATAAGGCATGCGCTTTTCGATTTCCAGGATCATTGACTGCAGAACAACCTGGGCCGATAAATTCGGCCGGTCAACTTCATTAATATTTAAATTAATATCTCCTAATTTAAACTTCGGCAAAAACCTTTTTTTTATGTCTTTCTTCAGGTCTTCCGCCCCGCTGCCACCGCGTCCGATTACTAATCCCGGTTTGGCGGTATGAACGGAAACAGTTATTTTATGAGGGGACCTTTCAATATTAACTCTGTCCACTCCGGCCTCGCGCAATTTTTTCGTGATATATTTGCGTATTTGCACGTCCTCTTTTAACTTCTCCGGAAAACTCCGGGCACTGCTAAACCACCTGGACGGCCAGGAGTAAATAACGCCTGTTCTAAAAATTTTTGGATTAACTTTATGTCCCATGTATTTAGCTTAAAGTTGAAAATCTTAAAGTTTATAAATTATCCTGATTTCCTTCTAAAAATTTTTGAAGAAAAACCTTTTCTGCCGCCTTCAGCCCGGGCGTGCCCTGCCCGCCCTTCGCGCCGCGGATCTTTTATCTCCTTAGCCGGTTCTTTAGCGCCGTCCTTGGCGCCTCCATCAAACGTATCGCCCTTTTCTTTCTTCTTGTCGGCGGCGGATTTAGCGGCGGCGGCTTCCTTCATTTTTTCCGCTTTTATCTCTTTTTCCGCCTCTTCTTTATTCTTTTTGTTCATCTCGCCTAACTTAACCGGCGCTTCCGCCTTCGGCTTTTTTCCCGTTCTTTCACCAGTATCTTCTATTTCTCCTAAAGTTATAATAATGTGGCTATTGCGCTTCCTGATGGTTGTCGCCCGGCCATGGGCCCGCGGCATCCAGCGCTTTAAAGTCGAACCCTCGTCAACCTTAGCTTCCTTAATATATAAATTATTTCTGGCTAAATCAAAATTATTTTCGGCATTGGCGATGGCTGAATTTAACAGCTTCATTACCGGATGGGCGGCCGCTTTTTTCATCAGCCGCAAATGGTCCAAAGCGTCTGCCGCTTTCATTCCGCGCACAACATCAATTACCAAGCGCACTTTCCTGGGAGACATTCTGACATATTTTGCTTTGGCTGTTGTTTGCATAGTTCAAAAATAATTTAGATATACACGATTATACTTTTATTTGTCGCTCGCGGCTTCATCTTTGGCTTTTCTGCCGCCGTGCACAATAAATTTTCTGGTAAAAGAAAATTCACCCAGCTTATGCCCGACCATATTTTCAACTATATTAACCGGCACATGCTGCCTGCCATTATGAACTCCAATGGTAAATCCTACCATCTCCGGCGTTATGGCGCAAGCTCGGTCCCAGGTCTTAATAACCGTCTTATCCGTGGGCTTTAAATCTTTAATTTTTTTCAATAAGTCCTGATTTATATAAGGACCTTTTTTTAGTGATCTTGACATATTATATATTGTAAATCTATTTAAAACAATACAACAATACAACAATTTAACAATTTTTTACTTTCTCTTTTTCCTTCGCTGGATAATCAGCCTGCTGGATGGCCTGTTTTTCTTCCTGGTTTTAACGCCTAAAGCTTTCTTGCCCCAAGGAGTCTTCGGCGCCTTTAAGCCGATCGGCTGGTTGCCTTCACCGCCCCCGTGCGGATGATCAACCGGGTTCATTGCTTTTCCGCGCACGGTCGGCCTGATGCCTAAATAGCGGCTCCGGCCGGCTTTGCCTAATTTAATCAGCCGTTTATCAGGATTGCTGGCTTTGCCGATAGTGGCCGAACAGTCGCCGCTGACCAGCCTAATCTCTCCCGACGGCATTTTCAACTGCGCCCGGTCTCCTTCAACGGACATTAATTTTACTAGATTTCCGGCTCCGCGGGCCAGCTGAGCCCCGGCGTTTTTCTTTAATTCCACATTATGCACTTCCATACCGATCGGAATATATTTTAAAGGCATCCGGTAGCCGGTTTTTGCCTCTATCTTTTTCTGGGAGCTGACTACGGTATCTCCGGTTTTCAAACCGTCCGAGGCGACTATATATCTTTTCTCACCGTCATTATAGCATAGCAAAGCGATCCGGGCCCCCCGGTTCGGGTCGTACTCAATCGTATCAATTCTGCCGGGAATATCAAATTTATCCTGTTTAAAATCAATCAGGCGCAAGTTTCTCTTGGCGCCGCCGCCCCGATGCCGGATTGTTATCTTTCCCTGGACGTTGCGGCCGCTTGTCCGCCGCTTGGATTTCGTCAATCTTTTAAACGGCTTGCTGACGGTAATATCCGAAAAATCATCAAAGGTGGCTCCGCGTCTTCCTGGTGTGGTTGGTTTTACTCTCTTAATGCCCATATTTAAACTCCTTCATAAATATTAATTGATTTGCCTTCCGGCAAAGTGACGATAGCTTTTTTCCAGTTCTTTCGCCTGCCGGTAACCCGCCTTGATCTTACTTGTTTTCCTTTCATGCTGATTATGTTAACCTTTTCCGGCTTAACGCCGTAAACTTGCTCGACTGCCCGGCTGATTAAAATTTTATTGGCCTGATCGCTAATTACAAAAGCATATTTATTTAAAACTCCCAGGCCGGACGCTTTTTCCGTAACCAGCGGCTTTACTAAAATTCGATAAGCCTCGCTGAATTTTCCCTTCTTTTTCAGCTCGCCCTTCTCGGTTTTGCTTTTTTTATTTCCGCTCTCCCCGCCGTACAAATCTTTCATATTTTGATTTTCCTGCTTGGCGAACTGTTCTTTTTTCACGGACTGTCCTTTTTTTTTGGTAAATATGCTCATAATATAATGTAATTTTTAAATATAGTTATTTTTTACTATATTTTTCTTCTATTTTTTTAACCGCGTCAACTGTTAATATCAAATCGCGGTATTTTAATATATCAACAATATTTATATTATTCAAATTAAGCGCCTGCACCCCGGCTAAATTGCCCAGAGCGCGCTTAATATTTTCATCTTTCTTCTCAATAAAAATTAAAACGCTTCTTTTAATTTTTTTCTTATTTTTTTCTTCTTTGCTTTCTTTATATAAAACTTTATTTTCCAGGCTGGAAATAATTTCGTTAGCTTTTTTAGTCTTGGCTTCCGGCAATTCAATTTTATCCAATAAAACCAAAAACCCGCTTTTCGCCTTATCGGATAAAGCCATCAATACCGCTCTTTGCTTCATTTTGGCATTAATATTCTTGGTAAAATTGCGGTCTTTGCGCGGACCGAAAGTGATGCCGCCGCCGATCCAGATCGGGCTTCGGCTGGAACCAGCTCTAGCCCGGCCGGTGCCTTTTTGGCGCCAAGGCTTGCGGCCGCCGCCACGCACCTCGCCTTTAGTTTTAGTATGAGCCAGCACCTGCCGCTGATTCGCCATTTGCGCCGTAACCGCCTGGTGCACCAAACCTTCGTTTATCTCCACGCCGAACACACCGGGATTTAATTCCTGATCTCCGACTGTTTCTCCATTCTGGTTATAAACTTTTATTTTCATAAAGATTGCTAAATTGTTGTATTGTTAAATTGTTATAAAACATTTATTCCCGAACTTCATCCATAACTTGTTCCTGTTTACTCGCTTCTTTATCTTCAACCTTCTCTTTCGGTGCGCTTTCTGTTTCGGACTTCATACTTCGCACTTCCATCTCACCCTCTCCCTGAATAATTATAAAACTGTTTCTGGCTCCCGGGACAGCGCCCTTTATGTATAATTCGCCCTGGCCGGCATCTACCTTTACTACTTCTAAATTCTTAGTCGTTATTCGCTCATTTCCCATCTGGCCGCCCATTCTGGTGCCTTTAAAAACGTGGGCCGGTCCTTTGGCGCCGATTGAACCGGGCATGCGCAGCTGGTCTTTATGTCCGTGGCTCTTGGGACCGCCGTGGAAACGGTGCCGCTTCACCACCCCCTGGAATCCTTTTCCTTTTGAGGTGCCGGTTATCTGCACGATGTCGCCCTCGTTGAAACTGGAAACATCAACTATATCGCCCCGCTTTATTTCCATATTATCCTGTTCTTTTTTTATCCTCAGCTCGCGCAA
>PFAR01000011.1:13167-17973 GCA_002773655.1 Candidatus Falkowbacteria bacterium CG10_big_fil_rev_8_21_14_0_10_43_10 | reverse complement strand
CGCTTTCTGGTAATTCAGCGATCTCGGACTCTATTTGAGCGTTTATTATAATATGCGGCGTTTGTTTAGGAATCCAATTCCCTATAGGGGATTGGATTCCTTGGTTTTTTTCATCGACGTTAATTAAATACAATATTGGTTTAGCGGTTAAAAAATTATATGGCTTTATAGCTTGTTTTTCTTCATCGGTAAATTGCATATCACGCACAGGCCGCTCTTGCTCTAATTCGGTTTTTACTTTTTCCAGCACCTGTTTTTCTGTTATTAATTTTTTATCGCCCGACTTGGCGTCTTTTACAAGTTTGTTCAAGCGGTTTTCAGCCGCCTGCAGATCAGCCATAATTAGCTCCAAATTTATTGTCGCAATGTCGTCTTCAGGACTGATTTTTCCGGCCACGTGCGTAATGTCCGGATTCTGAAAATTGCGCACTACCTCTATAATCGCGTCCACTTCTCTGATATGACTTAAAAATTTATTGCCCAGGCCCTCGCCTTTGTGCGCGCCGGCAACAAGGCCGGCAATATCTAAAAATTCAATCGCGGTTGGCACGATTTTTTTTGATTTTGATACGCGCGCCAGTTGTTCCAGCCGTTCGTCCGGCACGTTAACCACACCGACATTGGGGTCGATGGTGCAGAAAGGGAAGTTGGAAGCCGCGGCCTGCTTGCGCTTTAAGAGCGCGTTAAAGGTGGTTGATTTGCCCACGTTGGGCAGACCGACGATGCCGACGGATAAACTCATATTAAATAAGGTAAAAAATAATGCGAGTTTTAAATTATATAAATATCCTCATCTGTCATTCCCGCGAAAGCGGGAATCCCGCTCATTCAATTACGAGATTCCCGCTTTCGCGGGAATGACAAAACAGCAGGTATTTTAAATTTAAATAATTCGCACTATATTATAGTCTATTTTTTTAATTTGTCCACCTCTTCCTTAATTTCTTCCAGCAGGCCGGCCAGTTTTTTAACCGAGGCTGTTTCCGGGCGTTTTTTAGAAAAGGATAGCAGGGCGCCTTTTGATTCTTTAACGCATTTGTCGATTAAATTATAAATTTTTGGCAGATCGTTAAGCTGTATTTTTTTCAGCTCCCAATCAGTTTCCCGCTCAATCTCGTATAAATCATAAAGCAGGCGCCAGCATTTAGAAGGGAGCAGGGAATGATACCAGGAAATTATTTTTATTTCCTCCGATATATCATCTATGGATATTTCAATGCCGAACTGCATAATCATCCTTTGCCGTTCAAAGGTAAACTCGTTCAGAAATTTATGGGTTAATTCAAAGTACCGCCGCCCTTTTTTTACCAAGGGGTGCTTGTCAAAGTCTGGCTCCTCCTCCGGCTCCGGCGATTCCGCCAAGTCTTGTTTAATAATTTCCATTTTTTTCATCTGCGCCTCCAGCAGTTCATGAGTTTCCCTAAAGCTCTCTATTATGTCTTTCATCATAATATCAAGATCATTGGGATTTTCGCCGCGTTCCAAATGCTTCTTTTTAGTTGTTTGTTCTTTGGCATATAAAAAACATTTGGCCGTGTCCGGACAGCGTTCGCACCAGCGGTCGCAATAGTTATATATTCCCAGTTCAAATTTTTTATTGTCAGGATTAAATTGCCTGTCAGTTGGTTTTTTCATATGCCTATTTTTTTCTTTTTTCCATTTTTAACACCGCTAGCGTTGTCTTAATCACCGTATCCGGATTCAGCGACATGCTGTCAATACCGCACTCAACCAAGAATTTGGCAAACTCCGGATAATCGGAAGGCGCCTGTCCGCAAATCCCTATTTTTTTATGATGTTCGCGGGCGGCGGAAATCGCGTGAGCCACTAAATTTTTTACGGTTTCATCCAGTTCGTTGTAAATAGGGGCGACCAGCGCGCTATTGCGGTCAACGCCCAAAGCAAGCTGGGTTAAATCATTAGTGCCGATAGAAAAACCGTCCACATATTCAGCGAATTTATCAATTAAGATAACATTGGACGGCACCTCAACCATCAAATATAATTCCAGGCCGTTCTCTCCCCGCTTTAAGCCGTTTTTTTCCATTATTTTTATCACTTTTTCCAGTTCATCAATTGTGCGCACGAACGACACCATTATTTTTATATTAGTTAATCCCATTTTTTCCCGCGCAATCTTAAATGCTTCGCACTCAGCTTCAAAAGCGCTGATGAAATTAGGATGATAGTAACGGGAGGCGCCGCGCCAGCCCAGCATCGGGTTATCTTCTTTAGGCTCAAACAGACGGCCGCCGATGAGATTTTGATATTCATCGGTTTTAAAATCAGACAGGCGCACAATAACGTCTTTAGGATAAAAGGCGGCGGCAATCATGGCAATGCCTTGGGATAATTGGTCAAGATAAAATTGTTTTTTATCCTGATAACCTTTAGTTATTTCTTCAATCTGCTTTATCTCTTCCACTTTCAATTTTTTCTGTTTTTTAAGTTCATCGTATTTTAATAAAGCCATGGGGTGGGCTTTAATATAGTTGGCGACAATAAATTCTTCGCGCGCCAATCCGACACCGTCATTAGGTATGGCCGACGATACGAAGGCAATATCAGGCGCGCCGACATTCATCATTATTTTTGTTTTCGGCCGGGACAGGTTTTTGATATTGGTTTTTTTGACATTAAATTTCAGCAGGCCTTCATAAACGATTCCGTCTTCGCCTGCGGCGCAGCTGACGGTTATCGGATCGCCATGTTTTATCTTTTTGGTCGCGTTCCCGGCGCCGACAATGCAAGGGATGCCGAGCTCGCGGGAAACGATGGCCGCGTGGCAGGTGCGGCCGCCGCGGTCGGTAACAATAGCAGAAGCGATTTTCATAATCGGTTCCCAATCCGGGTCAGTCATCTCCGTTACCAGCACCTCGTTTTTTTTAAATTGGGAAATATCCTTGGCGCTTAAAATTATATTAGCTTTGCCGGCCCCGATTTTACTGCCAACCGCTTTGCCTTTTGTTATGATTTTGCCTTTTTGAACCAAAGAATAATCTTCCAAAACGGAGCTGTCTTTTTGGCTCTGGACCGTTTCCGGCCGAGCCTGGACGATATATAATCTTTTATCGTATCCGTCCTTGGCCCATTCAATATCCATGGGTTTTTGATAGTGTTCTTCAATAACAACAGCCCATTGCGCCAGCTGTTTTACTTCGGCATCGGTAATTGACTGCCGGCGCTGGTCGCCAGCGGAAACTTTTATGTCTTTAACGGGATGTTTCCGGTCGCTGCTGTAAATCATTTTTAGGTGCTTGGGGCCGATTTTTTTAGAAATAATGGCTTTAGTCGGCTTGAAGTAATAAAATTCATCCGGGCTTACTTTGCCCTGAACGATATTTTCGCCCAGGCCGTAGATGGAATTTATTAAAACTGCGTTCTTAAATCCGGATTCAGTATCAATCGTAAACATTACGCCGCTTGAAGCCAGATCGGAACGGACCATTTTTTGCACCCCGACTGAAAGCGCGATTTTAAAGTGGTCAAAACCTTTATCCACGCGATAGGAGATGGCGCGGTTGGTAAAAAGCGAGGCCACGCATTTTTTTACGGCGATCAGCAGGTCTTCCTCGCCGGTAATGTTTAAAAAAGTCTCCTGCTGGCCCGCGAAACTCGCATCCGGTAAATCCTCGGCCGTGGCCGAAGAGCGGACGGCGACGTCCACACCTCCCCCCAACCCCCTCCTTGGTAAGGAGGGGGAGTATTCTTGGGAAAGTTTGTGGTAGGCCGCGACGATTTGGGTTTCCAAATCTTGAGGGAAACTCGCGCGCAAAATGGTCTGGCGCACTTTTTGTCCGCGCACGGCCAAGTCTTTCACGTCGTGGGTGTTTAAGCCGGTAAGAATTTTTTTAATCTCGTCTTTGATGCCGGCTTCCTTGAGAAAGTAGTTATACGCATCCGCGGTGGTGGCAAAGCCGTTAGGGATATTAACCCCCCCCTGAGTCAGTTTGGAATACATTTCTCCCAGAGAAGCATTCTTTCCCCCGACAACGGGGACATCATTGATGCCTAAATCCTTAAAGAAAATGATAAAAGATTTTTTTGTCATAATAAAATAATTTTCAATTTTCAATGATCAATTTTCATTTAATTATCAATTATCAACTTCCAAACCGTTTAAAATTTAAGTTTGAAAATTAAAATTAAATTATTGAAAATTGATTGAAAATTGTAAATTGATCATTGATAATTTTATAAATTCCACTTTTTACTCCACTCATAAATTAAAGGAATTTTCCAAGACTCCCCGTTAAGCGTCTTAATAACTCCCAGGATACTGATAATCAACAAAGCGATATTTATAAAGAAAGTGAAGATTATAAAAATTGGAATAATCCCGATTACCCAGGACACAAACCAGGCCACGGTGATAGTCAGCCCCTGGCGGGCATGGAACTGGGCGAACTCGCTGTTTCTTTTTAACAGCAGAGGCACCAGGCATAAAATAAAAATGTAAGACAAAGAAGCGATAATTTTATTATCCTCTGCATCTTTGCCGTCGAATTTTTTTTCCGGCGCCGTTTCGGCGGATGATTTTTTTGTTGATTTAGCTTTAGGCATATTTTCCTCCTTTTAAATTAATGTTAATAATATATTTTTATAATAACACAGTTTGACTTTTAGTAAAAATATAGGTATTTTTAGAATAATAATAAGTAAGGGCAGATGGTGAAATTGGTAGACACGCTAGCCTTAGGAGCTAGTGCCGCAAGGCATGAGAGTTCGAGTCTCTCTCTGCCCACAAACATTATCAATAAAAAATTTTTGTACTATCTTTGCCGTGCTGCCGGCGCATATCAATAG
>PFAR01000011.1:268-13147 GCA_002773655.1 Candidatus Falkowbacteria bacterium CG10_big_fil_rev_8_21_14_0_10_43_10 | reverse complement strand
TACCCTGCGGTCTCTGCCGCAGGGATGAAGGGCTATCATCATTCTTGCCGCAGGGTTTAATACCCTGCGGTCAAGGTGCTGGATTTATTTTATTAATTTTAATATCTTTACTGTTATGGTCCGCTGATGATTATGTTATACTGTAGACAGTTAAACAGTTTCGATTTAAATTAACTATTTAACTAATTAACTAACGAGATGGCATCAAAAATATTATCAGCGGCGGTCGTCGGCCTGGATGGGGCGCTGGTGGAGGTGGAAGCCCAGATTGTGCCGGGATCAATCGGCAGTTTTATTATCGTCGGACTGCCGGACACGGCCGTGCAGGAAGCAAAAGAGCGGGTGCGCAGCGCAGTCATAAACAGCGGGCGTGATTTTCCCCATAAAAAACTGGCGGTTAACTTAGCCCCGGCTGATTTGCGCAAACAGGGGCCAAGCTATGATTTGCCTATCGCCGTCAGCATTCTCAGCGCCACCGGCAACATTAATTTTATTTCCGGCGGAAAGGAGCTGTTCATAGGCGAGCTGGCTTTAGACGGCATGGTCCGCTCGGTCAACGGCATCCTTCCTATCGCTATTGCCGCCCGGAGGCTGGGGATAGAAAAATTATACGTCCCCGAAGCTAACGCCAATGAAGCCAAGCTGATTAAAGATTTAGAGATAATACCGGTTAAATTTTTAAAGCAGCTGATTAACCATTTAGAGGGCCGGGAAAAAATCAGCCCCCTGGAGCACTCTGATATAAAGTTCGGCGATATTGAAACCATCCATGACATGGCGCATGTGCGGGGGCAGGAGCAGGCGAAGCGGGCGCTTGAGATCGCCGCCGCCGGCGCGCACAATGTCTTGATGTCCGGGCCGCCGGGATCAGGCAAAACCTTGCTGGCGCAGACCATGCCGTCTATCCTGCCGAAACTGACATTAAATGAAGCTTTGGAAATAACAAAAATTTACAGCGTGGCCGGAGCGCTGCCGGGAGGAAAAGCCCTCATCACCACCCGGCCTTTCCGGACGCCGCACCATACGGCCAGCGGCGCGGCTTTAGTCGGCGGGGGAACCTGGCCCCGGCCGGGAGAGATTTCTTTAGCCCATCGCGGCGTGCTGTTTTTGGATGAGTTTGCCGAGTTTCCCCGGCCGCTGCTGGAAAATTTGCGCCAGCCGCTCGAAGACGGCGTTGTCAGCATCTCCCGCGCCTCCGGCTCCCTGCAGTTTCCGGCCAAGTTTATTTTGGTAGCCGCCATGAATCCCTGCCCCTGCGGGTATAAAACCGATCCGGAAAAACAATGCACCTGCACCACTACCCAGATAATCAATTACCAGAAAAAGATCAGCGGCCCGATTTTAGATCGGATTGACCTCCATTTGGAAGTGCCGCGGCTGAAGTTTGAAAAGTTGTCCGGAGAAGACCTGGGAGAAAAATCCGCTGTCATCCGCGGCCGGATTGAACAGGCAAGGGAGATACAGCGCGAACGATTTAAGGGCGGCAAAATTATCGTTAATTCCGAGATGTCGTCCAATCAAGTGAAAGAAATATGCAAGATAAACGAAGAGTCGTATACTCTGCTCCGCAGCGCGGTGGAGCAGCTGCACTTATCGGCCCGCGCCTATTACCGCGTTTTAAAGCTGGCGCGCACGATTGCGGATTTGGCCGGCGGGCAAAATATCCAAACCGCGCACATAGCGGAGGCATTGCAGTACCGGCCGAAAGTGGAGAATTGATTTTGCTGTCATTCCCGCCTCGCATCAAAATACGGGATAAACTCCAGCGGGAATTCCGCAGCGGGAATGACACGGGAAGGAGGATAGCAACACAGGCCATTAGTTATTTTTTTTAAAATTTGGTATACTATAAAATAACATATAACTTATAATGTATAACCGGCGTTGTTTTATGCAAAAAAATATTAAATTTAAATTATTGTTTGTTGGTTTGATATTAATATTTATTGCCACCTCCGCTTTTGGATGCAAAAATACGGTAGGCGAGGAGGAAAAAGAAAAAGTCCAGCCGATCACGCTTAATTACTGGCGGGTTTGGGACGGTCAGGAAACTTTTGCCGATATTATCGCCGCTTATAAGGCCATACATCCCAACATCACCATCAACTATAAGAAGTTGCGTTATGAAGAGTATGAAAAGGAATTGATAGACAGTTTAGCCGAAAACAGGGGGCCGGATATTTTTTCCCTTCATGCCGGCTGGTCTCGCCGCTACCAAAATAAAATTATGCCCCTGCCGCCGCAGATAACCATGGCCTATCCGGTCATAGTAGGGACGCTGAAGAAAGAGGAAACCATTAAGCTGATAACAACCAGCAGCATAAACCCAAATCAGATTAGAGATCTTTTCGTCGATTCGGTATACGATAACGCGGTGATTAACAATGAGATTTACGGGTTGCCGTTAAGCGTGGATACCATGGCGCTGTTTTATAACCGCGATTTGTTAAACAGCGCCGGCGTGGTGAATATTCCCCAGTATTGGAACGAGGAATTTTTAGCAAGCGTCAAAAAACTCACTAAACAGAACAGCGACGGAATTATTACGCAGTCGGGAGCCGCCCTGGGCTCAAGCGGAAATATTGAGCGCTATAGCGACATTTTATCATTGTTAATGATGCAGAACGGGGCGGAGATGACTACGGCTGACGGCGACGTCTCTTTTCAGCGGACTCCGAAAGGACTGGCCGCCGGCTATGCCCCTGGCTTGGAAGCTTTGCGCTTTTATACCGATTTTGCCAACCCCATCAAGGAGGTTTATTCTTGGAATAAAGAGATGCCTGATTCCCTGCAGGCCTTTACCGAGGGGCGGCTGGCTTTCTTTTTCGGTTATGCTTACCACATTCCGCAGATCAAGGCCCAGGCTCCCCGCCTTAACTTCGGCGTCAGCAAAATGCTGCAGATTGAGGGCAACCCTAGTGATGTAAATTTTGCCAATTTTTGGCTGGAAACTGTTTCCAACCGGAGCGCTTATACTGACGAAGCCTGGGATTTTGTCCAGTTCGCCGCCCGGGCGGAAAACGCGAAAAATTATTTAGCCAAAGCCAAAAAGCCGGCTGCTTTGCGCTCGCTGATAGAACCGCAGCTGAATGACAGCGAATTAAATCCTTTCGCCAGCCAGCTCTTAACAGCCCGGACTTGGTATAAGGGCAATGATTATAACGCGGCCGAGGTTATTGTGGGCGAAATGATTGAGCAGGCTCTGCTTGATCCAAAAAACATGGACAAAGCCATCGGAACGGCGGCCAAAAAGATACAACAGACAATCAAGTAAGCCTGCCCCCTGGCTGCGCACCGCCTATGCGGGCAAGCGCGGCTGTGCCTTGGGCGCACGCAACGAGATTATGAAAATTTTTTTTAAGAAAAAAAATTTAACCGCAGTGTTGATGATTATTTCATTGTTGTTTTGTTTTAATGTTTTTGTTAGTAATACTTTAGCCGCCGGGCTTTGGGATAATATTTCATGCAAGGAAAGTGGTAATTGTCAGCTTAATGATTTTGTTCAGATCGGAATAAATGTCGCTAATATGATTTTAGGAATTGTCGGCGGTTTGACTTTATTAATGTTTATTTACGGCGGGGTGATGATGATTATTTCCGCCGGCAAAAGCGAACAGACGGAAAAAGCGAAGAGCATTTTAAAAAATGCCATTATCGGCATAATTATTGTTTTTGCCGCCTGGACGATCATCAGTTTCACGTATAAAGCTTTCCAAGCCGCCAACCAAACCTGGTATCAGGCGCCTTGATTGACATTCGGCAGTTTACAATTGACAATTGGCAATGGGGGAACTTTTGTTCCTTTTTTAATTATAACGCGAATCTACAAATTCACCCCAGAAATAATTTTATAGGCAATTTCACAGGGCAAATGCGAATACCTCAAATTGCGAACTATGCAAATAAATAATTTATAGTTTTTTATTTTATGCAGCTGAATTTTAAAAGAAAAAATATATCCAATTTGTCTTTAGGGGAAATTTTGCAGGAGCGGAGAAAGATAGCAAACCACGGTCTAGCAGAGGCGGCCAAATACACAAAAATTGACATTAAGTATCTGGAGGCGCTGGAGGCGGGCGGGTATAATAAGCTGCCGGAGGGGATTTACGGCAAAAATTTTTTGCGCGAATACTGCGCTTATCTGGGGCTTAACTATAAGGATATGCTGCCGCTTTTTAAGGAGGAGCAATCCTCGGCCGATGATACGGAAAAAAAAGATAAAATTTTCAGCCGCCAGCGGGCGAAAAAATATTATTTTATATCCTTGCCTAAATTATTGCGCAATATTATACTGTTGGTAACCGTCGTTTTGGGGTTCGCTTACCTGGGCCTGAGAGTTAAGAGAATTATCGCCCCTCCCGAGCTCTTAATCACTTTTCCGCCCGCCAGTTACATCAGCAATGAGAATAAAATAGAGGTTGCCGGGCAGACGGAAAATAATGTCCGAGTCTTTATTAATGAAAAAGAGGTGTTAAGCGACGAGAGCGGAGCGTTTAAGGAAACTATAAATTTAAAACAGGGAATTAACATAATAAATATCAATGCCAAGAAGAGATATGGAAGAGACGTGGAAGCCGTAAGGCAGGTGCTGGTTGAAAATTAATTTATTGAAGTATAATAAACTAATAAATTATTTTTATGTCAAAAGATGAAAAATTTAAAATGAAGGCGATGGAGGGCAGGGAGGATGGACGGGAATATAATCGGGAGATGAAATTAAAGGCGACGGAAGAAGCAGTCAGCCAAATTAAGCAAAGGTTCGGCGACGGAGCTATTATGAGGCTGGGTGAGGCTAAAGGAATGATAGTGGAGGGTGTGCCGACCGGCTGCCTTTCTCTTGATATCGCTCTAGGCAATGGCATGCCGCGGGGAAGAATTATTGAGGTTTTCGGCCCGGAAGCTTCGGGAAAGACGACTTTAGCCCAGCATGTGGTGGCGGAAGTGCAGAAGATGGGCGGGATAGCCGCTTTCGTTGACGCGGAACACGCGCTTGACCCCGATTACGCGAAAACGATCGGAGTTGATATTAACGAAATGCTTATTTCCCAGCCGGACACGGGCGAGCAGGCGCTGGAAATCGTGGAAACGCTGGTGCGCTCTAACGCGGTTGACGTGATAGTAATAGATTCTGTCGCCGCTTTAGTTCCGAAAGCGGAGATTGAGGGCGATATGGGAGACAGCCACATGGGCCTGCAGGCGCGCTTAATGAGCCAGGCATTGCGCAAGCTTTCCGGCGTTGTTTCCAAATCCCAGGCAGTGGTAATTTTTATTAATCAGATCCGCCATAAAATCGGCGTATTTTTCGGCAATCCGGAAGTTACTCCCGGCGGCAACGCCCTGAAATTTTATTCTTCCGTGCGGGTTGAGGTTCGCCGCAGTGCGCAGATTAAACAGGGAGAAAAGATTATCGGCAACCGCGTCAAAGTGAAAATCGTAAAAAATAAAGTGGCGCCGCCGTTCCGCACTACCGAGTTTGATATCATGTACAATGAAGGCATTTCCATCTCCGGGGATTTGCTGGATATGGGGATTGCCTACGGGGTCATAGGCAAGTCAGGCAATTCGTACAGCTATGGCGAAGAAAAATTAGGAGTGGGCCGGGAGGTAGCCAAAGGTTATTTGCGCGGCAACCAGAAATTAATGAAAGAAATAAGAAAAAGAATTTTAAGCGAAGTTAAGGCGAGAGAAATACAGGAAGTTTAAAAATATTATTTTAAATTATGCCTAAAATTTCCCGGCGGGGGCAAAATATTTTTTCCTCGCCCATCAGAAAATTTTTACCTTTGGTTTTAGAGGCGGAGAAAAGGGGAATCAAAGTCTTTAAAATAAATGTCGGGGACCCGGATATCGCTCCGCCAGCTTCTTTTTTTCCCGCTATCAGGAGTTATCAGAAAAAAATTCTTCCCTATGCGCCCTCCCCGGGAATTAAAGAGCACACCGCCGCCTGGGTAAAGTATTACCGCGGCTTCGGCTTAAAATTGAAGCCAGCCGATATTATTCCGACCATGGGCGGCGCGGAGGCAATTTTATTAGCTATTACAGCCGTGGCTGACCCGGGGGACGAGTTTTTGATTTTTGAACCATTTTACGCCAGTTATAAAGGGTTTGCCACTATGTCCGGCGTAAAGTTAACGCCGGTAACTTTGAAAGTAGAAAATAATTTCGCTCTGCCTCCGATTAAGGAAATTAAGAGCAAGATTAACCGGCGGACCAGGGGCATAATTATTATCAACCCCAATAATCCCACCGGCATGCTTTGGGCAAAAAAAGATTTGGCCGTTTTGGTAAAAATCGCCAGGGAACATAATATTTTTATTATTTCCGATGAAACCTACCGGGAAATTATTTTTCAGGGCAAGCCGGTTAGCATATTACAGCTTCCCCGGGCCAAAGACTGCGCCATAGTGGTGGACAGCGCTTCCAAGCGGTTTTCCTGTCCTGGAGCGCGCATCGGCTGTGTCGCCAGTTATAACAAAGAAGCGATGCGGTCTATCTTAAAATTCGCCATGACCAGGTTGTCGGTCCCCACCTTAGAGCAGATTGGCCTTGTGCCCGCTCTGTCCAACGCCGGGCCGTACACTAAAAAAATAGCGGCTGAATATAAAAAGCGGCGGGACGTCGTTCTGAACGCTCTGAAAAAAATGCCGGGCGTGGTCTGCCGCGAGCCCCAGGGAGCTTTTTACATCATCGCCAAACTGCCGGTAAAAAACGCGGAGGATTTTGTTAAATTCATGCTGACTGGATTCAACTATAATAAAAATACCGTAATGGTAACGCCAGCCGAAGATTTTTACATTACCAAGGGTTTGGGCCGGGACGAGGTCAGAATCGCTTTTGTTTTAAATATTAAAGAGTTAAAAGAAGCGATGGAGATTTTAGCGAAAGGGCTAGCGGCGTATCATCGTAAATCAGACAGTTATAAGTTTTAAGCCTGCCCTGCTGCGCAGCGCGCGGCCAGGGTTTTCAGTCATAAACACTAGATGCTCCTCTATTTTTCACTTTTTAATTTACAGAATGGAATTTACAATACTTCTTTCAAATATTTTCCCGTATAACTTTCTTTCACGCGCGCCACTTCTTCCGGCGTGCCTTGCGCGACAATATAGCCGCCCTGGTCGCCGCCTTCCGGGCCAAGGTCAATAATATGGTCAACCGATTTAATCACGTCCAGATTGTGTTCAATGATTAAAACCGTGTTGCCTTTGTCCGCGAGCTTGTGCAAAATGTCCAAGAGCCGCTTAATGTCGTCAAAATGCAGGCCGGTGGTCGGCTCGTCCAAAATATAAAGCGTGCGGCCGGTGTCGCGGCGGGAAAGTTCGGTTGCGAGTTTCACCCGTTGCGCTTCGCCGCCGGATAGAGTCGTGGCGCTTTGGCCGAGCTTAATATATCCCAGGCCGACTTCATTAAGGGTATTTAATTTCTGCAGAATGGAATCGTGGCTGACGGCGGCGCCGTTAATCGCCGCCGCGCTGAAGAATCCAATCGCTTCAGCGACAGTCATGTCCAAAATGTCGGCAATGTTTTTTTCGCGGTAATAGATGTCTAAAATATCCTTTTGGTAGCGGCGGCCGTCGCAGGCCTTGCATTTAACATAGACGTCGGACAAAAATTGCATGTCAATTTTATTATAGCCGTCGCCGCTGCAGACTTCGCAGCGCCCGCCGACCATATTAAAGCTGAAATGGCTGGGGGTTAAATTCCTTATTTTGGATTCCGGCAATTCCGCGAAAAGGTCGCGGATATAGTTAAAGGCGGCGGTATAGGTGGCCGGATTGGAACGAGGCGTGCGCCCGATCGGTGACTGATCGATCGTAATTACTTTATCAATATGCTCCAGCCCTTCAATCGCCTGATGCCGGCCCGGCTCTTCTTTCGCCCGGTAATATTTTTTATTCAGCGCCCGGGATAAAATATCCGTCATTAAGGTTGATTTTCCGGATCCGGAGACACCGGTTAAAGCGATGAACTTTCCCAAAGGGAATTCCACGGTGATATTTTTTAAATTATTCTGGCAGGCGCCGATAATTTTTAAATTTCCCCCGTTTCCTTTCCGGCAGTTCAGCGGTCTGGCAATCTTTTTTTTATTGGACAGGTATTGGCCGGTAAGCGACTTAACGTCTTTTTTTATTTGTTCCGGGGCGCCGGCGGCGACAATCAGGCCGCCGCGGTTTCCGGCTCCCGGTCCGATGTCAATTATATAATCAGCGGCCAGCATAGTGGTTGCATCATGTTCAACCACGATCACTGTGTTTTCCAAATCGCGCAGGATTTTTAAAGTGCCGATAAGCTTGCTGATATCCTTCTGGTGCAGGCCGACCGACGGCTCATCAAGAATATAGGTGATGTTAACTAAATTGGAAGACAGCTGGGTCGCCAGCTTAACCCGCTGGGCCTCGCCGCCGGAAAGGGTGTTCATGGGGCGGTTGATCGTTAAATAATGCAATCCGGCCTGGGACAGCGCTTTAAGCCTGGACAGAATCTCTTTTAGTATCTGTTCCGCTATTCTTTTTTTGCTGTTGGTTAATTTATTTAATAATTCTTCAATGGCAGGAACAGCCGATTCAATAGTTAAGCCGGTTATGTCGGCAATATTTTTATCCAGGATTTTTACCGCCAAGTATTCCGGACGCAGCCTTTGGCCCTGGCATTTCGGGCAGGTGTCGGTCCGCATATATTGCTCAATAGACTGTTTAATGGAGATGGAGTCGGTTTCCCGCCAGCGCTCCTCGAGTATCGGAACTATCCCCTTGAATTTTTGGCCGCCATAAAGAATGACCTCCAGCTGTTTCTCATTTAATTCCTTAATCGGAGTGTCAATCGAAAATTTATATTTTTTGGCGGTTTCATTAAGATTTTTCAGGTATTGGCCGTACTGGCCGTTGCTTTTTGGCCAGGGGCGGATTGCCCCTTCACTGATGCTTAATTTTTTATTAAACAAGGAGGAAGGGTCAATATGCAGATTACTGCCCAGCCCCCGGCAGGCCGGGCAGGCTCCTTGGGGAGAGTTAAAAGAAAAATGCTTCGGTTCCAGATCGGGCAGGGACCGGCCGCTTGCGAGGCAGGTCCAGATAGTCGAATAGGTCTTTTCTTCACCGCCGGCTTCCACGGTAATTAAGCCATTGCTTAGGTCAAGCGCTTTTTTTACGCATTTCTGCAGGGCCAGCTTGTCATCAGAAAAATTATTCCGGGCGATGATAATTTCCAGCACCTGCGGGCGGTCTTCAATTTTTCCCTCGGCCGGAGAATTTAAAACAACGCCGTCAAGGCGCAGGCGGGAAAAGCCGGCTTTGGACAGGCGCTGCAGAATTTTTTTATCGTCGATGACCTGCCGCTGGTAGAGCGGAGCGAAGATGGTGATAATTTGTTTTATTTTAGCTATTTCTTTTATAATATTTTCTATCGTTTGCTTGGCCATCGGCTGGTTTGTATCCGGGCAGTAGGGCGTGCCGGCGCGGGCGAACAGGAGGCGCAATAAGTCATAGATTTCCGCGGCCGTGCCGATAGTAGAGCGGGGATTGCAATTGTTCGCCTTTTGGTCAATGGCGATAGTCGGCGTGAGACCGGCAATGGAGTCAACATCAGGCTTGTCCATCAGGTCAACGTACTGCTTGGCATAGGAAGACAGCGACTCCATGTAGCGGCGCTGTCCTTCGGCATAGACCGTGTCGAAAGCCAAAGAGGATTTTCCCGAACCGGATAAGCCGGTGATGACCACGAATTTGTGGTGGGGAATTTCAACGTCAATATTTTTGAGATTGTTGGTCCGAGCGCCTTTAATGGAAATAAATTTTGGCATAGTCTTTATTGTCATTTCGAGCCCGCCTGCTCGCCTCGCTGAATCCGCCAGCCGGCGGATCTGCTCGAGATGACAGCAAAAAAGAATTGTAGTTAAACGAAAATTATTATACTCCGAAATAAATGTTCTGGCAAGAGTTGTGGAGAGAGAGGAATGTTGGTACAATAAAGCCAGTATATAGTAGTTAGTATTTTGTAATGGAAACCACCCTCATAATTTTAATCCTAATTTTAACCGCCGCAATCGCCGCGATGTTTTTTGTTATTCAGAAAAAGCTGGGCGTTAAGAAGGACGACCAGCCATTTCTAATGATGCAGCAGCAATTAAGCCAGATTGTAAAGACCATGGACCTGAAATTAAGCGAGGTGCATAAAGCCAGCCAGGACCAATTCGGCAAAACCACCGGCATCATGAACGCGGTTACCAGCCAGGCGCAGAAACTGCTTTCGGATATCCATGACCAAAGCCAGAAAGCGATTTCGTCCGTGACGGAAAAATTAACCAAGCTTGATGAGACCAACCGGCGGGTGGTTGATTTTGCCGGCCAGCTGCAGTCGTTGGAGGATATTTTAAAAAATCCCAAGCATCGCGGCATCTTAGGCGAGTACCAGCTGGAAATGGTATTAAAAAACGTTTTGCCGCCGAATGCCTATAAAATGCAGTATAAGTTCGCTGACGGGGATATAGTGGATGCGGCGGTATTCGTTAAGGATAAGGTTATTC
Organism: Candidatus Falkowbacteria bacterium CG10_big_fil_rev_8_21_14_0_10_43_10; assembly: GCA_002773655.1. GTDB lineage: Bacteria > Patescibacteriota > Patescibacteriia > Patescibacteriales > XYC2-FULL-47-12 > 1-14-0-10-43-10. The sequence goes on along the minus strand of PFAR01000011.1, from coordinate 2,628 downwards.
CGATTGACTCAAAATTTTCTTTAGAAAATTATAACCGGATAGTGCAGGAAAAAGATTCCCATGTCCGCGACCGGCTGGAAAAAGAATTCAAGCTGGATTTAAAAAAGCGGATTGATGAAACCGCGAAATACATCAAGCCAAGAGAAGGGACGATGGATTTCGCTTTTATGTTTATTCCGGCCGAAGGGATTTATTATGATTTATTAATCAACCAGGTCGGCGCGATCAAGGTAAACACCCGCGACTTAATTGAGTACGCTTTTCGCGACAAGCATGTGATAATCGTTTCACCCACTTCTTTCCACGCCTACTTGCAGACCGTTTTGCAGGGCCTGCGGGCTTTGCAGATTGAAGAAAGCGCCAAAGAAATCCGCAAAAACGTGGAAATGCTCGGCAAGCATCTGATGAGTTATAATGACTATTTGCAAAAACTCGGCGGGCATTTGGGCACGACAGTCGGCGCTTACAATAACGCCTATAAAGAATTTAAAAAAATTGATAAAGACGTGGCGCGCGTAACCGACGGCAAATCTGGCATTGAACCATTGGTATTGGATAAACCAAAGATAGAAAAGTAAATAATAAAAATTCCAAATTTTAAATCCCAAATTCCAAAGAAATTCTAAATCATAAATTCTAAATCATAAAGCCGTCTTTAAAATTTATGATTTAGAGTTTATAATTTTTTTGTTATTTGGTGCTTGGGATTTGAAATTTAACATATACCATGCTTGCTTCAACTCTCGCCAGTTTGCGCGATATTAAATTTGATTTAGACCGTGATTCAAATGTTGATTTTAATCATGATTTTTGCTTTAGTCGGGCGGATTTAGACGCCGCCATTATCAAGACTTTGACATTCTTTGATATATTTGATTATCCCCTGACGGATTGGGAAATATATAAATATCTGTGGGTTGGGGAGTCGGTTAAAAAGGCGTTCGGCTACAATGAAGTAAAAAATGCTTTAGAGCGGGGGCTGCCCGGGACCGGCCGGGAACAGGGATTTTATTTTTTATCCGGCCCGCCTTCTCCGCCAGCCGGCGGATTCGGCGAGGCAATCCGGCGGGAGATTGTTGCGGTTAGAAAGCAGCGCCAGATAATTTCCCGAAAAAAATTCCGCCGGGCGCGGCGGATCATAAAATTACTTGGTACTCTGCCGTTTATCAGAATGATCGCGGTATGCAACTCGCTCGCCTATGATAACGCGCGGGAAGACAGCGACATCGATCTGTTTATAATAACAGCTAAGGGAAAGATTTGGACCGCCCGCTTTTATGCCGTCATCCTTTTAAAGCTGTTGCGCCTGCGCCCGACGGCGAAGACCAAGAAAGACAAAATTTGCCTTAATTTTTTTATCAGCGAAGGCAGTTTGAATTTGCAGCCGCTGATGATTCAAAATGACATTTATTTTATTTATTGGCTGAAGCAGTTATTGCCGATCTACGGCCGCCCCGGTATTTTTTTGGATTTTATGAAGCGGAATGAGCTGGCAGGGAAATATATTAATAACGGCGCTCCGAATGTTTTTTACAATAAGAGGAAGGTAAAAAACAGCGTTTTGCTTGAAGGCTTAAAGTGCATGCTGGAAGTCAGCAGCGGCTGGGCCTGGCTGGAGAGCTTATTAAAATGGGCGCAGATTAAAATAATGCCCCAATATTTACTGGATAAAGCCGGGCGGGGGACGGAAGTAGTTATTAATGATAATGCGCTGAAATTTCACATTGATGACAGGCGGGCAGAGTTTAGGGATAAATGGCAACAAGTTTCATAATTATGAATGTAAGGTTTGTAAAAATAAAGAATTTTTTTTTAAATGGTCAAGAGTATTTATTATATGCCTTGATTTTTTTATTGCCTTTGCAAACAAGATGGATGGTGAAGCTGGGGGAGCTGAACGGGGGATATTGGGAGTACGGAACGTACAGCCTGTACGCATCTGATATAGTATTGATTGTTTTTTTGTTTTTTTGTTTTTTTGTTTTTTTGTCGCAGCCAAATTTTAGATTTAAGATTTTTGATTTTAGATTACGACGAACCTGGTTATATATTGGTTTATTAGAGCTATTCGTTTTCATCTCAATTTTTTCCGCTTACGATTGGAGGCTGGCGCTGTACGGATATGGGCGATTTTTAGCGGGCGCGGGGTTGTTTTTTTTATTGACGCAGATTAAATTTGATAAAATAAAATTATACTGGAGCGTTGTGGCGGCGGGAGTGATCCAATCATGTTTAGCGATTCAGCAATTTATTACTCAAAGCGTTTTTTCCAGCAAATGGCTGGGAATGGCGGTGCAAAAGGCGGAAAGTTTAGGCGTATCGGTCGTGGAAACAGGCGATGAGCGCTGGCTGCGCGCTTA
>PFAR01000011.1:0-235 GCA_002773655.1 Candidatus Falkowbacteria bacterium CG10_big_fil_rev_8_21_14_0_10_43_10 | reverse complement strand
ATTTTTGGCGATAGTTTTATTGATTAATATCATTTTATATTTTAACTTGTGGCAGGAAAAAAAATATAAAATCGGCTTGCTTTTAAGTCTAGTATTTTTTGCGATAAATTTTGCGGGACTGTTGTTAACGTTTTCACGCACGGCATGGCTGGGGTTTGCAGCCGGCGCCTTCACCTTAACCCTCTCCCGCTCATTCTTCGCGGGCGATGGGACTAAGCAAAGTTTGGCAGTTTTA
>PFAR01000040.1:26687-26766 GCA_002773655.1 Candidatus Falkowbacteria bacterium CG10_big_fil_rev_8_21_14_0_10_43_10 | reverse complement strand
CAGCCTCCGGAGAAACGGGCTGTTTTTTACCAGAACGCTTTCCGGGAAAGAAAAAGCGAAGGCCAGAGCTATGGTCACG
>PFAR01000040.1:25703-26607 GCA_002773655.1 Candidatus Falkowbacteria bacterium CG10_big_fil_rev_8_21_14_0_10_43_10 | reverse complement strand
CCCGATTACCGCGCCGAGATAAGCGCCCCTGACCTCGGTTAGAGAAAAAGCGAACAGGTTAATGAAAATAACCGCCAGATAATAATATCTAACGGACTCGCTTCTATTCTGCCAAAACAAATAAAAAGCGAAAGCGATGGAAAACAAAACGTAGATTGAAACGTAGGCCGGATTGCCTAAAGTGCTCGTAATGCGCCCGGCGCCGGCTTCAAAGACATAAATGTCAAAAAATTCAGGGAACCGCTGGATAATGCCGTAGCCGCTGACCAATAAGCTGGCCGCCAGAGAAACATTAAGAAATATATTCCACTCTTTTCGCCCGAACCAAGAGCGGATAAAAAAATAAAATAAAAACAAATGGGTAACGGTAAACAGGCCCCATATTCTTTCCAGGTCGCCAAAAAAACTAAACCACCAAGATTCCCCCAGCGCGGCGGCGATAAATTCTATGAGCAGGAGGCCGCTGAATACCCATAAAAAATAATTATTTTTAGCATTAGAAAATTTAATTCTGCCCAATGTTAGAAGATACAAAAAAACTATTAATATTAATTCTATTATAATCCTAAAAAAAACGGTTCTTACCACCATGTAAGGGAAAATAAACTTGGCCGCCAGAATAAACGGCGTGAAAGCAGTTAGATAAAGCAGTATTTTTGATGATTTTATTAGCTGTTTTATGTTTATCATAAGTATATCTTAACAAAATGCTCTGCTAATTACAAATAATATATCATCATTGCCTTATGATCTGTCATTCCCGCTTTCGCGGGAATGATAATAGAATACAAAAGACCCCCGCCTTTTATTGATGGAGGTCTTTTTACTATTTCAACTAATTACAGAAATTTAGCGTGACAAAGTCCAGGAATCAAGCGGAATATAACTTGCCGGAGTGGCAGTT
>PFAR01000040.1:23964-25485 GCA_002773655.1 Candidatus Falkowbacteria bacterium CG10_big_fil_rev_8_21_14_0_10_43_10 | reverse complement strand
AACGACGATGCTATCGGAATCGGTAGCCGGAGTTCCCCGGTGGGCATTGGCGATATCAGCTTTAATCTCATAGGTGTTAGTGCCGCCGGTGCTGATAACCTCCTCTCCCTCGCCGTCCCCGCCTCCAGCTAATTCAGCCGTGGTGGAAAAGACTAAAATCATTCTGGTGCTGGTAGTGGTTTCTGTTGCGCCATTTTTTGTCCCTAATGAATTATTAAGCTTAAGCGTTGAAAGAGTGGCTGTTCCGCCCGGGCTTAACTCATCGGCCGCGGCCGTGCCGGTGCCGTCGTAAATGTCGTACTCGCTATTGCCTATCTGGACGCCGTTCCTGAATAATCTAAAGTTGGATAATGACAGCGCGGTGCTGGTGGTGGTGTCGCTGATGGTGACGCTGAAGGTCATCTTCTTTAATCTTATCTCTCCGCCTACTGCCGTAACTTTAAACTTGGAAACGGTCGCGGTCGCGCCGTCGGTGCTGCCGGGAGAAAGAGTGCTGCTGGGCAGATTTTCCCTGGTAACAACCGGGTAAGAGCGGCGAACAGTAATTTCATTGCCGTTCAAAGTTGAGGCTGGGCCGCTTTTGTCTGCGCTGGAATCATGTCCGCGCGCGACTACCGCGTTAGTTGTGTCATCCTCAATCGGATCGGCGTCCAGGCTGAACTTATGGGTGGCGCCGGATGAGATATAAGCAAACGTATTAACCAAACCTTTTAAGGTAATAACCTTCTCTCCGCCGGCATTGATGATAAATTCATGGCCGGTGCCTAAGTTAAAGTCAATATAGCCGCCGTTGGTCGGGGTAGAGGTCCCATAAAGGGTGCCGATGCCGCCGATCTGGGTAGCGCCATCAAATAACTTGAAGTTGGTGATGGAAGTGGTCGGTTTGCCGTTAGTTTCGGTAGCGCTGTAAGTGGTGGAAACTATCGTGTCCGTAATAATAAAGCGGGTTACATCAATCGCTTCAGTCAAAGCGGTAAGCTTAAACTTATATAACTCAACTTCATTGCTGCCGGTATCGGAAGAATTGACAATATTAGCCTGAACCTGGCTGGAAGTCGGAACATTTTCAATCGTCAGCGTGCCGGAAGCGGCAATATAAACGCTTTGTCCGGATTCATTGGATGTTTCACCGGCGCTGGCGCTGGTGGACACTCCGGTCGCGGTTACCGAATAAAGCTTAACGCCGACGAAAGAAGTCGCGGTATCAGCCGCGTTAGTCAATACATCAGCGTAAACGTCAACAATCAGCTTATTGCCGTTGGGAATTCTAACCGCGGTTACCGGCGAGAATTCGTAGTCATAGGCGACACTTGTCTGCAATGTTCCGATGGTTGTGCCGATAGCCGAACCGGCGATAACAGTGCCGATGGTATTGCCGGCGACTAAGCGCAAATTCTGGAAATCTCCGCCTAAATCCTGGGTGCCATTGTCGCGGATGTTAATCTTGGTAATATCAACATCCTCGCCAGCTCCGGCAGTAATGGTAAAGGAGCCGATTCTCACGTCTTTAGTGCCGACTAC
>PFAR01000040.1:22471-23928 GCA_002773655.1 Candidatus Falkowbacteria bacterium CG10_big_fil_rev_8_21_14_0_10_43_10 | reverse complement strand
CGCCTAAGGGATTAGAGGCGGTATAATCGCCCATGCCGCTGTTTTTCAGGCCGTCAACAGTTCCGGTTTTAGCCGTTAAGGTATTGCCGTTGATGGCCGCGGATGGAACGGCTAAAGTAGTCAGAGCTGACTGCCTTTGGCCGTTGGCAGAGCCAACGCCAAGAGTGAAGTAAACCGTGTCGTTAGCCGTCAGAGTGCCGGTAGTATCGCCAACTAAGGTTAGGTACTTGGTTTGTCCGGCGGCTACCGTGAAGTTAACGGTGGTAGTAGCGTCCTGATCTGAACCGGAGCAAGTAATAGTACTGTCGGTTGTTCCCAGCTGGGTGCCTTCCACCAACACTTTAACATTAGCTATGGTATCGGCGGTATTGCTGGCGGTGCAGTAATAAGAGATAGAGCTTACTTTAATGTCCTCGCCGGTGGCTTTCATTGAATACTTAACAAAAGTTAAGTTAGTCGCCCCGTCGGCAATGTTGCCGGTCGGGCTGTCAGTGGTCTTGCTGACAGTCAAACTGCCGGAACCAATGGTAATAGTATCAGAATCCTGGGAGGTAAAGGTTCCCACGGTGCTGCTGCTCTTCGGCCTTAAGAAAATGCCGTATTCCTTTTCATAAACGATAATATCCGAACCCTTCTGGATAGAGAAGTAAAATGTCCGAGTAGAACCGCTCTCTACGTCAACTTTGATATACAGATTCTTGGCCTGTGAACTGGAAATGGCTAATGGTGAACCGGTTAAATCAAAAGTCACGTTAGAGTTGCTGTCTAATTCCTGGGCGGTTCCCAATAGAGTGGCGGAATCGTATAATCTGATATTTTTAATATCAGCGGCGGCGGCAGAGCCGATCATCTTCAGCCTTAAGTACCGCAATTCCATCTTTTGGTTGGAAGGGGTGATTGTCCAATGACCGGCGGTGAAATCTTTAGTGCCTGGATCAACCGCAGTGGTATTATCCTGAACTCTAGATGCCTGAACCGCGCCGAAGTCGTCCACGTCCGCGGTTGACATGAAATTGCCAGCCATTGGAAATGACCCGCTGACAGCCGCGCCGTCGGTAGTGACGTTAGAGGCTGAAGTCAGATCAAAACCGATAGTCTTGCCGGAGGTGCTCTCGCGGTTTAAGTCAAAACGCACGATAATGGTCTTGGTAGTTCCGGCCGGAACGGTAAATAATCCAGCGGCGTTGGTAAAGGTTAATACCTTATTAGAGATAGATTGCATCTCCGCTACGCGGGCGGTGATGCTGTCGCCTTCGTAAAGGTAGGCGTTGTCTACGTCAGAATCAGCGCTAATGCCAGTCCGGCTAAGCTTTAAAGTGGTAACTTTAGTAGAACCGTCAGAAGAAGCGGTAAAGTTTAACTTTAACGCCGGGATTAAGGCCTGGCCGTCTAAACCGGTGGTAGCCCCATCGGATAAAACTGAAGCGGCGGCCGGATTATCGCTGGCTAAAGCAACG
>PFAR01000040.1:13778-22464 GCA_002773655.1 Candidatus Falkowbacteria bacterium CG10_big_fil_rev_8_21_14_0_10_43_10 | reverse complement strand
GTGGCGGTGATTACATTATCCCAGTTAAAACGGTTAGCGACGAAAGCCGCTTCGTTGGCGACTTTACGGGCCTTGCCGTTCGCGTCAATGTAATAAACGTCAGTAGAAGTGCCGAATTTTACCAAACTGCCTTCCGGATAAGAGGTCGCAGTTACCTGCTTAGTGGTTTCAGTATAGTTATTCCAGTAAGAATCCGGAACATCAACTACTCTTTTAGCCCAATTATCGCCGTATAAAGTCTTGGCGACAGTTTCGCTTGAAACCCAGACTAATTTTCCGTCCGGTTCAACCGCGTAAACTTTGGGATTAGTAGTAATTTTAACTAATTTAGTACCTGGCCTAGTGGTAACGTTAGCTCCCAGCGGGTAGCTTTCCAACTCTGATTGGGAGATGGTTACTACGCTGGAAAAATCACTATACCAAGAAAAATAAGTAGTCTCATTAGGGAAAACATAACGCTTACCATCAGCGGCTAAATAATAAACCGAGGAAAGGCCTTCCATCTTGATAAGATCGCCGGCGCTCGCGGTAGCTCCTGCTTCCGGGGCGACGACAACGCTCAAGGAAAGGACAGTCATCAGCATGACGCTGACAGTAAAAAATTTTCGTAATTTACTCATACGTAAATTATTCCTTTCTTTAAATATAATGCGTTTTAACGCCTTTTAGCTTTGCTTTAATTAATTTAATTCTGGCATTTTATATATGTAAAAATCAACCGGAATCCCATCCCGCAGTATTTACCCCGTCTGCCGTTTAGCTGACAGGGGTCGCGGGGAAGCTTGTTGATTTTTACTTTTTTTCTGCCAAGAACATTAATTTAATTTTAGCGTCGCTGGCGGTTAAAAACGCTTTCATTAATGACTTTATTTCCGATCCCGAATAATCGGGCCGGAACCGACCTTTAAAATAAAGCCTGCTCCATATAGGAACACAGCCATTTTCTATTGCCTGGCGGCCGATATTAATTTATTTGCCGCGGAATAGAAAATGATTGTCTTGCTACATTCATTTATTTTTATAATTAATTATTCACTTGCTTCCGTGCTGGTGGCTTCTTCCGCGCCAGCCGCGTTCACGCCGGCCTCTTCTATGGCTCCCCTGACTTCCGGAATTTGTTCCGTTTTCTCTTGTCCCGTATTTATCGCCGGGGTGCTGGTGCTTTTTTCTTCCTCGGCCGAATTTTTACTCTCATTAATATTTTCCGCTGCTTTGTTTATTATGTCTTCACTCTCATTAATTTTATCCATGGCCGCTTTATAATCATTTACTTTCAGCAGCTTTTCCGCCTCAATAATAGCCTCGGACGCTTCCGCCGTTTTTTTCCCGGTGTCCTGCGGCATCTGATAAAGCTGGATGCCTGCTTCGCTTCTTCCCAGCCCGGCGCTAAAGACTTTATTAACATCATCCTGAACTTCAGAAATCTTTTTCTTAGTGTTTTCTAATTTGGCAGCCACCCGCTTGGTTAAATCTTCCGAATCAGCGTCCTTTTCCCCCGCCCTGACAATAGTATTAAGCGCGCTTAATCCAGTAGCATCCACGCTCCGGATAGCTTCGTTGATTTTAGTTTCAGCCGAACTGGTTTGGCTGGATAACGCCTGTTTGCTGGCAACTAGCTTTTGCCGCAGAGTGTTTGTCCTATTTTCAATATCCTTGGCTAGCTCCACCGCGGTTTCCGGATTTTTCGTTTCAATCTCGGCCAGCCTCTTCTGCACCTCCGTTATTTCATTCCGCAGACTGTCGGCTACCTTGCTGATTATTTTATCCTCGCTTGATACGGCCATATTTTCAATTTCCTCCCCGCGCCGCTCCGCGAACAATATCTGTAATTTTATTTTTTCCTTTGAACTCGGCGTAAAAACAAACTGGGTTTTCTCGCCTACTAATTTTGCGGTATACAAAAAGCTGCCCGGAGTCGCTTCGCTGGCCGCGCTGATGCTGAAAAATCCGCCGCCAACCATTAAAAAAATAACTATCGCCATGGTAGCGACCGGCTGGGAAAGAAAAGAAACTTCATGCGTAAAAGCTTCCCGGACATAAAGGAAAAAATTATTTTTGCCTTGGCGCTCGGTTGCCGAGCTGGAAATCTGATTCATTAAAATTTCCTTCTGGGAAGCTTTCCAGGCTTTATCGGGCCTGACGCTTTTCAGTTTATTCAATTGAGAGACTATATCCTTATCCATAAATAATTTTAATTTATTCCGGCCGCGGCCAAACCGCTTATTTTAAAATTTCTTTCAGCGAGTTAACGGCGCGGTGGAGCAATACTCTGACCGCCCCTCTTTTCTTGTTTAATATCTCGGCGATCTCTTTAATTGACAATTCATTGATATAATGGAGAACTAATGCTTCCCGATATTCGCTTTTTAATTTTTTAAGTTTTAGCGACAGCCTCTCCATTTCAATTTTTATGTCTATCTCTTTCTCTATTTCGCCGGCGGCGGAGATATCGGCCGCCTCTTCAAGGGAAATATCTCCTTTTTCCTTGCGAGAGTGCCGGTAAAAATCAATTACTGTGTTGCGCGCCAATGTATAAAGGAAGGCCTGGAACGACTGCCCTGTTTTTATTTTATTATCAAGAATAAGCTGCCAAACTTTTAAAAAAATCTGCGAGGTCAAATCTTCAGCCTCAGCCGAACTGGATACTTTAAAATATACAAAACGATAAATTTTATCAATATAAATATCGTACAGTTCGCCAAAGGCATCTTTGTCTTTCATCCTAAGCCGTCCGATTAAAATTTTTTCCTGAAAGCTGCCCGGTTTTATCATATAATTATACGTGTAAAATAAAGGAATGTTACAGTCAATCCACAGATATACAAATATATAAATCAGCTATAAATATACAAATAATATATAAAGCCTCTTTAGATTCAACAAAATTGGCGAATTTCCGCCATTTTTTGTACATTTTTGTGCTTTATTAAATTTATTTCATTATACAAAAAAATCATAAAAAAGTCAAAATTTTAATATTAATTTTAATTGATCTTTGTATTATTTTTATATGTATGTTTATACGTATGCTGTTAGATAATTATTACATTATTACATGCGACTTACATACAACATTTTAATTTTATATTTATATATTCGTAACTAAATTTGTAATTTGTAGGAGTTGCAAAAAAATAAAAAATGTGGAAAGATGAATATAATTATAATATATAAGTCCATGTAATTCTGGACTCTTATAATAAAACCATTCCTTAACTTTATATTTTAAAGTCCAGAAAAATGTGGACTTAAAATATCTTATATATTTTAAAGTCCAGAAAAATGTGGACTTAAAATAAAATATACGCGATTACGCAATAAATATGAACACACCAGAAATGCCTATTTCCAATAAACTTTGGCTTTCGGTTTCTCAAGCTGCTAAATTATTTGGCGTGGAACAAAAGACTATCCGCCGCGCGATTAAATCAAAGCAAATAACTTTTATGATTGAAAACGATCGCTACAACATCGAGATGGGATCTTTGTTAATCTGGGCGCGCAAGTCAACTAAATTAAAAAACAAATTATCGCTGGAGGGGGTGGGAAAATTTGTTAAGGAATGGAAAGAAGAGTTTTCCCCAAAATAATAATTCACAAATTATTTAAAATATTATATAATAAACGTATCTTTAATCCACAACTTAACATAGCGTATTAACGCTATCTACCCCATGCTTGGGCTAACGAAAAAAATAGTAAATTTTTTTAATTTTAGAAATCAAAATTTCTTTTATTTTTTAGTTAAAATAAAAAAATACTAGCTTTTCAAATTTGATTGGCTGGTATTTTTTATTTTAATAATTTTTAAAGGTCGAATTTTTACTGTTTTAATAAACAGTGAAGTTAAAAATTAATAATAATCAATGCTTTATTAAATTTATAAATCTTAGGCCTAATTATAAATTTTTATAAAGTATTAAAAGTATTAAAAGAAAGCTTATGAAAAAATTTATTAAATCAAAAACTATACTGCAAGTAATGGTAACTACTTTGGTTACTACGCTTGCTGTTGCCGGAATCGTGGCCGCTACCTCCGTCGGCACTGATATTACGGCTACCGGCGACATCACCATAACCTCTGGCGCCCGCGTCGGCACTGGCTCAACCGGCGATCATGTAACCGCCCTGGCCGGCGACAGCCTGCTGGTAGAAGGAGAATCGGAATTTGACGGTATTACCTGGGTTGACGGTTCCCTGCGCGCTTCCAGCACTTTTATGGTCACTGACGCTTCAACTTTTACCGGAGCAATTACCGCTTTAAGCACTCTGACGGTAACTGACGATTTAGCGGCTGATACTGACACTTTATATGTAGACGCTTCAGCGGACAAAACGGGTATCGGCTCCTCTACGCCTTATGCTACTCTATCGGTAGAAACTGCGGCCGGTGATCCGATGTTAATGATTGGTTCGTCCACGGCTGAAATTCTAAGCTTAGACGCTACCGGAAACTTGAAATATGACGGTGGCACCTTATATGGCGACTTACTAAACAACAATATTGGTATCTCCAGTTCCACTCCTTCAGCGATGTTTTCAGTAGGCGACGGTTCCGGTACTTCCACCTCCACGGTTGACGTAGGCATTCCTTGCTTTAGAATGAAAACTTATATTGATGGAGTATTAACGGAAGTATATTACTGGCCTTGTGTCGGCGCAGGATGCTCAATCTCGCAAGCTGGCGGCTGGGCCACTTCTACCGCTAGCTGTTTCTAATGGACGCAATTAGATTAATTTATCTAAATAAAATATTATGAAGAAGAAATTTTACAGCATAATATTAGGTTTATTTCTTATTGCTCCATTACTAATCGCCGCGCCGGTATTAGCCGCCAATGAAGTAACCTTTAATGCTGACACTACGATAGATTTAAACAGTCCGGATGTCAATGTAACTATAAAAAGCGGGAGTAAAGTTGACAGTATGACCGTGCAGTCTGGCTCTATTGATTTTGTAATCTCTACTGGCGGTTCCGTTCTTATTATTTCCTCCACTCGCCAAGCGCTGACCTTCAGCAGTTCCAGCGGATTATTTTACAGCGACTATAACTGCACCGATTCGCAATCCAGCATAACCTATGGCGCTGGTTCAAGTATCTCAGCCGCCAATTTTACTATAACCGTAGGCTCAGACGCCTGTACTAGCGTAGGAGGCGGAGGTGGCGGCGGAGGCGGAGGTGGCGGCGGAGGCAGTGATAATGTTACTGAAACTAAAAAAACCGAAACCACTGCTAAAACCACCGCTGAAACTGCTATCACTGAAATAACAACACCAACCCCGGCGGTCGGAGAACCGGCTAAAGACAAAAGCGGCAATATTACCTTAGAGCAGATGACCACCGACGCGGCTACAGTTTCCTCCGGCGATGTTAGCCAGGTTACTGCTAAAATGGGAGTGGTTAGAAACGCGGCCAGCGAGGCCAGCTACGATAAAACTGTCGTTTCTAAAGTAGTGGCTGGTTCGGGAGTTACCGCCCAGGTTCGCAGCACAATTACCAACTTTGTCACTTATGGCACTCCGGCAACCAAATCTTTGGGAGCCGGCGAACGCGGCGGAGTAGTTAACAGTTATCGGGCCGCTTTCGGCAAAATCCCGGCTACCGCGGCAGAGTGGAGTGATGTGGTAAAAATCGCTAACGGGCGCTGGCCGTCGGTAACCAGCGCAACCGCTGAAAGTAAAGCCAAAACTTCCTTTAAGACTATCTATAAACGCGATGCTAAAATGAGCGACGCGCACGATAACGCGGCCGTAACGGTTATGGCTTATGGCCTGCGGCCGGCAAACCGCAATCTTAATTCGGAAAAAACAGCGATTAAGAGTTTCAAAGCGATTTTTGGCTACGCGCCGACTTCGGCGACAAACTGGGACGCTGTTCGTGCTGTCGCCTACAGTGGAGCTACTAGGTAAGCAGGATAAGAAATAATTAATAAAAAAGGCGGGTAATAAATCCAGCACCTTGACCGCAGGGTATTAAACCCTGCGGCAAGAATAATGATGATAGCCCTTCATCCCTGCGGCAGAGACCGCAGGGTATTCGGGCACGGTGCTGGATAAACCCCGTCTTTTTTATTTAACAATTTTATCAGATTTAACTTTGTCCCAAAATCTCTTTCAAAACTTTACTGACAATATTCCCGTCCGCTTTGCCTTTTAACTCCCCCATCGCCATTCCCATGGCCCTGCCAAAATCTTGAGACGCATAGCCATTAGTCTCTACAATTTCTTTTATCACCTTTCTTACCTGTTCCTCGCTTATTTGTTCCGGCAGATATGACTCAATAATTTCCAGCTCTTCTTTTTCTTTGACCGCCAGCTCCGGCCGGTTTCCCTGCTCAAATGCCTCAATTGATTCCCGCCGCTTTTTCGCCATGCTTTTTAGAATCTCCGTCAATTTTTGGCTGTCCACTTTACTGCCGTCCGCTTTGCCTGCCGCAACCTTGGCGAAAGCGGGAGATTTTTCAAACACTAAAATTTCAGATTTGATGGATGATAAAGTTCTTTTTTTTGCTTCATCTCTTGCTTTAAAGGCTGCTGTAAAATCATCCAAGATTTGTTGTTTAGTTGCCATATTTTTTACTGTCATCCCCGCGAAAGCGGGGATCCCGACGTTAACGTGCTGTTCATGGGATTCCCGCCTTCGCGGGAATGACAAGCTAAATAATGATTTTATAAACTTTACGAACTTTATAACTTTCAAACTCGTCCGCGTAATCTCATCGCTTTTACAATACGCTCCACCGCTAAAATAAACGCCGCGTCGCGCAAGGCAATCTTTTTCTCCTCCGCAAACCGCCAAATATCCTGAAACGCCTTCACCATAATCGGCTTTAGTTTCGCAAATACTTCTTCTTCTGTCCAATAATAACCCATCCTATTCTGCACCCACTCAAAGTAACTGACGGTAACGCCGCCGGCGTTTGCGAGCACGTCCGGCACGACAACAACGCCTTTCTCTCGCAAAATTTTATCCGCCGCAGGAGTCGTCGGGCCGTTGGAGATTTCTAAAATTATCCCTGCTTTAACGGCGGCAGTATTGTCCTCGCGAATTTGATTATCAAGCGCGGCAGGAATTAAAATGTCGCAGTCGCAGGTTAAAATTTCTTCGTTAGTAATAATTTGAGCGCCGGCCGCATTGGTCACGCTTCCTTGCTCTTCTTTTATTTTCATAATTTCTACTGGATTTAAGCCAGTGGCATTATAAATTCCACCTTTACTATCCGACACCGCTACTATTTTATATCCTAAATTATGCAAAATATTTGCGGCGAAATAACCGGCGTTGCCAAAACCCTGAATCGCCACAGTTAATTGACCCTGCTCTTTACCGAGCATCTTTATTAATTCTTCCAGCACATAAACCGCGCCTTGCGCCGTAGCAGTTCCCCGCCCCAAGCTGCCGCCGAGATCTATCGGCTTGCCGGTAATTAATCCCGGCTCGCTCCGGCCTTTTATTTTTTCATATTCGTCCAAAATATAAGCCATTATTTCCGGTGTCGTATAAACGTCCGGCGCGGGAATATCTTTATCAACGCCAATATCATCCGCCATTGCCCGCGCCCAGGCGCGCGCTACTTTTTCCAGTTCGCCGGCGCTCAACTCCTTCGGATTGCACTGCACCCCGCCCTTGCCGCCGCCAAAGGGAATATTAACCGTCGCGCATTTTACCGCCATCAGCGCCGCCAGCGCTTTTACTTCGCTGATATCCGCTGCCGGATGAAAACGGATGCCGCCTTTGTACGGGCCGCGCGCGTTATTAAACTGCACCCGATAAGCGTTGAATTCTTTTTGCTCACCAGAATCCAGCGCCACACTAATTTTTTTCTCTATCACCTTGTTTGGCTCGCGCAAAGCCGCTGTTTCCTTTTCGGATAAATTTAAAATTTTAGCCGCCTTTTCTAGATTTGTCAGATAATTATTAAATGGTGTATTCATAATCTAATTTATTAGTTTATTAAATACTCTCTTAACAGCGTTGCGCAATCTGCATCTGCGCAATCTGCATCTTTACAATATCTAAACAATAGTTTATACTAAATAAATCAATAAAGCAACCTGCTTGCAATGCTTTCAGCATAGCTGATCCAGGCGGGTAAATTAATAAATAAACAAATCTATGCCGAATAAATGTGAAATTACCGGAAAAAAAACCGGGGCAGGAAACAGGCGCAGCCACTCCAAAATTGCCACTAAGCGAAAATTTTGCGTTAATCTGCAAAAAAAACGCCTGATTAACCCGGTCACCGGCAAAAAAATGATCTTAATTCTATCAACCAAGGCTCTAAAAACTCTGAAAAAATGGGATAAAGAAGGAAAAAAATATGATTTAAGGGCCTTGGTTGCAAAAAAATAAAAAAAATATAAATCAATATAGGGGCAATAAAATAATGTAGGGGCAGGTTTAAAACCTGCCCCTACATTATTTTAAAAAAAATTATTATTGATCGGCCGGCGCGCGCTCTTCCGCCCAGGGCTCTTCCTTCAGCCTTTCCTGTGGTATATCTTTTCCTGTTTTTAAACATTTGCCGTAAGTCCCCTTCTTTATCCTCTCTAACGCGGCATCTATTTTTTCCAACATATCTTTAAATGCCTCAAACGATAATTCTTCTATAATATCCTCGGCCGCATCCTGGGCAATATCGCCCTCGTCCGGATTGTCTATCGGCTTCTCTGGCTTGGTTAAAT
>PFAR01000040.1:468-13741 GCA_002773655.1 Candidatus Falkowbacteria bacterium CG10_big_fil_rev_8_21_14_0_10_43_10 | reverse complement strand
TTAAACCCTGCGGCAAGAATGATGATAGCCCTTCATCCCTGCGGCAGAGACCGCAGGGTATTCGGGCACGGTGCTGGATAAAATCTTTATCGAGCATATTTATATTATATCATTTAATAATATTTATGCAATTTTCCCTCTTTCTCGGGGGCGGGGTGAGAAAATTTATAAAGTAGTAATCGGCCGGCTTTGCGTAATATAAAATTTGCTTTTGGCAAAGGCCCACTCTATATCCTGCGGATGCTTATAATGTTTTTCTATTTTAGCGCACAATTTCGCCAGTTCAATAATCTCTTTACCGGTTAAAGTCTGTTTTTCCTGCTGATTTTTCGCCACATTTTTCCAGATTATGCCTCCCTTTGCGTTTTTAACCAGCATCTTCTTTTGTTCCGCCACGTTAATGTCAATAATACTAAAATCTCGTTTGTCTATAATGTAAGTATCAGGCGTCACCTGTCCTGAGACAATCGCCTCGCCCAAGCCGTAACCCGCTTCAATTACCATGTGGTTTTTGTCTTTAGTAACCGGGTGTACTGTAAAGGCAATGCCGGAAATTTCCGATTGCACCATCTGCTGTACGACTACTGCAACTAAAACCTGCTGGTCGCTTAATTTTTTCTCGTAGCGGTAAAAAATCGCTCGCGGCGTAAAAAGTGAGGACCAGCATCGTTTCACGTTTTCCAGTAAATTTTTCTCTGTGGTGTTCAAATAAGTCTCCAGCTCCCCGGCCCAGGAAGCAACTGATGAATCTTCGGCGGTGGCGGAGCTGCGCACGGCGACTAGCGGTGCCCTAAGCTTTTTAAATTCTTTGGCAATTTCTTCAGCTAATTCTTTAGGTATCGGCGTATCTTGCATAATATCGCGAATAACATTTGACGCCTGGTCAATGGAATTAGTGTCATCGTAATTTACTTTGGTAAGTTGGGCGTCAATATCAAGGCCAGTTTCGGCAACGGGCGAACGGGGTGTCTCTTTCATAAAATATTCAAAGGCATTGGCTAAAATAACAAAACCGGGCGGTACCGGAATTCCGGCACGTAACATTTCGCCTAAAGACGCGCCCTTGCCGCCGGCAATAGCGACGTCTTTATAGGATAAATCTTTGAAGTGTTTGATAAACTGCGGCATAAAATAATTTTTATATTAATAAATTTTCTTCATTATTTTTATCCATTTCCCATTACAACCCTTACCACTCCTTTATTCGCATCCACCTCAACTAAATCCCCGTCACGCAAAACTTTAGTCGCGATTTTGGTGCCGATAACGCAAGGTATCCCTAGTTCGCGGCTGACGATTGCGGCGTGCGAAGTGATGCCGCCCTGTTCCGTAACAATCGCGGCCGCCTTTTTCATTGCCGGCACTATATCCGGATTAGTGGCGATACTTACTAAAATATCCCCCGCTTGCATCTTAGCCATATCAGCGGGCGTATTAATAATATGCACTCTTCCTCGCACCTTGCCTAAACAAGCCGGCTGGCCGGTGATTTCTTTTACGGAACTATCAATTTTTCTTACTAAATTTTTTTCAATCGTTTCCGCCTCCGGTCCGTAAAACATCATATCAATTCCTTTTTCCGCATAATAAATGCTATATTTAGTCCGCTCGTCCAGTTCTTTTTTTAATTTAGAATCTGCCGCTCCTTGCGTTAAAGAAGTAGATACTTCCTGTGGAAACATAAACCGAATCTGCATGATTGATAATTTTAAACGGCTGGATAATTCCTGAAAAACGAATTGCATTTTGTACGACCAAAAAATTTGCGCGTCGCGGCGATACGCTTTGGTAACCGCGAACTCCGCGTAGACATTAATTATCTCTTGCAGCCGCTTTGATAACTTCAACTCTCGCAATAACTTTTGCTTTTTTTCCAAACTTAAAACCAGTTTCTCCTGTTCTTCCCGCAATACCGTTTGCGCTTTTTTTCCGGACTTGATGAATTTATCTATTTCTTGCGCGTAATAATTATAGGTATAAACGCCCTCTTTGCCAAGCCATAGATACCTTAAATAAAAATACTTTTCTAAATGGCGCCCTATCGCTTGTTTTAATTTACTTGCGGCAACGCCGGACTGCTTTAAAGCGGCTAATTGTAAAAATGACTGGTATTCTTTATTAATAACGGTCGTCTCCGGAAAAACCGACAACTTAACTAAAGTTTCCGCCGCCCTATCATTTCCCGCCTTTTTGGCTAATTCTTTTTGCAGATAGCTGGTAAAATTACCGTGAAACATATCAACGGCATTTGGCAACCAGCCCCAGGTATACAAACTAGTATGCGTTAGGTCTAATTTTTTATATAAATCAGCTAATTCTTTATTACTCATTTTTGCCAATTTATCTGCTTTGATTGACGCGCATAATGCGCGCAATTTATCAGAATGCTCTCTGATTTTTTTATTCATTTTTCTGCCAAACATCGGCTGTTTGGTTATTTTTTTTAGTACATATTCAGCGAATTTATTGGAATCTTTTTCGCCGTAATAAAATATTAAATTATAGCCGCGAAAAACAGCCAGTATTTTTTTATAATTTACTCCCGCCGCTTTTTTTAAATCATTAACAAAGGAGGAGAGCCAGATTTGGGCGAAATGAAAATCAATATCCGGAACGTCTTCCGCGAGCATCCAGGGGTCATTGTCTTTCATGTATCTTGCTTTATTCATAACTTGCTATTTTTATATTACTCTAATTTTAGCTTAATTCCCTTTATTTTTCAAATTATTTTTTGCCTGCTTTTTTTATGATATTAACTTTGCCGTGGGTCGCGTCAACGTCAACGATATCTCCATCCTTTAAAATTTTAGTCGCGACTTTAGTTCCGATAACGCAGGGGATGTTAAGTTCGCGGGAGATAATGGCCGCATGGCAAGTAATACCGCCCATATCAGTTACAATCGCCGCGGCCTTTTTAATGGCTGGCACTAAATCGGGGGTGGTGGCGATAGAAACCAGCACGTCTCCCTTTTTCATTTTTTCTATATCAGACGGCAGGTTGATTATCTTCACCGCACCCCGCACCCGGCCGGAAGCGGCCGTATCACCCAACAAAACTTTTATATCGCTTATTTCCTCTTTTATAATATTAACACTCTCCAAAAATTCCTCCGCTTTTTTGCCTTCTAAAATATGGTCGTCCTCGTAGCCGCCGATTGAGTGGTAAACGCTTAACTTTTTGCGCATGTTTATTCTTTGCACATCAAATTTATCTTTTAATAAAAGCTCTTTGATTTCATGCGGGTACATAAAGCGTATCTGATTAATTGATAAATAATATCTCCGGCCCATCTCCCTAAAAAGATGCTCAATCACCGACCAGCTGTAAAACATGCTGTCCTTGCGGATGCCTTTGGTATAAATTATGCCCTGGGCAATGGTAAAAAGTTTTTGTTCATCTGCGCTTATATTTAATTCTTTATAATATTTTTGCTGCTTGTGCGCCAGATTCTTCTGCTCCGTCTTTAAATCCTGCAATAATTTCCGCGGTTTCGCCTTTTGTCTTACTAGGCTCGCGAGAATATCAATAAAATACTCTTCGCTCCAGCAGGGGCCGACGCTGCCGTAGCCTATCCAGCCGTATTTTTCGGCGTGATCTTTTATTTTTTTATCCGCTAAAATATTGGCTTGCGGCAATTTTTTTTTGATAATTCGGGTTTCAGCGCCGGCAAAAAGTTTTTTTAACTTAACATCCCTAATTATAAAATCCAATATTTTCAATAAGTCCTTGTATTCTTTCGTGGCGCTGCCTTCTTCCAGCGGGGTGGTTAAGACGGAAAAAATATCCCCTAATGAATATTTATGATTGCCCATCCTGCTTCTTAAATAGTCCATTAAATGATGGGAAAATAAATTATCGCCGAAATCAAGGCAGGAATGCACCCAATGCAGGCGATGCAGATTCACATAGTGCCTGTTATAGTATTCGTCGTATAAGTTAAACAACTGCTTATTGGAAAGTTTGGCCAAATTTATTTTTTTCAGCTTATCTGTTTCTCTAATTAATATATTTTGCTTTTTCTTTAATTCATTAATATACTTTTTAGCCCAACCATAATCAGTGGATATTTTATCAATCATCTCCCGGGCTAAATTATTAAACTCATTTTTTAACATTAACAGTCCGCACATATTATCCCTGTAAATAGTTAAAGACGCGGAAAACCTATTTTTAAGGCCAAAATTTTTTAAAAATTCATTGCCGATTTTTATGCTCCAAGCGGCTGCCGCCATCTGCGGATAGTAGTTCGGCATCTCCTCCATATAAAACCAGCTGTCCGCTTTAAGATTATTCTCAAGATTAAACAGTTCGTTCATCTTTTTTACGTATTCGTTTTCCCAATCTAAAGAATACTGCCGGCGCCGGCCTTTAGCGGCGGAAACCAACAGATTAAATTTTTCAAGCCTTTGCAGTTCGCGCAAAACATTCCCCGGGTCCTGTTTTGTTTCTTTGGAAATTTCAGAAGAGGTGCTTTTTTTATTGTTGTTTACAAAAAAATAATTTAAAACCCGATGGCGCAAGTTTGACAAAAATAATTTTTCCAGCATATAATTCTTAGTTATTGTATTAATTACATAAATTGTATTAATTACAATAATAATACATAGATTAAATTTGTGAGGAACAAAAGTTAAAAAGCATGAAGCAAGGCGTGAACGGGATGGAAAAAGGGCTAAAGCAAATGGAAGCGCAATACGCGAAATTGGAAAAAAATAAAACCGCTATTCCCGCGGAAGTAAAAGAAAAGTTAAAGCAAGCGCGAACAATGATTGACACGATTAAGAACGCCAAAACCAGCGAAGAAGTGGAAGTGGTGGATACGGACGAATTTTCCACGCTGATGAATGAATTAGGAAATTCTGTCGGTAAAATTCAGAAACAGACGCAAATGCTCGCCGGTTTGAAAAAAGCGGCCAAAGGCATGCAAAAAACTATCACCACTTTTAAAAAATCACTAGTGAAGTTAACTAAACAAGGTTTAACCATCCCGACGGAAACAACGGAGAATTTAAAGAAAATTAACGCCATCATCGCCGCCATTAACGCCAATAAATCAATTGAGGAACTGGAAGCGCTCGGCTTTGACGAAGTCGGCGATATTATGGACCAATTGGGTGAAAGCCGAAAAGAACTGGAAATGCTCGCTCGCTGGCCGCAAGCTACCAAACAGGTTAATAAAGAAATCGTAAATATGGGCAAGGTGGCAAAAAAATTAGAAGCAACGGTCAACAAGCTGAAGGCGAAAAAAATTGATTTAACGGAAAACTTGGCTAAATTTAAAGCCGGCATAGAAGAAATAAAAGCCGCCCGCGCCGAGGCGGAACAAAAAGTCAAGTCCGGCGACACCGAAGGCGCTTTTGACGCGCTGGAAGCAAACGTTTTTCAGAAAGTAAGCGATATTTATGAAGAACAGCGCGTGATTGAAACCATGGCGAATTTAGGCCGCTTTACCACCGACTATAAAAAAGGTTTAGCGAGTGCGCAACAGCAGATTAACACGTTAAAAAAGAAAAAGGTTGATACCAAAGAACTGGAAACGATTTTAGCGACTACCAAAACCAAAGGCAATGAAATTTTAATGTTGCTTAAAGTCAAGCCGCTGGATCAAGATGCTATTTCTGACGGCTTGGACGCGTTAGCCGATTTAAGAACCGAGTTTGGCGATAAAGTAGATGAGCTGGGCGGCGGCGCGGCTATGCCTTGGGAGCAGGGAAAAAATCAATTCCAAGCTATAACGCTACCGAAAGAATTCCAACAATTCAGCCAGGAATTGCAGGCGAAACAACCAGCACAGGAACCAGTACCAGCGCAATAATAAAGATATTTAATTACAAAGAAGGCGAGGTTTGCAAACCCCGCCTTCTTTTTGATGAAAAATTTTACTATTATTATTGTACGGTAATCGTACCGCTGTAGCAATTATTGCTCTCGTTAGTTTCTATCACTTTATTTCCTCCGTCGGCGCAGAGCTGATAACGGAAGGTGCCCTTAATTGGCTCAAACCAATCCACTCCTTTTAAGGCATAATGCCCGCTCGCCAAAGGATTGGTATATGAAGTCTTAACCACGTCCCACCGGCCGTCGTTATTGGTATCTACGCATAAATAAAAATCAGAGTCGCCGATATTGGCATTGGCATAAATATTTTCCGATCGCATTGGTCCGGTGGAATCAGCGCCGACATTCATAATCGTTCCCCGAAATTGCAGCCATTTGCCGGCTACGGCCGGCACCGGCTTATAATAAATAGAGCCGTCTTTGATGATTAAATCATAATCTCCCCCGCTGACTGGATTTGTTTCTACGCTCACCATGCAATTTGCTCTGGGCAAGGCGTCAGGCGCAGTTTCCACAACCGGCGCTGGTGTTGTCGGTTTTGCCGCTGGCGTTTGGGCCGCAGGTTCGCTCGGTACTGCCCGGTAAGTCGGGTTTTTGGCTGATTCCGGCGATTCACTGCTAACAGCGCAAGTTCCAATGTAGGAAACTCGCACGCCGGCTTTAGCGGCATAACAGGAATTAGAATAGGTCGTGCCGTCAGTGCCGCAAACAGGGCTGTAATCTTGCGTACAAACCGTTTCATAAGTGGGATTTTCCCAATTAACATTTTCTTCCGCCGTTTCCTCTACCGGTTTCACGGGAGAAAAGACAAAGGTTTTATTATTAACTAATTTTCCCAGCCAAATATTGTTATCTTCATCCTCTTCCGCGATGGCGTCGGCGTAATCAATTTTTAATCTGATGCTTTTCGCGCCCTTGGGAATAGCTGTCGTGGGAAGATTCTTTTTGTTAAAAATAATCGTGTAAGACGCTTGCGGCTTTAAAGAAGGGACTAACTTTTCCACTGGCTTGCCTATTTTTTGTTCGCTTGCGTTTTCCCAAAAGTAAGCGAGTTTTACCGCGCGAAAATTCCCTACCCCGCCCGCGCGCGCCGCTCCTTGGTTTTTTACCTCCACCCTTAATTTATTGGCCTTTACATCAAGGGATGCGGAATTAATTATTAAATCAGGCAACGCGGTTTGCGCCTGCGTTTGCTTAACCAGCCAAACGCCGCCGCTAACAACAAACAAAATAACTGCTAAAAGTAATAAACGTTTCATAAGTTTTAAATAGAAGATAATATATGTTATAATTATACCATAACTTATTTAAAACTCATAACCATAAACTTATGTGGTGGAAAAAAATTTTAGTGCTTTCCGGTTTAACTCTTTTTACCGCCGGTACAACTATCATTCTTGCTTTAATTATTGCTCCCTATTTGCCCTCCCCCGCGAATCAGGATGTTTTGGGCGTAAAAGTCACGGCGCCGGCGGCTTTGTTTTCTACGCCTACCAGCGCGGAAAAAAACAAAGTGAAAAATTTATTGCGTTTTAACAAAGCGCAAGTCAAAAGAAATGTTGTTAAGTTAAAAACGACTTCTTTATGGGAAAAAGCGAGCGGCGGCAAGCAAAAATTAAAAAACCGCCTGTCTTTTAATTTAGCGGATAAAATAAACTTAATCGCGGCTTTAAAAAAAACCGAGGAAATTTCCCCAAATAAATTTGTCAGCTACGGCACGATTGAAGGAATAGAAAACAGTTTTGCCACGCTTATTTCCAAAGGCGATATGTTAACAGGCAATATTTATTTACCGGACAAAATTTATGAAATTCGGCCGGCGGGAAACGGTTTAACTATCATCAACCAAATTGACCCGAAAAAATTCCCGCGGGATGATAATATTGTTTCTTCAATGCCCAACCTGTCCGACGCGGTTGTGCCAATGGATATGAGCACGACTACGATTGACGTGATGGTAGTTTATACCAAACAGGCGCGCGAGGACGCGGGCAGTACGGCGGCGATAGAAAGTTTAATTGACCTGGCGGTCGCGGATGCCAACATGGCTTATGAAAATAGTTTAGTCCCGCAAAAATTAAAATTAGTCCACACGGTAGAAGTTAATTACGCGGAACCGGCGAGTAACGATTCCTCAACCGAACTCACCGCGTTAAAAGACCTAAGCGATGGCGTGATGGATAATGTCCACACCTTGCGCGACCAGTATAAAGCCGACATCGTTACTTTGTTCGTTACCAACGCCAAACTTGCTGATGGCACTGATGTCTGCGGCATTGGCTATCAGATGGACAGCGGGAATAAAGATGATTTTGCCTCACGGGCTTTTAACGTCGTTCCGCTGGACTGTATTTCTAATTTAAGCTATATACATGAGTTGGGGCATAACATGGGCGCGGGGCACGAAGAAACAAACGCCAGTCCTACCGGCTTGTACGAATCTTCCCACGGCACGCAGGACCCGGATTGCAAATACCGCTCAATAATGGCCTACCCTTGCTCCTGCGCCGGTACCTGCACCCGCATGCCGTTTTTTTCCAATCCGGATGTGGAATATGACGACTGGACGACCGGCATCAGCGGCCAAGCGGATAACGCTTTCACTTTGCTTTTAACCAGAGATGAAGTCGCTAATTTTAGAAATAGTTTAAGCGATTATCGGCCGTTGACGAATGTTAATTTAGACCAAATATTTCCTATCGCGCAAAATTTTGACTTAAGCAATTTAGGCAGGGAAACGCAAGTTTTGGGCGGAACATTTAACACTACCTTTTGGCTCGGCCGCGCGAATAACGACGAACTTTACGCGCAGACTTTTGTGGCAAACGGCCCGGCGGCTAATAATAAAGTTACGGTTAAAGGAGTTTCTTTCGCCGCCTCCCGCGTCGGCAATCCCCCGTTTTTGGTCCGCGCCGCCATTCGCTCGGACAAAAACGGCGCCGATTTGGCTTACGCCGCGGTTGAACGCGCTAAAATTTCGGCTAATGCTTTAAGCGATAATAGCTGGGTGCGCGCCGACTTTAGCCGCCCGCTTACCTTATCTTCCAGCGGAATTTATTATTTAGTTATCTATACTCCGAGCCACGACTCCAATAATTATTATGACCTCGGCGCGGAAAGTATTACGACTAACGGCGCTCTGTACCAAGAAATTAACGCCGTGCCCTTTTATAACTTAATGGGCAAAATCCATTACGAAACTAATTTGACCGGGGTTAATATTCCGTAGTTAGATAAATTTCACAGTTAGCTTGGGTTTTAAAACCCAAGCTAACGAAAAACGAACGGGATTTTAGCCCGTCCGTTTTTTTTGCTGACATTAATAAGAGAATTATAGGGTGAATGCCTGAGCCAAAACTCCTTATTTACCTTTGGGTTTATACAAATCTAGAATATCCCCAACAAGCATATAGGTATGCATTACATAATTTTCCGCTTCTTTTTGTTCAACTTTTGCATGAGATCCTTTATTGGTTGATTTATATATTGAATCAATCCTATCTCCAATATACTCTAAGCTACTACCAACAACTTTCGTGAATGATTCACTACCTATATTAAGTTTAATGAATTGCTTCAATCTAGCAATAAATTTTTCATCTGAAAGTTTTATTATTTTGCCATTTCCAATATCAATTTCTTCATTGGTAGCTGGATATAAAAAATCTGCTAAATCTTTTAATATTTTCCTACAAGAATGTACTGCGTTCGCCCAATCTTCCGAATTTTTTGATTGCAAATTATCATATACTGACACAAATTTTTTAAATGCTTCTGGCAAGTAATTGGATAATGCTTTATCAACAATGAGTTTTTTCTTTCTAAATATATCTTCTGTTATATTCTCAAACCTTGTCTCGTAGTAAACTCCAAGTACATAGTTATAATACCCCGATTTTAGCTGATCTAATTTTTTTGATTTTTCGGTAATAATTTGTCTTAAACCCGCCCTCTCAATGCTATTTCCAATCGGCGACCAAACATACTGAGTGGGATTTGCGGAAGAAACAGAAACATTTCTGTCAAATGCCACTTTCATTTGTTCTTTTGCCGCTTCAAGCTCATTTTCTAATTCCGTGACTGTTTGAGGGAATAGACATTCTTTTATAATTCCAGATTCATCTTTTTGACGAAAAGTTCTATTCGCATATCTCGCAAGTTCAAAAGCTCCAAATAATACAAAACCCTGATCATCTGAGGGGTATCCAGTTAGTTCATATTTAAATAAATCCATTGCAGATTGATTTCCTGTAATTCGAGCTAACCTAGCACAACGTAAAACAATATTACTAAGTGATATCTCTTGTAACTCTATATTTTTTAAAATTTCTTCTGCGAGTTGTAATATTTCTTCAGTTTTATCCATAATACATTTAATAAATTAACATCTAAACCTAACGGCTAATTTAAAAAAAATTTTCCGCTTCGCCGCAATTTCTATTAGGTTAGCTTGGGTTTTAAAACCCAAGCTAACCGCGACAAAACAAAATCCCTCCGCTAATTTCTCCGCCCCAGCAAGGCCTT
The DNA here is from genome assembly GCA_002773655.1 of Candidatus Falkowbacteria bacterium CG10_big_fil_rev_8_21_14_0_10_43_10. GTDB lineage: Bacteria > Patescibacteriota > Patescibacteriia > Patescibacteriales > XYC2-FULL-47-12 > 1-14-0-10-43-10. The sequence goes on along the minus strand of PFAR01000040.1, from coordinate 3,378 downwards.
AAAATTACCCGAACTGACAACTTCTCTATTTTAATTTTTTAACAGACCCATTATCAAGCAACGACCGCATTTGAATAATGGCAATTTCATTTAATTTTAAAAGCCGTTCAGTTTGAGAAATCCCCTGCCGGATAAATTCCGCGTTAAACGATTCTAAATTTGCCAAACAAACAAGCTGGGTAACATCGGAGTAATCGTGGATGTTTCCCGCTAACTTGGGATTCTTATCCCGCCATTCTTTGGCAGTCATGCCGAAAAGCGCTTTATTCAACACATCCGCTTCGTTGGCAAAAATAATATTTGCCTGCGCTTTAGAGATTTCTTTCGGCATTAAACTTTTTTGAATAGCATCGGTATGAATACGATAGTTGATTTTTGTAAGCATTCGTTTGGCGTCCCAGCCAAGAGCTAATTTTTCATTTTCCTTAATTTTTAATCTTTGGAATTCTTTGATTAAACACAACTTAAACTCCGGAGATATCCAGGTGGCAAATTCAAAAGCGATGTCTTTATGGGCAAAAGTTCCCCCGCTATTACCTGACCGTGAAATGATTCCAACAGCGCCTGTCCTTGCTATCCATAATTGCGGAGACAGTGTAAAACTATTAGCGCCCGCGTCTTTTTTAAAGGAGTCGAATTCGACCCCTTTGAAATGAGGGTTATTTATACGCTCCCAAACACCCAAAAACTCTATGGTAGAATAATTTCTCATCCAATTTTTTACCACATCCTTTGGCTCCAAAGGATTCTTGTAGCGAGCCATCAGTCAGTGAAATATAATCATTTTCATTTTGATGAAATGTGTATATTTGCAACCCTTGTGTGGTAATTTTTTTCATAATTTTATAAATTCAACATCCTTTAAATTTTCGCCCTTATCTTTTGAATATTACGTTAATTTTTCCGCCCTGGCAAAGTTTTAAAATTCTGCTTCGTAATAATTGAGCGTCCTAATTTATTTTCCAGCTCTTTCCTGGCATTGCCGGCAATACTTCCGCCGGCTTTAGCGTCCGTTTTTAATTTTTTCACTCCTTGCGAATCTTCATTGCGATGAATTTCGGTCGTAGCGCGCTCTCCGAGCATATTAAAAATCAATTCAAAATCATCCATATGGTCGCGCAAATTTTCTCGCTTTAACCCTTTCAATTTTTTATATTGACTTGGCGTCACGCCAAAAGTCGCTTTAGATATTTCCGCGGTTAAAATTTCATAATCCTTTTGCTCTTTCGCGCCTCGCTTTTGCCATTCATCCGTCAGTTCTTCCCTAATAGCGATACCGCGCATCCGTTTCTCAATCCAATCGTCAGGATATCCTTTGAGTTTATAAAGCATTCTGGTTCTTTTAGCCGCCAATTCCGGATCTTCAATTTCCTGCACCCGCTCATAACCGACGCGCGCCAGCCAGCGCTTAAACGGCTCGGCTTTGGGTGAGGGAATTGATTGAATTATACGGAAAATACCTTCGGTATCGGCGCAATCGGTTTCATATTTTTTGCCGTCAGAAGACTCTAATTTCAGTTGTCTACAAATTGTAGACAACTGAATACCATCATCACTATTTACTCTCGCCTTCATCGCCGTCCAATATTTGCTTGGTTGAGAGCTATCCGTCAATGCCTCAATGACATCAATCACGGAAAACCACCACTCATTTTGAAAGAGTATTTTTCTGATTTTTTTTCCTTTAAATAACGCTATTTTTGTTGTTTCCATAATATTATTTTATAAAAATGAATTACCACGCCGCAAGCGGACGGAGTATCCGCTTATTTTATTATATTAGAAAACCTAAACAGTTTTCCAACATCTTTCACCTATAAGGAAACCCCACCCATGGGGATGGGGTATAAAAAAATAATTAATAAATTTTACTTCCGCCCCAACAGGGCATTAAAGTCTCCCGAACTGACAACTTTTCTATTTCAATTTTTTAACAAATTTTTTCGGCGGCAGATAGTTTTCTCCGGTTACGACTGACTTTCCAATTTTTTCTTCAAGCGCCTTGCGCGCGTCTTTAGCGATTCTCCCTCCTTTTATTGCTGGAATTTTATTTTCCTCAAAACCTTTTGCTTCGTCCGTTTCTGCAATTCTTCTCGTGGAAAGCTCCGCCAAGGCGGTAAAAATTAACTCTTCTTCGCTCATATGATCGCGCAAATTTTGCGTTTTCAACCCTTTAAGACTTTTATGGGCTTTTACCGACAAATCACTCCATTCCTTATGAATAATATTTGTGAGAACGGCAAACTCATCTACTTTTTTCACGCCATTTTCTGCCCAATAATCCGTTAATTTATTCCTGGTTTCCTGCCCCGTCATTCGTTGTTGAATCCATTTTTCGCTTCTGCCTTGTTTTTGCCAATATTCACGGCTTCGGTTTAAAGCTTTTTCCGGATCACTCATTTCTTGCATCCGTTCATAACCGACTTTTGCCAGCCAAAGCTTGATCGGCTCGGCTTTTTTTGACGGGACAGATTGAATGAGGCGTAAAATTGTTTCTACATCCGCAACATCGGTTTTATAATACTTTCCATCAGCAGATTGTAATTTCAGTTGGTCACATTTTGTGACCAACTCACTTCCTTCTTGTTTTAAGCGGCTTTTAAGCGTTGTCCAATAACTTTTCGCTTTTTTGAAATTTATCTGCTCCGTTAAAGCCGCAATAATATCAATCACTGAAAAATACCAAGTTTCGGTTCTTTCATTATAGTACCGACGGATCTTGTGTGTTTCAAAAATGGCTAATGAAGTTTGTTTGTTTTCCATAATTTTATAAATTCAACATCCTTTAAATAAGTCTATTTTTACGTATTAAACTCCATATTTACATTATAGCTCTTCCGATATAAAACGCGCAAACAAAAAAACCGCCCTCACGGACGGATTTTCTGGCTTTCACCGCAGCAAAAAAAT
>PFAR01000040.1:269-412 GCA_002773655.1 Candidatus Falkowbacteria bacterium CG10_big_fil_rev_8_21_14_0_10_43_10 | reverse complement strand
CACTGGATAAAACCGTGGTTCGCGCCGCTGACAGTTTTAACGGTAAAATTTTTGCCGCGTAAAATATTCTGAAACCAGCGGATTACCTCCCCTAAAGGCCGGTCAAGATACTCGTCTTTTTCGGCAAAAATAAGAAGCGTCGG
>PFAR01000040.1:0-199 GCA_002773655.1 Candidatus Falkowbacteria bacterium CG10_big_fil_rev_8_21_14_0_10_43_10 | reverse complement strand
TCCGGAGTAAACAAGCTTAAAAACCTTTGGGCGTCATGCAATTCCGGCCAAATTTCCGGCGGGAGCAACTGGCGCTTTTTGCCGGCCTTTACCAGCCGGCGAGCGTAATTTTCCGCTTTTACTATCGCTTGGCGATTATATTTAATCGCGTCGGCGTAATCGCTTATCGGGCAGAGCAAAATTACCCGGGCAATCTGTT
>PFAR01000048.1 GCA_002773655.1 Candidatus Falkowbacteria bacterium CG10_big_fil_rev_8_21_14_0_10_43_10 | reverse complement strand
TTTGCCCGGCGGGACGGGAGTTATCCGCTCCAATTCATTCAATCCGGTCGGCGGATCGGCCGAATCATTGGCGCTGGCCGCGGCCGCTACGCTGGTGCTGGTAACCGCTTTGTATTCCTATAATGTCAAAGGGGCTAAAAAAGCATTTTTATTGAATATTAAATATTATATTTTATTCGGCCTATCGTTCGCGACTTTGCTGATGGTAAATAATTCTTTAGCCTGGATAGCGCTGGCGATCGGCTTGGGAGCGATTTTCAGCTTTGCTCTTTATATCATTTATGTTAATCGGGAGAATAAAGACAGCTCGATTGAGATAGCCATCGCTCCGGCTTTAACTTTTTTTATTTTTAGCATCCTCTTTCTTTTTTTGTTTGCCGGCGGCCAGGGATTGAATTTGCCCAGGCTGTTTTTTAAGTCCGGACTGCCGCAGGAAGTTGTTTTATCGGCCAGCCGGGGAAAATCAATAGTTTGGGAGAGTTTTAAGGATAATCCGCTGTTCGGGTCAGGTCCGGGAACATTCGCCTATGATTTTTCCCAGTATCGGCCGGCGTCATTTAACAGTTCGCAGTTTTGGCAGCTGCGTTTTGACAAAGCCCCGATGCATTTTCTTGAACTAGCGGCTACAGTCGGCTTGCTCGGCGTTTTAAGCTATCTCGCGTTCATTGGAATATTTTTATTTATATCTTTTGTTTTTTTACGGAACATGTTCCGCACCAGCAGCGAAGAGAGTTATCTTGCTTTCGCCTTTTCGTTCGCCGCTTTTACTCTTTTTATTATTCAGGCGCTGTATTTAACAAATACCGCTTTAATGTTTTTTTTCTGGCTGGCGCTGGTCATGGCCATGGCTAACTGGCGGCTGGCTTTTTCTAAAATTTTCGCTGTTCGGGAAATTGATTTAAAAAAACATCAGGATTTAAAGCCGCTGTTTGTCAGTTTTACGATAGTTGCCGCCGGCTTTTGTTTATTTTTCTTTTACGTCCAGGCAAAATATTATATTGCCGACGCGGCTTATAACGATTTTCGGCTGTCCGGGAACCGAGACAGGCTGGTTGCCGCCGCTAAACTTAACCCCCGGCGTTTAAATTATCGGATCGCTTTAGCCAAAGATTATATTAACGCGGTTAAAGATGATGTTAACCTTTTAAGCGTACCGGGCGGCGGAGAAAGTTTGACCCCGGAAAAGCGGGAAAAACTCCAGCTTAATATCCAGCAGGCGATTAAAGAAGGCGAGGCCGCTATCAGCCTGGCGCCCAATTCAGTAATAGCCTGGGAGGCTTTAGGCGCGATTTACCGCGATGTCAGGCTGATCGCCGCCGGTTCGATTGATCCGGCCATTCGTTATTTTAAAAAAGCGAGTGAGCTGGAACCGTCCAATCCTATTTTATTGACGGAGTTAGGCAAACTTTATTTAGCCAATAACCAGACAAACGAGGCGGCGGCGGCTTTTAGCAAGGCAACGGAGCAAAAGGATAATTATTTTGAAGCCTATGTCGGCCTGGCAAAAACTTATGACGCCCTGGGGCAGGCGGATAAAGCGCTGGTGATTTTAGAGGATGTAATCAGGCGGCAGCCCAATCCGGAAGTTGTATATGAAAGCGGACGGCTTTATTACAACCAAAATAAAATTGATAAGGCGATAGAACGGTTTAACCAGGCAATTCAGATGTATCCCGAATACGCTAACGCCATTTATAGCTTAGGGTTGGCATATCAGAAAAAAGGTGATAAGATAAACGCCTTGGAACAGTTTAATCAGGTGCTGAAATTAAACCCGGAGAATGAGGGAGTGAAGGCGGTGATTGAGGAGTTGGTTGGAGAAAATAAAGCAGAGGAAGCAGAGGAGAATGAATAGAAAGCACCAAATCCTAAATCCTAAATCCTATGTCAAAAAAAATTCAAAATCAGAAAGAAGATAATAAGATGGATAAAATCGTTTCGTTATGCAAGCGGCGGGGTTTTGTTTTTCCCGGATCGGAAATTTACGGCGGACTGGCAAACAGCTATGATTATGGCCCCATGGGAGTTGAAGTATTCAATAATATTAAAAAATTATGGTGGCGGCGTTTTGTGCAGGCGCCGGTTGACATGGTCGGCGTGGCTGGGCCGATCATTATGAATCCCAAAGTCTGGGAGGCCTCCGGGCACTTGTCTCATTTTACCGATCCTTTGGTGGAGTGCAAAATTTGCCATATTCGGTTGCGCCAGGATAAGCCGGCGGAAATTGAAGCGCACGCGAAAGAGCATCAGGGCAAAAAAGCGGAATGGACCGAACCGAAAAATTTTAATTTACTATTCAAAACTTTTATTGGCACGGTTGAGGACGATAAAGCAGCTGCTTACCTGCGCGGCGAAACCGCCCAGACAATGTTTACCGATTTTAAATTAATCGCGGAAGCGGCGCGTAAAAAAATTCCTTTCGGCATCGCCCAGATCGGCCGGTCGTTCCGCAATGAAATTACCACCGGCAATTTCATCTTCCGCATGAAAGAATTTACTATCGCTGAATTTGAATATTTCGTGAAACCAGGCGATGATGAGAAAAAGTTTACGGAATGGCTTAATTGCCAACAGGAATTTTTTATCCAAGATTTAGGTTTAAAGCCGGAAAATATTAAGAAAGTTGAACTAGCCCAAAACGAACTGGCGCATTATTCCAAGCGCACGGTTGACACTTATTTTAATTTTCCGTTCGGCTGGGATGAAATCGCCGGCATTGCCAACCGCACCGACTATGATTTAAAAAATCATATTGAATATTCGAAAGAGAATTTGCGCTACCGTGATCCGGAAACCGGCGAAGAATATATTCCTTACGTGGTTGAGCCGACTTTCGGCTTGGACAGAATAATGCTGGCGGTTTTAATTAATGCTTATGAGGAGGTGGAGGCCCGTTCCGGCGATGACAACTCTAAGCATGAAAAAGAAATAGTATTGCGTCTGGATAAAAAAATCGCGCCGGTAAAAATTGCCGTTTTGCCTTTGTCCAAAAAAGAACCGCTGGTTAAATACGCGCAAAAAATTTATGACAGTTTGAAATTTGATTTTGCCTGCGAATATGACGAAACCCAGAGTATTGGCAAGCGCTATCGCCGGCAGGATGAAATCGGCACGCCGTATTGCGTCACGGTTGATTTTGGCAGCCTGGAAGATAAAAAGGTGACCGTGCGGGACCGGGATACGATGAAACAGGAGAGAATCGCGATTGATAAATTAGGAGATTATTTTCAAGATAAATTTAATTAATATACTTTAACAGATAAACACGGATTACTTACGGATGCACACGGAGCACAGATACTCGCTAAAGAAACATTGGCGAATATCCGTGATCCGCAAAAATCCGTGCTAAATCCGTGTTTATCAACACATAAAAATATGAAAAAAACATTAATTATCATCGGAGTTATTTTAATCATCGCTGTGTTCAGCCTCTTCGGCTACTACAACAAATTCGTGACCGCTAATGAGGGTGTAGACGGCCAATGGGCGCAGGTTGAGGCGCAGTATCAAAGGCGCTTTGATTTAATTCCCAATTTAGTTGAGAGCGTGAAAGGGATTATGGCGCAGGAAAAAGATGTGTTCGGCCAAATTGCCGAGGCCCGCACCCGCTATTCCGGAGCGGCGACTGTCAATGAAAAAGCCGGGGCGGCCACTGAAGTGGAGTCCGCTTTGTCCCGATTATTGGTAGTAATGGAAAATTATCCGGAATTAAAATCCGCCGAGAATGTTAATACTCTAATGGCCCAGCTGGAAGGGACGGAAAACAGGATCGGCGTTGAGCGCGGCCGGTTTAATAACTCCGTCCGGGATTATAACGTGATGGTTAAGCGGTTTCCCGCGAATGTTTTAGCCGGGATGTTCGGCTACGGCGAGCGGAATTATTTTGAGGCAGCTAAAGGTTCAGAGAATGCTCCTAGTGTAAAATTTTAATGTTTTGTGAACTTATTTAATTTTATTTAATTTACAGATAAACACGGATTATTGACGGATAAATACGGAGCACGGATGTTCGCCGATGCGGCCTAAAATATATCTGTGATCCGTAATAATCCGTAGGTCATCCGCATTTATCCGTGCAACTATAATGTTATTAGAGGAGGAATTAACGTATAAAATACGAGGATGTTTTTTTGATGTTTCAAATAGATATGGCAAAGGATTAAAAGAGAGTATTTATCAAAAAGCATTAGCCGAAAGTTTAGTAAAAGCGAGGTTAAAATTTACAGAGCAACATCGTATAAATATCTATTCATTAGAAACAGGCGTAAAGTTAGGAACTTATGTTCCTGATTTTATTGTAGAGGATAAAGTTATTATAGAAATAAAAGCCAGCAGTTTTACCAGGCAGGATGATATTAGTCAGCAATTATCATATTTAAGATGCAGTATTTACGAAATAGCTTACTTAGTTAACTTTAACACATTTAAATTAGATATAAGAAGATCAATATATACCAACGACCGCAAACCATTTATAACTCAACTAAAAAAGTTTGAGAATAATCCGTGATCCGTGTTAATCCGTCATTTATCTGTGTTCATCTTCTGAATTATGAAAAAGATAATTATAACAATTTTATTCTTAGCTGCCTTACCAGTTAGCGCTTATTACAACCCCGGTTCCCCGTCGGGGTTTGTTAACGACTTCGCGGGCGTAATTGACGGCGCCGTTAAACAAAGTTTGGAGCAGAAATTAGTTGCGTTTGAAAAAGAGACGAGCAACGAGATTAGCGTGGTGACGGTAAAAAATTTAGGCGGCGACTATATTGAAAATTTTGCCGAAAAATTATTTAAAGATTGGGGTATTGGCAAAAAAGACAATGATAATGGAGCGCTAGTTTTAGTGGCGGTGGAGGATAGAAAAATGCGGATTGAAGTCGGCTACGGGCTGGAAGGGGCGCTGACTGACGCGCAAAGCAATTGGATTATCAATAACGAAATGAAGCCGGCTTTTCAAGCGGGAAAATACGGCGAAGGAATTAGTTTGGCGGTTGATAAAATTATCGGAGCGACAAAGGGCGAGTATGTTGCTTCAGACGATAATAACAACGGCGCGGGCGGCTGGAATTGGGAATTTATTTTTTGGTTGGTTATTGGATTATTCATGTGGTTAGGAGCGATACTCGGCCGTTCCAAGTCATGGTGGGCGGGCGGAGTGATTGGCGGCGCGGCCGGCGTTATATTAGGTTTAATTTGGGGATTTTTGTGGCTGGGTGTCGGTTCCATCATCGGCTTAACTACTTTTGGTTTGCTTTTTGATTTTATCGTTTCTAAAAAATATAATGCCGCGAAAGCAAGCGGCAAAAATTTGCCGTGGTTTCTTGGCGGCGGCGGATTTGGCGGCGGCGGTTCAAGCGGGGGAGGGTTTGGCGGATTTGGGGGAGGGATGAGCGGAGGAGGAGGGAGTTCCGGGTCGTGGTAACAAAAATTTTAATATCTATGAACCAAAAAATTCTTATTGCCCTGACGATGTATTTAACGGCCTTAATCGCTTCTAATACCTTGGGCATAAAATTAATGCCTTTTATTTTTGGCACGCATCTGTCCACCGCGATTTTCGCGTTTCCGATAGTTTTTTTAATGACTGACATTATCGGCGAGGTGTACGGTAAAACTATCTCGCGGCAGTTCGTGCGCATGGGCATTTACTGCAATATTATATTTTTAATCTTTAATTTTTTATCAAACGTCATGCCCGTATCGCCGGATTTTTTCCTGCGGGAATCATACGCGGAAATTTTCGGGTTATCCTTGCGTTTTTCCCTAGCGTCTTTAGTTGCTTTTGCCGTCGGCGAATATCAGGATGTTTTTTCTTTCTTCTTTTTGCGCGCCAAATTCGGCGGCAAATATTTTTGGCTGCGTTCCAATTTGTCCAATTTATGGGGGCAGCTGATAGACAGCGCTATTTGGTCGTTGATCGCTTTTGCCGGCGTTTATCCCATTAAAACCATTATCATGATAATTATTCCCTGGTGGCTGTTTAAATTTATAATGGGGGTTTTATATACGCCGTTAAGTTATTGGGGGATTTGGCTTTTGCGGCGGGGGGATTGATTCAAAATTTTATTTTTATGTATAAAAAATTATGTATAAAAAAGAAATTTTAAAAAATGGTATTCGTTTAATTACAGTCCCTATGCCCGCCACCCAAACGTTTACGATTCTGGTAATGGTCGCGGCCGGATCGCGCCATGAGAATAAAAGCAACAACGGCATCTCGCATTTTTTGGAGCATATGATATTTAAAGGCACGCCGAAGCGCCCCGACACTCTGGCGATTTCCAGCGAGCTTGACGGCATTGGCGGAGAGTTTAACGCTTTTACTTCAAAAGAGTATACCGGCTATTACGTTAAAGTTGACGGCCGGCAGGCCAGCCGGGCGATCAGCGTGCTGGGCGATATTTTAATTAACTCAAAGTTTGACGGCCGGGAAATTGAGCGGGAGAGAGGGGTGATCATTGAGGAGATTAATATGTACGACAATAATCCGATGATTAAGATTGATGATTTGTTTGAGGAATGCTTATACGGCGATACGCCGTCCGGCTGGGACACAATCGGGACCAAAGAAAACATTCAAAAAATAAGCCGCGCCGAGATAGTAAAGTATTGGCGAGGGCATTATCAAGGCAGGAATATAATAGCGGGGGCGGCCGGCAGTTACCAAGCAAGAGATTTGGCGCTGGTTAAAAAATTATTTGCCGAAATTATTGCCGGCAAAAAGAATGAAGCGGATAATAATTCGGAGGCGCAAACATCCCCGCGAGTTAAAATTAAAAAGCAAAAAACAGCGCAAGTGAATTTATCGTTAGGAGCGCGCGCCTGCGGCTACCATCATCAAGATTATGACGCCGTAAAATTGCTGGGAGTGGTATTGGGCGGCTCCATGAGTTCCAGAATGTTTATTTCGGTGCGCGAGCGGCAAGGGCTGGCCTATCAAATACATACCCAGACGGAAGGGTATAAAGACAGCGGATATTTAACCACCACCATGGGAACATCCGCAGATAAAGTAGAGCGGGCGGTCGCAGCTGTTTTATCAGAGTATAAAAAAATCAGCCGGCAGGGTGTTCCTGACCAGGAGTTAAAAAAGGCCAAAGATTATATTTGCGGCAAAACCACTTTGTATCTAGAATCATCGGATAATATGGCCAGCTGGTTTTTAAGGCAGGAAGCATTGGACAGAAAGGTAGCCACGCCGGCAGAACACTTCGCTAAGATAGAAAAAATTACAGCCGCAGATATAAAGAGGGTAGCCGGAGATATTTTTAAGAACCATAATTTGAATTTAGCCGGTATCGGATATGATCTAAATGAAAAAAAGTTAAAAAAAGCCTTAAAATTATAACAATTGGCCATTTTTACATCTATCCGATATATATTTTATACTAATATTAAATAAAATTAAATAAAAATCGCCTTATGCAATATAGGGCGATTTTTATTATATATCTATTATATAAGTTATCCGATACAATAAAAAGTTATCCGATACCAAAATACAAGGGATAGAAATAATTTTTTGCCGTTCGGGGAAGGGGACGCTCCGGAGGTGAAGAACGCCGTTTTCGCGCTCTTAATTTAGAGCAGGCGAATATTAAGAGAAGCTATGGCGGGTAATTTTTCCAGCGGATAAAAATAATTATATTTTTTCTCTCGCAATCCGATAGTATTTTTTAGCTAATATTGGATAGCAATATGTTGAAATTTAAGCCTTAATTATTTTTAAATTAAATATCATTAAAAGCGTCAGTTAAGGGATTCAATCCCTCCCGCGGGAGGAATTGAATCCCTAGACAAGTCCTTATAGGGAGTTGGATTCCAAGACAAACGTTATTTAGATTATGCAGGCGCGAGGCAAGGAACTTTGCGCGATAAAAAAGAGGTGTTGAATTTACAAATATAGCTCCTACCGGAGCGCTTGGAGCGCTTATTTGAGCGTTGCTACAATATCGGATAAAGCTTTATGGAAGAAGATGTCTAGCCAGAAAGCCGTTAGCTTTTTTAAGAACTTAGATTATATCCGATATATCTTTTTTAACTTACACATACCCCAGCCAAAAAGTTGTTTCAATATGGAACAGATTGGTCCAAAGAGTCCTATCAAGGTCTTGGCCAGTAAAAATTTTTTTCATTTCCGGATAACCATGGCAAAGATACAGAAAAATATTTTTATAAGAATTCAGCCATGATTTTTTTCAGGGAGGGCATTCGGACTATAATGAGAAGCCATGTGGAAAATTATGCGTTTTTTTTGTAATATTTTTTAAAACTGGGGATAACTTAAGCGTGGTTTTTTTTGTCATCGGCCTCATCGGTAATTAATTTAAATATTTTTGCCTTATTTTTAATAAAATAGCTTAATTTTTTGGAAAAATACTATAGTATCGGATAAATTTATAATACGCTTTTATTTACTTGGCGAAGTATCTTAAAAAATGTTATAATTAAAATAACCAAAAAACTATCCGATAGCGCTAAACCGGAAGCATAAAACAAAAATCACAAATAAAAAATTTGAAAAACTAAATTTAATCTTTGAAAGCATTTAGCAATTTTTTTGTTTGCGTTTTTTTGTATATAAAATATAGCATAGCCAAATATTTTTTAGTATCTTCCCCATGCAAAAAGAACAAGGAGACAATCAGAAAGAATCAGATGTATTTGACGCGCCCGCGAAAGAGCAGGAGCAAGCTTTTGAATTTTCCGGCGATAAGTCCTCTTTCGCTGAACCTGCCTGCCGGCAAGGCAGGACTCCGGCGGATAAGTACGAATATATTTCCTTGGCCGAGGCGGCCGGTTATACCCGCTTCAGCCAGGATTATATTTCCCTATTGGTCCGCAACCGGAAGATTACCGGCCAGAAATTCGGCCGCAACTGGAAGGTGCGGATGGTTGACATTGAGCAGTACATCGCCCGGGTGGAAACAAAGAAAATCCAGCGGGAAACAGAAAAAGAACTGGAAGCCGTATCACCGGTTAAGCGGGGCGTGGCTAAGATAATAAACAACATCAGCGCGCTGTCCAAGACTCCTGATATTTTATTGCCAAACAGGCCGCTGACTAACTTCGCCCGCCATAAGCTGCAGACTTTAATGGCGAGCTTTTTAATTATAACTACTATTTCATTCTCCTGTTTTTTCTGGGCATCGCCGGTCTCGGCTTCCCGGGCGGAAGAAAAGTTCAGGCAAGCGATAGCGGCGGCAGTGGCCGGAATCGCCGACGGCGCGGCGGCCGTTAAACAAAAGAGCGCGTCCGTTCTGTCCGCCGGAATCCGATCCGCCGGCCGGGCGCTGGCCCAGACTAATGAGGTTTACGACCGGGATGATTCCAATTTTTCCGGACAGCTGAAAAAAGCCGGCGCGCGCGCGGTTATAGGCGCGGGCGAATTCGGAGAATTTTTGTCGAAAAATGTCGAACGCCTGGAGGATCGGGCCGGCCGAAGGCAGGAATACGTGTTTGGCCTGGCCGAAGGCGCGGTTAAAGAAATCATAAATAACGCCGATAATATTTCCGGCGATTTAGCCCTGGCCGTCAGGCAGACTTTCAGCGCCCCTTTGAAAATAATGCCGGCGCCGATTAGATACGCTCTTAACAGCGGGGCCGACCGCGGCAGCCGTCTGCTGGTCCGCGGGGCGGAGGTGGCCGATCAGTATAAAGACCAGCTGGTGGGCGAATCGCGGGGAAGCGTGGCCGGAGCAAGCGAGAGCCGGCAGGACAAAGAAGGAGAAAAATTTTTAAAACGTCTTTTAAGTTTTTTAAATAATACCGCCCAAGGGCAGAAAGAGCTGGCGGGAAAAGTGCGGGATGGAAGCAACCGCGCTCTAAGGAATTTTGCCGGCCATCAGCGGAGCATCGGCACGGCCTTGCTGGACAGCGCGCTGGGGGCGACTAGGCGCCTGCAAAATTATGTCGCCCGGAAGATAGACAGCGGCCAGAGAGTATTGGGAGTGAAAATTTCCGGCGCCGGAGAAAGCCAGAGCACAACCAGCATTTGGAATGCTGTCGGCGGCAGTTTGGTTACAGTCAATAACAGTTTGGATTACGCCAAGGGAGCCTGGCAAGTGGAAGAGGCTGAATCAAAAGAATCACTGGCCACCCTTTGGCAAAAGGCGCTTGACTTTGTCTTGCCGGATGCCCTGAAGCAAAAAATAGCCGGGCAGCTGGAAACTCCGGTAGTAACGGAAATAATCAGGGAAGGCCAGCCCGCCACCATCATTGTCACCAGTGGCACCGCCACCAGCACCAGAATTGCCAGCGCTTCCGCTGTTCTGCCCCGCGCTCTAGAGCTGGACCGGATTATCGGCAGCCCCTCTGTCAGCGGCAGCTTAACGGTCGGCGATAATTTAATCGTGGAGGATGATTTTACCTTAAAAGGCGATTTGGGAGTTTCTGGCAGTTCGGCTTTTTACGGGCCGGTTGATTTTCAGGCCGCCATTTTTTCCTCCGCCGGCGATTTGATAGTGAATGACGATTTAACTATTTATGGCGCGGCCGCGATGAACGCTTTAAATGTGAGCGGGCCGGCCACGGTCAGCGGCCAGTTAACCGCCCAAAGCTTAACTGTTTCCAATAATGCCAATATCGGCGGGACTTTAGCAATCAGCGGGCAGTTTTTGGCGAATAACATTAACGCCACCAGCTTTGTTTCCGCCGGTTTGGCTTTAAGCAGCGGCGGAAGTTTATCGGTCGCCAAGGATGGCAGCATCGGGGAAGATTTAACCGTCAAGGAAAGTTTAACCGTAGGCGGAGCCAGCACTTTCAGCGGCGCGGTAACTATCAACAACAATTTGGATTTAAATGGCGGCTTGGATGTCAGCAGCAATGCGGTGATCGGCGGCAATTTGAATGTCAGTGGAACCTCCACCGTCGGCAGCATCGCCTCAACCGGCCAGGTTTCCATTACGGCCAATACCGATGATTACGCCCTGTTAGTTAACCAGCAGGGCGCCGGCAATATCTTCCAGCTGCGGGACGGCGGGGCGGATGTCTTTACCGTTGCCGACAGCGCCAGCACCACCGCTAATTTCATGATGACCATTGCCGGCAGCATCGGTCCGGACGCGACCGATACTTACAGCTTGGGCAAGGTGAATTGGGCGTCTTCCATTGACGCGGCCAACGCGAACATGATTATCAACGGCATCGCGGACAACGATTATTTCGGCCGGTCGGTTTTTTCCATCGGCGATTATAACGCCGACGGCTATGATGATATTTTAGTAACCGCCAGCCAGGCCGATGAATCCGGGACCGACCGCGGCCGCGCCTATGTATTTTTAGGATCTTCCACGCCGGCGGCTTTATTTGACGCGGCCAACGCCGACATAATTATCAACGGGACGGCCGACAGCGATTTTCTGGGCGAGATGGCGCATACTGCCGGCGGGGCCGGCGGCGATATCAACGGCGATGGCTATGATGACTTTATTATCGGCGCTTATTTAGCCGAAGACGCCGGCACCAACCGCGGCCGCGCTTATATTTTTTACGGCTCCTCCACTCCGGCCAGCGTGATTGACGCCGAAAACGCCAATGTGATTATTAACGGCACGTCCGACAATGATGAATTCGGTTATTCAGTTTCCTCGGCCGGCGATCTTAACGGCGACGGCTACGATGATGTCATTATCGGCGCCGGCAAAGCGTCCGCTACCGGCACCGAACGGGGCCGAGCTTATATTATTTTAGGGAGCGGTTCATTATCCTCTTCCCTTGACGCGGAAAACGCCGACATGATTCTTAACGGCGTCAGCGACGATTACGGCCGGTTCGGATACGCCGTTTCCGCCGCCGGCGACTATAATAAAGATGGATATGATGATATAATTGTCGGCGCTTATCAGGCCGAAGACGCCGGCACCAACCGCGGCCGTGCTTACATCTTTAATGGCTCTTCCACTCCGGCCAGCGCGATTGACGCTGATAACGCCAATATTATCATCAACGGCGCCGTTGATGTTGATAATTTCGGATTAGCGGTTGCCGGAGCCGGCGACCTTAACGGCGACGGCTACGACGATGTCATTGTCGGCGCCCCGTCCGCCGAGGATGCCGGCACGGCGCGCGGCCTCGCCTATGTCTTTTACGGCTCTTCCACTCCGGCCAGCATGATTGATGCGGAAAACGCCAATGTGATTATTAACGGCACGGCGGACAGCGATTACTTCGGCTGGAATATCGCTCCGGCCGGCGATTTAAACGCCGACGGTTATAGCGATGTTTTAATCAGCGCTTATTTGGCCGACGAGTCCGGGACCGACCGCGGCCGCGTTTATATCTTCTACGGAAGCAAATCGCTGTCATCTTCCATCAACGCGGAAAACGCGGACGTGATTTTAGATGGCGCCGCGGATAGCGACAGCTTCGGCTCGGCTATCGCCGGAAATTTTGATTTTGATGGGAACGGCTATGATGATATTGTGGTCGGAACTAATTTGGCCGACGAGTCCGGGACCGACCGCGGCCGCGCTTATCTCTTTTTAGGCGATGAAATCCAGTTTAATAATATCCGCACGCGCTACGTGCACGCCGGCGACAAGCTGACCATCGGGGACTTAAGCCTAACTAAGGAAAAGATTACGGCGCGCGGTCAATTATTCATAGACACTAATAAATTATCTTTGTTCGGCGGGCTGGATGTCAGGGGAAATATCGGCGTCGGCACTACTTCGCCGACCGTGTCATTCGCGATTGACGCCACTGACGCGATGGTTATTCCGGTCGGCACTACCGCGCAAAGGCCGGGCGCGGGCTATACCGGCATGTTGCGCTATAACATTAGCAATACTACCTTTGAAGGATATAACGGAACTAATTGGACCGGGCTGGGCGGCGTAATTGACGTTGACCAGGATACATATATTATCGCTGAAAGTTCTTCCGGCGCGGACGAAGATGTTTTATTTTTCCATACCGCCGGCAATGAGCAGATGCGCCTGACCAGCGACGGCTATTTGGGGATCGGGACCACGAGCCCGAGCGCCATGCTCACGGTTTGGGCTACTTCCACGCCCGGCGTTCCCTTAATCAATGCTTTAGACACCGCCTCTTCAACTTTGTTCGGGGTTTTTGACAGCGGCAACGTCGGCATCGGCACTTCCAGCCCGAGCGCCTTGTTGTCTTTATCAACTTCAACCGTTCCCCAGCTGCGCATCGCCTATAACGACAGTTTATATTCGGATATTTACACTGATTCCAGCGGGCATTTAAATATAGATTCCGCCGCCGGCGATATCTGGCTACGGGATAACATTGTGCCGGTGCCGGGCAGTACGCATACTGTCGGTTCAGCCACTAATTATTGGACGCATGGCTATTTTGACGAGCTCACCGTTAATGTCCTCGGCGTGGCCTCCACCACCGTTTCCGGGACTTTAACCTCCAGCTTTACGATAAATTCCGACGCGGCGGACGATGAAGATTCAAGCTTAATATTCTACCGCGGCGCCGCCGGACTGCCGAATGCTACTTTAAACTGGGATGCGGATAATGACCGGTTTGAGCTCGGCACAGTTACCACTCCTTTTGAGCTTTATGCTTATGGCAATCTGACCGTGGCCACCACCACCGCCACCTCTACTATTTCCACCGGCGGCTTTACGGTCGGAACCAGCCATTTTGTCGTAACCAGCGGCGGCGGCGACATCGGCATCGGAACAACTACGCCTAACTCCATTTTAAATATTTACGGCGCCGCGCCCAAAATAACATTATCTGATTCTTCGGCCGGCATTGACTTAAAGCATTGGTACCTGCAGTCAACCGGCGGCTCGCTTTATCTCGCTACCACCTCCGACTCTTTGATTGATACGGCCGCGCCTGCTTTAATGGTAAATTCTTCCGGCTATGTCGGCATCGGCACTACCTCGCCGGGGAGGTTATTGCATATCGCCGGCGGCGGAGGCGGAACGATGATTTTAGACGACAGCGGGGGAGCGGCTGATGATATGCTGATGGAGTTTGACATGGACGGAGGCGCTTTGGCTGTAAGAAGCCTAAAAGATGATTTAACGACGAATATTGACAGTATTTTGGTTTTAGACAACGGCAACGGCAATGTCCGCGCCGGCAATTTTTTTGAAGTCGGCGACGAGAATAACGACAGCAATAAGACTGTTTATATTGACCGCAGCTTTACCGCCACCGCCAACGGCTTTGGCATCGCCAATACCGGCGCGATTACCGGCGCGGCCAACAGTGATTTATACGGCGCTTACTTCGCCAATAATTTTGTTGAAGCCGCCGCCGGAACGCACGCTCTTTTCGCGCAGGGTTATTTCGCCTCTTCCACCATTGCCGCCGGAGTGGCTGATTTAACCGACGCTGTTACTTTATATGTCGCCGGAGCGCCTAGCGGAGCGGCTAATAATTATGGCTTGTATGTCGCGCCTTCCGCCGGATACTCCGCGCCCGTTTTAATAACCGACAGTTCTAATAACGTCGGCATCGCCTCCACCTCTCCCAACTGGATTTTTTCCATCAATGACGCCGGCAACGGGTTTGCCGTCAATAGCTCCGGCAATATCGTCCAGGGCGGCTATCAGGG
>PFAR01000038.1:4359-18850 GCA_002773655.1 Candidatus Falkowbacteria bacterium CG10_big_fil_rev_8_21_14_0_10_43_10 | reverse complement strand
ATGAAACCGCCAACTATTTTTGGGCGAAAAATTACGCGGCCGGGCTGGGATTAACTTATTTTGAACCGCTGAACCTGATTGCCGACGATGCGGTTACGCCGCGCAGCGTGCGCTCGGATAACGGCACGGTTAAGCCGGTTAGTTTTTTGGGAATAATTTTAATTTACGGCTGGCTGGCTAAAACATTCGGTCCCTGGATTATTATTTATTTAACGCCGCTATTCGCGGTTATCGGCATTTTTTGTTTTTACGGCATTACGAGGCGCGTTTTTAACGATAAAATCGCGTTGTTGTCGGCGCTGATGCTATTCGCGCTCGTGCCATACTGGTATTACGCGGCGCGTTCCATGTTTCATAATGTATTGTTTATTGATTTGCTGTTAATTGGAATTTATTTTTTAATCGATGGAACACGGATTGAGCAGATGAAACGGATTAAAACGGATTTTATTTTTATATTTTTGTCAGGGATATTTTTTGGTCTCGCGATAATGACGCGCGCGTCGGAATTGATCTGGCTGGCGCCGGTAATGCTAATAACATGGTTAGCGGTGTGGAGGTTTCCGAAACCTCTTAGAGGTTTCGGAAACCTTAAAGATTGTTTTTTAAAATTATTTATTTTCGCGTTCGGTCTTATTTTGGCGCTTCTGCCGATGTTTTATTACAATCAGGTTTTGTATGGCGGTTGGTTTAAATTCGGATATAATAGACCAGCCGCAGTTGAGGCACAGAGTAAAATCGCGGTCAATAATGTTAATGCAGAAAATATTAACGGGATTGCTTCGTCGCCCCGCAGCGCCGTGGATCTTCTCGCAATGACAAAAAGATTTATGCCGGCTCAAATTAACATCAAACAGGCCGGCAAGAGTTTTATAAATTATTACGCGATAATGTTTTGGCATTTATTTTGGCCGGCGTTTTTCGGCGGGATATGGCTTTTGTACAATTGGAAAAAAATAGATAACCCCCAAAAATTATATCTGGTTGTTTTTATAATAAGCAGCATGATTTTAGGGTTATATTACGGTTCGTGGAAAATTCAGGATAATCCTAATCCAGCGAGTTTTACCATCGGCAATTCTTACACGCGCTATTTTTTGCCGATGTACATTATGAGTCTGCCGCTGGCCGCGTTGCTAATTATAAAATTATCATCTTTATTGTCATTCCCGCGAAAGCGGGAATCCCGCGTTAATTATAATGAGATTCCCGCTTTCGCGGGAATGACAGTATTGATAGTTATTTTTTTAATTTTAAATTTTCAGGCGGCCGTTTGGGGTAAAGAAGAGGGACTGTTGACAATGAAGAATAATTTAGTTAAAGACGCGGAGCTGGTTGAAAGTATGTTTTCGCATATTGAGCCGGAGGCGATAATCATCAGCGAGCGGTTTGATAAATTTTTATGGCCTAAATATAAAGTGATAATCGGAAATTTATCCGATAAATCGCACCCGCAGGCATACGCGGAATTAGCAGAACAGGGAATCCCGCTTTATTACTACGGCTTTATTTTTCCGCCCGGAGATTTTGCCTATTTAAACAGCCGAAAGTTGGCAGAAGTTAATTTGGAGCTGGAAATTATTAAGTTAGATGAAGAAAGCAGGATAGGATTATACAAGTTGCAAGTAACAAGTAACAAGTGACAAATGTATGGATAAAAAAATTTTAATTCTTCACGACCGGTTTAAATTTAGAGGCGGAGCGGAACGCTTGGTTTTAATTATGGCGCAGGCGCTGAATGCCGATATCGCGACTGAATACTGGAATGAGGAGGAGTCTTTTGCCAAAAAAGAAGCGCCAGCAAAAGTAATAATTTTAGGCAAGCAAATTAAACATGTCGGCTTAAGCTACTTTTTCGCGCAGTGGCGGTTTTTTTGGCGGACAAAATTTATCAAAGATTATGATATTATAATCTTTTCCGGCAACAATTGCCTCTCGGCCGCCTGGCGCGCGCGTTCACCCCTCCTCGTTCCTCCCCTTGGCAAAGGGAGGAAGTTAATTATGTATTGCCATACGCCAGTGCGCTATGCGCATGATTTAAAAGATTATTATTTAAAACAAAAGCGAGCGTGGCAAAAGCCGTTATTTTTACTGTTTGTTTGTTTGGCGCGTCTAATTTATCAATGGGGAATTAGAAAGATGGATTTGGTTTTAGCAAATTCCAAAAATGTACAAGCTCGTTTAAAAAAATATTGCAATGTGGAAAGCATAGTTGTTTATCCGCCGATTGACACGGATAAATTTCAAAGTAAATTGTCATTCCCGCGAAAGCGGGAATCCCAACAAAAAAGCCACGAGATTCCCGCCTGCGCGGGAATGACAGAAGAAAGAAGTAATTATTATTTATCATTCGGCCGGTTAGACCCGTTGAAAAGAGTAGAGGATATTCTCCGCGCATTTCATTTAATGCCAGGCAAAAAGTTGGTGGTTGCTTCTGGCGGGCCGGAATTGGACAAAATAAAACAGCTTGCGGCTAGACATGATAACATTGAAGTTCTAGGATTTGTGGATGATAAAAAATTAGCCGAACTCGTGGGTAGTTGCCTTGCTAATATTTATATTCCGCGGCAGGAGGATTTTGGCATGACACCGCTGGAAGCCGCGGCCGCGGGCAAGCCGACGATTGGCGTGGACGACGGGGGATTGCGCGAAACGATAATTCACGGGCAAACCGGTTATTTAATTCCAAAAAATTATAAGATTGAAGATTTGGCCAAAGCGGTGCAGTGGCTGGACGCGGCAAAAGCGGCGGAAATGAGCGCGGAGTGCAAACGGCAGGCGGAGGGGTTTAGCAAGGAAAAGTTTGTAGAAAAGGTGAGAAGCGTGGTATAATAAATAAAACAACAAAAAAAACAGTCCCGCAATACTGCGGGACTGTTTTTTATTTCTCTTGTTTATCGGTTTTGTGGTATAATAATTAATAATGTTGATAACCAGCGCGCTTGAGACACGGTGGAAATTTTGCGTATCGTATTGCGTATCGTATTAATACCCATGCGTTAATGCCAAGAAAAAAAATAAAATTAACCTCGCAACAGCAGGAACAAACAGCCGCAATTGGTGAAATTGAGGCGATTTTAAATAAAGAAAATATTGTAAATAAAGAAAATATTGTAAAAAATGCTAATATTAGCTTGCCGGGAGCAGCAACAAAGCCCGCGAAAAAAGAAAGAATAAAAACAGAAGTCGAGAAGGAAGAAGAGCGGGCAGAACAAAAAGAAAGCTTAATAATCGTAAGACAAGCGAGTATTGATAGCCGTTCGCCTTATTTGGTTGATTTAAACAGTCCCGCTAAATTATTTAGAAAAGAAAAAATCGCGAAACAGGATATTAAAAAGTCTCTCCGCAAATTTGCGGGCTTTTTTAATTTTATTTTTCCGGCTGCGGCCATAACGGCAGGAAGCAAAGAGGGCAAGAGTGAAATTAAAAAAAATTCGCGCAGCAGCAATTTGTTGAATGATCGGGAAAAAAAATTGGTTGAGAAGAGCGAACTTAGGAAAAAATTGGAAAAAAATGTCCAGAGCGTGAATAATCGGTTATCAGCCAGGATTAAGACTTTGCGCCGGCCGGCGGCTTGGGCCGGAAATTTAATCAAGGCGAAAAAAAATACCGTTAAAAATTTTTATTTTAAACACCAGGAGATGTTGGACGAGATTATGGTAGTAAATTTAGCTATGCTGGCCGGAGCCGGAGCGCTAAAAGTTTTCCGGCTGGCGGCCAAATGTTTTTTTTATGCAAAATCAGCCGTCCATAATTCCATCAATTTTATAAAAACAAGCTGGATTATTAAGCTCGCAAAGAATTTTTTTAAAGGATTTTTTTCTTTTTTAAATAAAATAATTTTTCGGGCGGCGGTTTTGCTGTTTAAGGCCGTTAAATTATTTTTTAGAGCCGGTTTGGGCGCTGTCAGGGGAATATTATCCGCCGGAGCGGCAATCAGCCGGACCGCTGGACGAGAAGGCATTAAGCTTTTTTATTACGCGATTCATTACGCAATTCATCCTTTTTTCTTGGCGAAATCTAAAATTAAGTATCTCTTAAAAATTGCAAAGAATGAAATGACGGCCGGAGCCGGGCGCGGCCGGGAATATGGCGGCGCTGTTTCCGCGGCCGGCATAAGCGCCAAGCGAAGCATTAAAAGGGAAAGTTTGAGGTTTTTTAACGCTGTGGGGCTGGCTGCCGCGCAGGGAGCGGTTTTGGTGAAAAAAGTTTTTAAGCTTCTTAACAATTTATCGTTCAAATTTTTGCCGCCCGCTTCATACCGGCGGCAGCTGGCCGCTTTTATTTTAGTCGGCCTGGCCTTAATCGCGCCTTTAAAAGCGCTTAGCTATTATAATATATTTCAGGAAATAAAAGGCAGAGTTTTAGGGGAAACGGAAGAGGCGGTGGACAGCATAAAAAAGGCGGCGGAAGCCGGCGGAGAATTCAGTTTTGACAATGCCGCCGATCATTTTTCTCAAGCTGCCGGAAATTTTAACCAAGCGCAGTCAGCGGTCGTAAAATATTCAAATTTAATCAAACTGGCCAATATTTTTCCCGGTAAAAAGGCTAAGGCCGCCGCCGCCGGCAAAGGTTTATTGGCTTCCGGCGAAATTGCCGCGAGAGCCGGCGAATATTTTTCGCTGGCCCTTAACAGCCTGGAGCTGGGAGGAACAGAGAATATATCGCCCTTAACAATCAGGCTGAAAAATTTTTCCCGGTATGCCAAGCAATCTTTGCAAGAGATGGAAAAATTAAATAGCAGCATAAATGAGATAAATTTGGAAGCAGTAAAATCGCTGGGCATGGAGAATGGGGAACAGATAGTGGCGCAACTGGAAATGTTAAAAGAAGATTCTTCCATTTTCGTCAGCGGCTTAAGAGAGATAATTTCATTAGTTGATATAATGCCCCAATTCTTAGGGGACGAGTTTGACAGGCGGTATTTATTAATTTTTCAAAATAACGCGGAAATGCGGGCGAGCGGAGGCTTTATCGGCAGCTACGCCCTGGTTGATTTCCGCCAGGGCCAGATAAAAAATATTGAAGTGCCGGGAGGCGGCAGCTATGACCTGCAAGGCGGATTGCACAAGCGGATCGCCGCGCCCGAACCATTGCATTTAATAAATTCGCTTTGGGAATTCCAGGACGCGAACTGGTGGCCGGACTGGCCCGCCAGCGCTAAAAAACTC
This sequence comes from Candidatus Falkowbacteria bacterium CG10_big_fil_rev_8_21_14_0_10_43_10, assembly GCA_002773655.1. GTDB lineage: Bacteria > Patescibacteriota > Patescibacteriia > Patescibacteriales > XYC2-FULL-47-12 > 1-14-0-10-43-10. The sequence goes on along the minus strand of PFAR01000038.1, from coordinate 13,679 downwards.
CAGTGGTTTTTTGAGAACGGCTGGGGCTCCAGCGTCGACGGAGTTATCGCGGTTGACCCGACATTTTTTGAGGAGCTGCTGAAAGTCGTAGGGGAGATTGATTTAACGGCCAAATACGGCACAATCATTGATAGCGAAAATTTTTATAATATTATCCAGGCGCAGGCGGAAAGAAAAGACACTGGCACTCCCAAGGAAATTATCCGTGATTTAGCGGAGGCGATTATTAAGGAGCTTCCCCGGAGAGTTACCGCCGATAATTTATTCAGAGTAATAAACGTCACCGAAGATTCATTGCTGGAAAAGCATATTTTATTGGAATTTAACGACCCAGTTTTGCATGATTTCGCCGGCCGGTATAATTTTGACGGAAGAATAAAACAGACAGAGAACGATTATTTGGCTGTTATTAATACAAACATCGCCGGCGGCAAGAGTGACAGGAAAATAAAGCAGAAAGTCGGCCATTTCGCGGAGATTACTCCGGACGGATCTATAACTAACACGGTAACTATAACGAGAACGCATACGGCGCAGAAAGGCGAACCATTCGCCGGCGTTAGAAACGTAAATTATTTGCGCGTTTACGTTCCGCTTGGCAGTCAGTTGCTTGAGGCCGGCGGATTTTCCGCTCCGGATCCGATTTATTTTGATGACCCCGCCGAGGGAGCGGTAATAGATTCCGATATACATTTTGTGGAAAATATTTCTCAAGTGGATGAAGAAACAGGGGTAAAAATATATAATGAATTCAACAAAACGGTATTTGCCGACTGGACCATGGTTGATCCCGGCGAAACAATCACCGTGAGGATTAAATATAAGCTTCCTTTTAAGATAAACAGCATCAGCCAGAATAAGGGATTGTTGTCATCTGTTATGAGCGGCAGCGAGATTGCCTGCCCCTATTCGCTTTTAGTTCAGAAACAAGCCGGCAGCATCGAGACGGATTTTATTAGCAAATTAACGCTGCCGGGCAATATGAAAATAATTTGGGGCACAACCCAGGAAGGCGTGGCGGCTGATTCCTGGCTGGTTAAGGATAATTTAAGAAAAGATAAATTCTGGGGAGTTTTAATAAAAAAATAAAATATAAATTATTAATAAAAATAAAGATAAAAGTATGGACAACCAAAATTTATCCGCTAATCAAGCGGATGAAGCAAAAAAAAGTGAAAGTTTATCCTGGCCGCAGGATGAGACAATCCAGTTTTCCGTCAAGGAAGAAGATAAGAGCGGCGCCGGTGACGAAAAAAAAGATGAAGAGAATGATTTTAAAGAATCAATATTGTCCGGCATTAACCCGGAGGCCATGACGGAAGCTCTGCGGGATATATCCAAGGAAGACGGATTAAATTTTTTCAGCCCGGAAAGGGGGTCCGTTGCTGTCCAACCCCAGGAGCGCGGGGAAGAGGCGGAGATTATCATTTTAGAAACCGAGAGTCAGGGTGATAGCGAAGCGGAGTCAAACAGAGAGGAAGTGGTAGAAATATCAAAAAATAAATTGGATATTATAAAAAAATTATTTAATAACATTAAAGAAAATTCCCGCGTTTTAAGCGAACTCTTAAGCAGCAACCTGGTGGAGGAGCCGGCTGGCATTAGCGTCGATCAATTTTCATCGCTGGGCGATGAAATTGATATTGGCGGCCAAATCGGCAATAAAGTAATTGAAGGGGTGTTTAATGGGCAGCACATGATCGGTCCGGACGGAAAACAGTATAATATTTCTTCCAATTACGCTTCCAAGTCAAAATTGGTTGAGGGCGATATTCTAAAATTGACTATAAATTCAGCCGGCAAGTTTATCTATAAGCAGATCGGTCCGATTGAGAGGGGACGCATTGTCGGCAAGCTGGTGCTGGGAAAAAATTTAGAATATTTTGTTGAGAGCGAAGGGCGGCGGTGGCACGTTTTAACGGCCAGCGTAACCTATTTTAAGGGCAACCCGGATGACGAAGTAATAATTTTAGTGCCTAAGCACGGGGAGAGCAACTGGGCCGCGGTAGAAAATATTATAAATGAAAGTTGAAAATTAAAAGTAAAAAAGCCAAAAAACAAAACGCGCATCCGCGCGTTTTGTTAGTTTATTTTTAGATGTCCTTGCTTTTTACAATAATAAAAGTTAAAATATTGATGTTCTAAAATTATTCTTTTTTACTTTTTACTTTTAACTTATTATTTAAAATAATGACCACATTATACCAAAAATATCGGCCAAGCAATTTTCAGGAGATAGTGAATCAAAACCACATTAAGATAACCCTGCAAAATGAAATCGAGACCAACCAGATGGCGCACGCTTATCTTTTTTCCGGTCCGCGGGGAACCGGCAAGACCACGATGGCGCGGGTTTTAGCTAAAGCGGTCAACTGTGAAAAACGGGGAGCGGGAGAATCAGAGCCGTGCGGACAGTGCGCCTCCTGCCAGCAGATTACCAATGGCACCAGCCTGGATATTATAGAGATTGACGCCGCTTCGCATACCGGCGTTGATAATGTCAGGGAAAATATTATTTCCAACGCCAGAATCGCAGTCAGCAACAAAAGGCACAAGATTTTTATTATTGATGAAGTGCACATGCTGTCTATATCCGCTTTTAACGCTCTCTTAAAGACTTTAGAAGAGCCGCCGCAAAATGTTATTTTTATTTTATGCACGACAGAAATACATAAGATGCCGACAACGATTATTTCCCGCTGCCAGCGCTTTGATTTTAAGCGGATTAACGTGGGTGACATTACCCAGAAGCTCGAGTATATCGCCAGGAAAGAGGAGGTAAAAATCGATCGTTCCGTATTGGAGACAATCGCCCGAAACAGCGACGGGCATATGCGGGACGCGGAAAGTTTATTGGGGCAGGTTTTTTCCATCAGCGGCCAGGAGATAACGCAGGAGAAAGCTGACCTGGTTATTCCCCGCTCTAATCTCGAATCAGCGGTCAGCCTGATCGAATTTTTAAGCAACAAAGACGGCGCGCAGGCCATTAGGCTGGTTAATCAGCTGGTTGACGAGGGAGTTGATTTAAAACAGCTGACCGAAGATCTAATTGAATTGTTGCGGCGGATGTTGCTGGCGAAGATAAGCGTAAATTTGGCAGAAAAGTTTTCCCAGGATGTCGGCCAAAACCTGGAAGGAAGAATTCAGCCGCTGATAAAAAAAATGTCAGCGGAGCATTTGGTTAAAGTTATCTCCGATTTTCAGCAGGCGCAAATTGATATTAAGACGAGCTTTATTGCCCAGTTGCCCTTAGAAATTGTCATTGTGGAAATTTGCAGTTCCGGCCCGGTTTCGGCTGATTTTTTCCAGCCGGTTAAAGGCAGCCCGACTGCGTTGCCGCCGGCTGACGCGGGTAAAATCAGCCCGCTGCCCGTGCAGATAGACGAGGTAAGGGCGAAGTGGAATGAAATATTACTGAAGGTAAAAAAGTATAACCATTCGCTGTCATTTATTTTAAAAATTTGCGAACCCAGGGATATAGATGGCTCCCTTTGTTTGGTTTTCAAATATAAATTCCACCGGGACCGGATTGAACAAGCCGGCATCAGGCAACTGGTTGACAAGGCAATTCAGGAAATTTTCGGCCATCCGGTTATTTTTACGACCGGCTTGGACGAAAACATGGATATTGCCAATGGCTTAAATATCCCTAATAATGTAAATAGGGAGGAAAATCCGCCGGAATCATCCGGCAATTCAGAAACCGAGAAAGAAAACGGCCAAGAAGACACCAGCGGTAAAGAGCAAAATAAAGGCAATAACAATGTTGATAATATTTTAAAAATGTTCGGAGGAAAAGTAATTCAATAGTTTAATAATGCCGGGTCGTCTAATGGTAGGACGCCAGGTTCTGGCCCTGGTAATCTAGGTTCGATCCCTAGCCCGGCAGCATGAAAATTTTAACTTCAATTACAACTGTTCTGGGAGCGGACTGGCAAGCGCAGCTGCAAGAGTCGGCGGCGCTGGGTTTAGAAGAAATAGCGGTATTTTTAACCGGTCTTAATCCGGCGGACAGAAAAGTTTTTTACCGCGAGGCGAAAAAAATTAAGTTCAAAAAAATTCCTTTCGTCCATATCCGCCATGATTTTACCGCTCAAGAAATAGGGTATCTGGCAAAAGAATTCAAAACGGAAAAAGTCAATATCCATTTCATTAAAGAACATTTGCCCCGGTACGACATTTCGGAATTTAAAAAAATAATATATGTGGAAAATCATCCCGGTCATTCTATTGGGGATGATGAGTTGGCCGTGGCGGAAGAGATAATTAAAAAATACGCCGGCATCTGCCTTGATGTCGCTCATTTGGAAAGCGACCGGCGGGAGGACGCTGAAAGCTATCAAAAATATACAGCGTTGCTTAAAAAATATCCCTGCGGCTGCGGGCATATCAGTGCGGTCAAATCGGACAAGATGTACGACAAGGAGGAGGACAGATATGCGTATGATTGGCACACTTATAAAGAGCTGGGTGAGTTTGATTATTTAAAAAGATATGAGGAATTTTTGCCCCCGATAGCGGCTCTGGAGCTAACCAACAGTATTACTGAACAATTGACAGCCAAAAATTACATAGAAAAATTACTAAGATAAAATTTATGAAAAATCAAAAATTAATTTGGCAGAGTTTTCTGCAGGCAGCAAGGCGTTGCCCTGATGTTTTGGACAGCCGGCTGGCTGGTTTTAGCAACCTTTTTGATTTTTGCGGCAACAGCGATAGTAAAATAATAAAAATATGGCGGAAATAAAAATCTTGGTGCCAGGCTATACCTCGGCCGATACCGGCGGAGCGGAGCCGGGCAAAAGTCTTGCGGTTGGCCGACTACATTATTCCCGGGCACGGAGTAATGTATAAAGTGGAAAAGTAGCTATGCCCACGATTCAGATTAAAAAAGAATTAAAAAAATACGCAGACCCGAAAAAAGCGAAAATTTTACAGCGATTTTTTAAAACCGGTCCGGGCGAGTATGGGGAAGGAGATGTGTTTTTAGGTTTGGCATCCCAGCAAATTATATTGGTGGCAAAAAAGTTTTTCGGCATGGATTTAAAATCAGCGGAATACTTGCTAAGATCAAAAATCCACGAAGAAAGAATGTTAGCTTTGCGGATATTAATGATGAAATTTAATAAAGGTGATTTAAAAGAAAAAGAGGATATTTATAAGCTCTATTTAAAGAATGCCAGAAATATTAATAATTGGGATTTAGTCGACGTATCGGCGCCAAAAATAGTCGGCCTATATTTATTGGACAAGCCATGCGATATTTTATATAAATTGGCGCGTTCTAAAAATCTCTGGGAAAAACGGATCGCCATGCTGTCAACTTTTGCTTTTATCCGGGAAAAACAGTTTGTTGATGCGTTGAAAATAGCCGAAATATTTCTGCGGGATAAACATGATTTAATGCATAAGGCGGTCGGCTGGATGCTGCGCGAAGTCGGCAATCGCGACCGGGCGGCGGAAGAAAAATTTCTTAAACAACACTATCAAATAATGCCGCGCACCATGTTGCGCTACGCCATTGAAAAGTTTCCGGAGAAGTTAAGGCAAAAGTATTTGCGGGGTTTAATTTAAAATTATCGCCCGCCATTGGCGCGGCTTTTTTTACCAGCCAATAGAACCGCTCACTTTATAATCAGCGGCTTGCATCGGGCCGCTACTTTATAAATATGTCTGATATTTTTGCCGTTTACAAACCAAAGGGGCCGACATCAAGACAGGTGTTAAATCAGATTCAAAAAATAACGAGAAGCCGCAAGGTAGGCCATGCCGGAACTTTAGACCCTTTAGCCGAGGGCGTTTTAGTGGTGGGAATCGGCCGGGAAGCGACTAAGCAGTTAGCGACCGCGGTGCAAAAGGAAAAAGAATATCTAGCGAAGATAAGGTTAGGGATGATAAGCAGCACGGACGATGAGGAAGGCATTAAGAAGTATGAAGGAACAGGACAATGTCCTGTCCGTACAGAGAATATAGAAAAAGTCATAAAAAAATTTGTCGGTAAAATTATGCAAACGCCGCCGGTTTACAGCGCGGTTAAAATAAAAGGCAGGGAGGCGTACAAGCGGGCGCGGAAAGGCGAAGAGGTGAAGATGCGGCCGCGAGCGGTGGAAATTAAAAAGATAGAAATTTTAAAATATAAATGGCCATATCTGGAAATAAAAGTGGTAACCGGCCCGGGCGTTTATATTCGGTCCCTGGCGCGGGATATTGGGAGAGAATTAAAAACAGGCGGTTATTTGGCCGGGCTTATCCGCACAAGAGTAGGGGAGTTTGACATAAAGAAGGCTGTGGAGATAGATAAGATAGGGATTTGTAATTTTATGCAAAATCCTGTTATAATATAGGCATGAAAGCAGAGTTATTAAAAATAGCTGATTTTTTACACAATAAGAATTCCGGCTTGAAAATTGAGGTTATTAAAATTTGGCGGGATAAAAGATCGCGGGTTTTATTATTAAGCGCCTTATTTTTTAACTTTATAGCCTGGCTGATCGGCGTGTTTATCAATCAGAGAGTTGAAGATAAAGTAATCGCCCTGCATCATAATATATATTTCGGCATTACGCTGATCGGTTCGGCCAAACAAGTTTATTTTATTCCCGCTTTGGGTTTTATTATTATAACTTTAAATTTAATTTTTTCCCACATTGCCAAAGAGGAAAAAAATTTTTTCATTTATGTATTTGCCGCCAGCTCTCTGCTAGCCAGTATTTTTATAATATTAGGGCTAAGCTCTATTATGCTAATTAACTTTAGATAGAAGCAAAATGGAAAATTTTTACATTATCAGGATCCTATTTTTAACGGCCCTTTCCAGCATCACGGCTGTATTATGGACTCCCTTATTAACCCATTTTTTATATAAATACAAACTTGGGAAAAGCATCAGAAGCAACGGCGTTACTCCTGTTTTCACGAAATTGCACCAGCATAAAGAGGGAACGCCGACGATGGGCGGGCTGATCATCTGGGTGACAGTGCTGGTTCTGGCGCTGGTATTTTTTTACGCCGGCAAGATAATCGACGCGGATTTTTTCCGGCAGATGAATTTTTTAACCCGCAGCCAAACACTCCTGCCCTTAGGGTGCTTGGTGGCGGCCGCCTTAGTCGGGCTATTTGATGATATTTTAGATATTAAAGGAAAGGGGAGAGGGGGCTTGACCATTAAGCACCGCCTGCTTATTTATACCCTGATCGCCGCCGCCGGCGCGTTATGGTTTTATTTTAAATTGGACTGGGATTTATTGCATGTTCCTTTTTTGGGTAATTTTCAAGTGGGCTGGTGGTATATTCCGATTTTTATCTTTATAGTAGCCGCCACCGCCTTCTCGGTTAATTTAATAGACGGATTGGACGGGCTGGCGGGAGGGACGCTGTTAACCGCTTTTACCGCGTACGCCGTTATTGCTTTCATGCAGGGGCGCTATGAATTAGCCGCTTTTTGCGGGGTAATCATCGGAGCGCTGGTGGCTTTTTTATGGTTTAATATTAAGCCCGCCCGTTTTTATATGGGCGATACCGGAGCGATGTCTTTGGGAATAACTCTCGGCATTATCGCCATGCTGACCAACCAGGCCTTATTGCTGCCGGTCATAGGAATTTTATTCGTGGTGGAGTCATTGTCCGACATAATCCAATGGCTGTCAAAAAAAATCCGCCAGGGCAAGAAATTTTTCCTTTCCGCCCCAATCCACCATCATTTTGAAGCTTCCGGCTGGCCGGAATACAAAGTTGTAATGCGGTTTTGGCTTATATCTTGGGTCTCGGCGGTAATCGGCTTAATTATTTTTTTACTTGATAAATAATTCAGTTTAAAGTCTATAATTTAAAATTTAAGATTTATGTTCCAGCGAAGGAGGTTGCAAAGAATCAAAATGCTGTTAAGCGGCTTTATCCATGAGCGGGCCAATTATCATCAGCCTGACTTTTTTATAATTATTACGGTTTTGGCAATAATTATTTTCGGCCTGATAATGCTTTCTTCGGCCTCCAGCGCCATCTCCTACGCTCGCTACCAGTCAAGCTATTATTATTTTAACCATCAGCTCTTTGGCTTGGGTTTGGGGCTTATCCTTTTTTACGGCTTAAGCCGCTTTGATTACCACCGTTTTCGCAACGCTGCTCTTCTATTATTGGTCGGTTCGCTGGGGCTTTTGCTGATCGTCTTTATTCCGGCTTTAAGCGCCGGCTGGGGGCACGCCAAAAGCTGGATAAATATTTTCGGTTTTTCCCTGCAGCCATCGGAGTTTGTGAAATTAACTTTTCTTTTATACCTGGCGGCTTGGATTGAGAAGCGGGGCAAGGAACTTTTTGACTTGCACCAGGGAACAATGCCGTTTATAAGCCTGCTGATGATAATCAGTTTTTTAATGCTGATGCAGCCGGATACCGGAACATTATTTATTTTATTGGCAATCTCCTTAACCGTCTATTTCATCGGCGGAGGAAATATTAAGCACATAGCGTCTATTGGGGCGGTGGGAATTATTGTGTTGTTTATCTTATTAAAAATGGCGCCGTATCAGATGGATCGGTTCCGCTGTTTTTTCGATCCGAGTTATAGCCCTGATGAATATTGCTACCAGGTCAACCAGTCCTTAATAGCGGCTGGTTCAGGCGGCCTGCTTGGGCGCGGTTTTGGCAATTCCCGCCAAAAGTTCAGGTATCTGCCGGAGGCGCAGGGGGACGCTATTTTTCCGATTATCGCCGAGGAGATGGGGATGGTAATTTCAGTATTTTTAGTAATGCTGTTTCTATTTTTATTTTATCGGGGGTTTTTAGTTTCCCAGCGCGCGCCGGACATTTACGGGCAGCTGCTGGCTATCGGCGTCATATCCTGGTTTTGCCTGCAGGCCTTTCTTAATATCGGCGGCATGATAAATTTAATACCGATGACCGGCGTGCCTTTGCCGTTTATCAGCTATGGCGGCAGCGCGATGATGGCGGCTTTGGCCGGAGCGGGGATATTGGTTAATATTAGCAAACAGACAAAGTAATTTTTTCTGTCATTTCGACCGACGCCATCCGGCGGGTCCAGTCGGGATGACAATATAGGAATATGTCACAAATTTTTAAAAATAAAATTTTGCTAACCGGCGGGGGAACCGGGGGTTCGGTTGCACCTTTGCTGGCGGTTGTAGACGAGCTTGGGCATAAAGATTACGAATATCTATGGCTTGGCACGCGGAAGGGGCCGGAAAGAGAAATGGTTGCCGGTGTTAAGCTGGGTTTTAAAACCCAGCTTAACTTCAAAGCCATTGCCGCGGCAAAGTTGCGCCGGTATTTTTCATTGCGCACTCTGTTGGCGCCAGTTTGGCTAG
>PFAR01000038.1:0-4348 GCA_002773655.1 Candidatus Falkowbacteria bacterium CG10_big_fil_rev_8_21_14_0_10_43_10 | reverse complement strand
TTGTCTGGGCTGGCTGGATTTTACGCCGGAAAATTTTAATTCATCAGCAGGACGCAAGACCCGGTTTAGCAAATAAATTAATGGCGCCATTCGCGCGCGTTATTACCGTGGCATTTGAAAAATCGCTGGAAGATTATGGGAAGAAGGTGAAGTGGATCGGAAACCCGGTTAGAAGCATGAAATATGAAGTAAGAAATAAGAAGTTTTTTAATCTAAAATCAGATTTACCAATAGTGTTGATTTTAGGAGGCGGAACGGGAGCGAAATTTATAAATAATCTAGTGATGGACAGTTTGTCTGAGCTAACAAAAATTTGCCAGATAATACACGTGACCGGCAAGGGCAAACAGCCAGAGAATGTTCCAGCCAGCATTGCCAATTATTGCGGTTATGAATTTTTAAGCAGGGGACAGATGGCTGAAGCGCAGACGCGGTCTGATATTGTAATATCTCGTTGCGGGATGTCCACTCTGTCGGAGCTTTCATATTTGGGCAAGCCGGTAATTTTAATTCCCATTCCGGAGAGCCATCAAGTAGAGAACGCCTTAATATTTGAAGAGCAAAGCGCGGCTATCGTCCTGGACCAGCCGGTTTTGGAAAAGACTTTTTTTATAAATAAAATTAAAGAGTTGCTGGCTGATAAGGAAATGCAGAAGCAGCTGGGGAAAAATATCGGCGGAGCAATCAAGAAGGGGGCGGCAAAAGAATTAGCTAAAATAATTTCAGAAAATTAACCCATGAAAAATAAAAAATTAAAAAAAGCCAAAAATATTTATATGATTGGGATAAAGGGCGTAGGTATGACCCCTGTCGCTCAGATACTGAAAGAAATGGGTAAAAATATCTTCGGTTCTGACACCGTGGAGGTTTTTTTTACCGATAAAGTTTTAAAACGGCATCAGCTTAAGTTCGCCGAAGGTTTCAACGTGAAAAATATTCCAGAGAAAGTAGATTTAGTTATTCATTCCAGCGCTTTCAGCAAAAACAACAACGTGGAAATGGCGGAGATAACAAGGCGGAAAATTCCTGCGCTGACGCAGGCCGAGGCGCTGGCGGAGCTGTTTAATGCCAAACAGGGGATCGCAGTCTGCGGATCGCACGGGAAAACTACAACTTCAGCGCTATTGGGTTTTATACTGCGCGAAGCCGGCTTTAAGCCGACGGTGGAAGTTGGTTCCTGCGTCCCCCAGTTTAAAGGCAACGCTATAACCGGCAGCGGGAAGCTAATGGTGATAGAGGCGGATGAATACCAGAATAAATTAAAGTTGTATAATCCACAGGGAGTGCTTTTAAATAATATAGATTATGACCATCCGGATTATTTTAAAACACCCGCGGCTTATCAGCGCGCTTTTGCTGGCTTTGTGCAAAGAGTGCCTAAGAACGGATTTGTAGTAGCGAACTTTGATGATGAGAAAGTTATTCAAACTGTAAAAAATTGTAGATGTAAAGTTATAAGTTACGGTAGCAAAGTATCAAGTATCAAGTATCAAGTATCAAATATCAAGGGTGGTTTTCAATATTTTAATCTTTGGCAAGGTAAAAAAAATTTAGGTGAATTTAAAATGAAATTAATCGGCGAGCATAATGTGCAAAATGCAACGGCCGTAATTGCGGCTTGCTTGGAATTAAAAGCGCCGGTTGTTAAAATAAAAAAGGCGCTGGCGAAATTCAAGGGCACGGCCCGGCGCATGGAAAAACTGGGAAAATACAAAGACGCGCTGTTTATTGACGATTACGCGCATCATCCAACGGAAATAAAAGCCACTTTAAAAGCGCTGCGTCAGGAGTATGCCAAGAGGAATATAATTTGCGCTTTTATGCCGCACATGTTTTCCCGCACGAAAGCATTGCTTGCTGATTTCGCGCGGAGCTTCGGCGACGCGGATGAGATTTTAATTTTGCCGACTTACTCTTCGGCCCGGGAAAATAAAACTTACGAGATCAGCAAAGATTTGGTGAAAAAAATCGGCAACAACGCGAAATACGTGTCTTCTATAAAACAATGCGCTGATTATTTAAAAAAATCAGTCAAAAAAAATGACGTGATAATTTTAATGGGCGCGGGGGATACCTTCCGCGTTTGGGATAAATTGCAGGTTATAAATTAAGCGCAAATACACAAATCGGGATTCATAATCAACAAGAGTGTAACATTTTTGTCAACTTCGCGTATTATTGAGTATTAAGGCGGACAATTCCGCTATTTTTATGTATTTATTATGCGGACTTTTTGGAAAAATTTATGGCAGCTGGTCAGCCCTTCACAAAATAAAATAAAGGGTCTTATATTTTTGCTGGCATTTTATGAATTAATAAAATTAGTCAGTCCGTTTTTGTTAAAAATAATTATTGACACTCTCACTTTAAGCGGCATCGCGGAATTAAAATTATTATTGTGGCTCGTAGCCGGAATGCTCGCAGTCGAAGAATTTCAATCATTTATCGGCTGGATTACGAATCGCCTGATAATGAAAGTGATTTTAGATGTAGAGTATTATTTGCCCATATCAGCGCAGAAAAAAATGATGTTTTTGCCGCTGGGCTACCACGAGCGGGAAAATACCGGCAATAAAATCACCAAAGTCCAGCGCGGCGTAGAGCACATTACCAATTTGATAGAAAATTTATTTTGGGAAATTTTACCTACCTGCCTGCAATTAATAATTACAATCATAGCTCTTTTTTTTATTGACTGGCGCTTCAGCATCTCTTTTTTTATTTTTTTCCCCGTCTTTTTTTATCTTACCTACCGCGCAAATTTTAAATTAAAATCGCGCCGGCAGGAGATGCATCAAAAATGGGAGGAGGCCTCGGGGAAAATGGCCCAATCCATTATGAACATTAATGCGGTCCAGTCTTTCGTCCAGGAACAGCGGGAAACAGAAGAATACAAAGGCATCAGAGATACTATTTTAACGAATGAAAGCTATGTTTGGAATAAAGTGATGAATTTTGTGGCGACCCGTGATTTTTTAATTAATTCCGGCAGAATGACCACATTGGTTATGGGAATTTGGTTTGTTTATAGCGGTTTAACGACTATCGGCACTTTGGTTTTTGTTTTCACTATTTCGGAAAAGGCGTTTTTTTCCATGTTCCGCCTGTCGCGTTTTTACGACCGGATTGAACACAGTTTGGAACCGGTGGAGCGCTTTATCAATTTAGCCAAAGAAGAGCCGGAGATAAAAAATCCGGCGCGCGGCTTAAAGCCGAAGAATATCAACGGCGAGGTTGAATTTAAAGACGTTACCTTTGCTTATGAACAGGGGCATATTAACGCTTTGGAAAACGTGAGCTTAAAAATTGCCGCTGGAACCATTAACGCTTTTGTCGGTCCAAGCGGCGGAGGCAAAACCACTATTGCCCGTTTGATTTATCGTCATTATGACCCGCAAACGGGAAAAATTTTATTGGACGGACGGGATTTGCGCGAATACGATTTGTATCATTTCCGCCGCGCCATCGCGATTGTGCCGCAGGAAGTGGAAATTTTTAACGCGTCGGTGCGCGATAACATTTCTTACGCCAACCCGCGCGCGAGTTTCGGCGAAATTAAAAGAGCGGCGCGCGCCGCGAATGCCGAAGAGTTTATTGATAATTTAAAAGAAGATTATGACACGCTGGCAGGGGAGCGGGGAATAAAACTATCCGGCGGCCAGCGCCAGCGCATCGGCATCGCCCGCGCGATTCTGGCAAATCCGAAAATTTTAATTTTTGACGAAGCGACCAGTAATTTGGATTCGCAAAGCGAAAGATTAATACAGGAAGCGATGGAACGCGTAAGCGAGCGGCGCACGGTTATTATCATCGCCCATCGGTTCTCTACCATCCGCCATGCCGATCAAATTTTTGTCTTAGATCGCGGGGAATTGGTTGAACAAGGCAGCCACGGCGAGCTCAGTGATGTTCAAGGCGGTTTGTACGCTAAATTATTAAAGCTGCAGAGCAGGGGTGATGTAGATTGAAGTGTTAAGCTAATCCACGAATTGCGAATAAAAACTCGATTGATTTTTTTAGTAATTTAATGTAAATTAAATGTATGGAAATATACCAAAAATTACAGGAAAAATTAGGTGATTTACTGCGGGAAAACGTGGAATTAAAGCAGTACTCCACCTTTAAACTCGGCGGGCCGGCCAAGTATTTTTTTATCGCCAAAACCCGGGAAGAAATCATCAAAGCGGCGCAGGCGGCGCGGGAGCTTAGCCTGCCATTCTTCATCCTGGGCGGAGGCAGTAATATTTTGATAAGCGACCAGGGATTTGGCGGATTGGTAATTAAAGCGGAAAATAGGGGAGTGGAAGTTCGGAAAAATATTATCAGAGCGGAGGCCGGAGCGTCTTTA
>PFAR01000033.1:14634-20027 GCA_002773655.1 Candidatus Falkowbacteria bacterium CG10_big_fil_rev_8_21_14_0_10_43_10 | reverse complement strand
AATCTTTTACGGAAAAAATTGGAACGAACCGCCGTTTGCTAAATAGAGAGGTGGTTTGGGAGTGGAGGGAGGAGTGGAAAATTTTGGCTGATTTTAATGCAGAATTTAAAAACTTTACCTTAATGCGCGAGCGAAGCGAGCGCATTCCATGCGCTCAAGACGCTCAATGTCTGGTCATGTCGGGGCGCGGGGAATTGAACCCCGGCTACAGGACCCCCAGCCCTGCGTACTACCATTATACGACGCCCCGCAAATAAATTACTATTAGCTTAACATAAAACTATAAAAAATAAAAAACCCGACCGTGTTTGGTGGGGTTATTGTCTCTCCTTTATTTTAAATTGCAACAATCTTGATTCTAAAAGCAAGGCCTCAATAACATCATGAAAGAAAAAACCATCTAAATTTTTTTCGGTGGCGGCCAGCATCCACTGCCCTTTCACGATTCTTTCTCTTTCTTTGTTAAAAATTGACAGACCTCGTTCCTTTTTTACCTCCCCTGCTGCAATTGAAATTTCCATTCTTGCTTTTATTAATTGCAGTAATTTATTAATCTCCTGCGCGACATTAGGAAAAGAATAAATAGCCGACTCAAGCGACAAATCTCTTACCACAATTTCAATAACCTTGGAGATAAATTCCTCCCTTAAAATATCTCCGCCCGCTACGGGAAGTTTTTCAAAAACTTGCTGGACTTTTTCCACCTCCGGTTTACTGCCCGCGCCTCTTCTTTTAAACTTTCCCTGCATCTCGGCGAGAATTTCAATTATTTTTTCGTCAACTTTGTCGATCTCTGCGCGGAGATGCGCAAGTTGATTAAGATTGTTTATTGCAGGCATAAACGCACCTCCTTTGGATTAATGATCAGCTAATATTCTAACTAGGTTAGCATAAAAAGATAAAAAAAGAAAAGGCAAATAAAAAAGCGTGCTGAATCATAGGAAAATTCCTTAGAAACATGCACGCTAGATAATGCGGCAACCGCGAAAGATCAGACGGCGATGGCTTCTCGCCGGGCGCAGCAAGGGAGTTTCTCGTAAATCTCGCGCAACAACTCTTCGGTCTGCTCCCACCCAATACAGGCGTCCGTAACAGAAACGCCATACTGCAGTTGAGAAAGCTGGCCGGGATCATCAGGAATTTTTTGGCTGCCGGAAAAAAGATTACTCTCCAACATAATTCCCATAATGCCACTATTACCCGCGGCCCGCTGGCGCACGACTTCCCTACAAACCTCAATCTGCTTATCCGCATCCTTGCGCGAGTTAGCATGGCTACAGTCTACCATCAGCATCTGCGGCAGTCCGGCCTCTTCCAATTTGCGCAGAGCGGAAGCGATGTTCGTCTCATCGTAGTTTGGATTTTCCTTTCCTCCCCGGAGTACCAGATGTCCGAATTGATTTCCCTTTGTTCTCGCGATAGAATTCTGTCCATGCTCGTTTACGCCAATAAAAGTATGTGAGCCGCGAGCGGATTGCATTGCCTGGACAGCTATTTCCACGTTTCCGTCGGTGCTGTTCTTAAAACCGACCGGCATGGAAAAGCCGCTAGCCATCTGACGATGAGTCTGGCTTTCGGTAGTACGAGCGCCTATCGCCGCCCATGCTACTAAATCAGAAATAAACTGCGGCACTAAAGGATCAAGAAACTCGGTCGCTGTTGGCAAACAAAGTTCGTTGATTGTTAAAAGCAGCTGCCTCGCCCACTGTAATCCGGTGTTCATAGCTCCGGTTCCGTCCAAATAGGGATCGGCAATAAGACCGGTCCAGCCATCTATAGTGCGCGGTTTTTCAAAATAAGTCCGTATAACTATGCACAGCCGTTCCGACAGTTCCAGTGAAAGCTGCTGCAGCTTCCGCGCATATTCCATTGCCGCCCCTGTATCGTGAATTGAGCAGGGTCCAACCACAACCAACAAACGCGGGTTTTCGCCTTGCAGAGTAGCCCGGATGTCCATCCGGCCTTGTATTACTACTCTTTCAGCCGCCGCTGTCCTTTTCACCTGGGATTTTAAATCCTTGGGCGAAATCAGCGGAGACATTCCCTCGATATTCGCATCTTCCACTTGAATGTTTAGCATATAGCTTCTCCTTCTTACTTAGTTTGCATTTGCCTTAGGGAAAGAACCCAAAACTACAAAACGATCATCCGTGATATTGGCGATGCTAGCTAAAGCGGCCTGCACGCCCCGATCAGTTTCGCACCCTTCCAATTCCACGTAGAAGGCATATTCTCTTAAGCCTCCTAAGGGAATGGAATGCAGGGCCGACATATTAATCCCATTGTGAGAAATGGGACCAATGACTTTCGCCAAAACTAATATCACAATTACCGCCTAATAACTGATCGACGATAATCGCGGCCTGATGCCCGTTCGTTCCCTCCGGGCCAAGTGCAAGAATCTTCATAACCGCACCCCCTTAGGAACAAAACGCTTGCAAGTCTACCAAAACACCTTTGCAGTAGGTAGCGGCAACCGCAGCATTGTTGATGGCTTTCAGTCCACTGCGAATTTTTTCAAATATCGCCTGAACTGTTTTGTTGTCGCTGCTTTCGGTTTCTAGCGCTTTCTCAAACGCGTCTTCATGTTTCATACCACCCTCACAAATGTTAAAAATCGTAAGGCCTAATACTTTTTGGATAATTTTATGCGTGTTCATTTTTCTTTCTCCCTCGTTCTAAATTGTCAAAGAGCATATGCTCCTTGTTGTTTAGGATATTTCTACCCTATTTTTATCCCGCAGTATTGCGGGACAAAAACAGAACAAAAAACAAAACTGGCTCCCGCGTGAGCGGAAGCCAGTTAGTTTTCCCTAGTGAGTTTTAACTTTATTTTGTTAAAACACCACTAAAAACTGAACTTTCCGCCCGGCGAAAGCCGTAAAACCAAAAGCTAAAATAAAATGCAGTTTTTAGTAATGTCTTATGCATATGTGGATAATTTATCATATATTTTAAAAAATGGCAATGTTTTATCCACATTTTTAAAAATTTATCTAAATTTATTGCTAATATTATTAAATAAAAAAGACCAATAAATTCTGATGAATTTATGGTCTTGTCTTAAAAAGATCAAAACTTTGCGGCTATTTCGCGCTGTTTTCCAGCGCAGTCAAAAGCCAGCTTAGGCAGTTGGCAAATGACTGGGCAGTTGCCTGGTTTGTGTCCATACTGGTGGACCGGCCGGAAAAAATACGATTGCCATCGTTAGCCAGTCTGATTCTGGTATAGACGTCGGCCAGAGTTTCCTGACCCTTGGACACAGCGCTGGCTTGCCAATCGTCAAGCACTACTTTCGCCTGCAAAAGAACCGGGAAAAAGTACTCGGCGGCAAGTTGAACCGCTTTCATTAAGGCGTCGTACGGACCGTCTCCAGCAGCAGTTTTTTGCACTGGTTCGCCGTTAACCTGCAAAATAACAGCCGCCATCGGAATTGTTCCCAAACCGCCAATGGCCTGGCAATGCGTCACCAGCATCCGATTAGGAATTTCTTTTACAATTTCCTGAACAACGGCGACAATTTCCTTGTCGGAAACCTGACGCCCTTGTTTAGATTCGGAAAGCTTCATTACTTGCTGATAAATTTCCGAGAGCTGTTTGGCTGAAACTTGATAGCCCAGCGTACTCAAACGATCGGCAAGCGCCTTCCGTCCGGAACTCTGGTCAATGACAATGGAAACGCCTTTTTCATGCCCGAATTTAGCCGGATTCCAGCTGTAGTACGGGCTCTCGCTTCCCTGCTCGCCCGCTTTAATCTCAATGCTTTGGTGAGTCCCGGCGCTGCAGAGCGCATTCTGGTCTCCAACCACAACCCACTGCCGCGGAACCGACATACCGAGAGCATGGGCGATAAAATGAACGATTTTGTAGCAGAACATCGGATTAAATCCGAGCTCCATGCCGATGAACCGATCGTCTTCCATGACATCGCGGCGAGTCAAGATGTTCATAATGACCGCTTCGTGCTTTGTCATGCCGCTACGCTCTCCTAAACCGAAGAATGTTCCTTCAATGCGGAATTTTTCAGCTCCAGCTGCCTTGGCGGCGAGTAAAGCTTGCAGGGCGTTGTTGGTTGAGTGGTCGCTGTCGTTATGGCAATGCACCGACACGACCGCCTGCTGGATGTTTGGCACGGTTTTGAAAATATGCGCGATCAAATCGCCAAATTCATTCCCGATCCGCAGTCCGGTTGTGTCGGGGATATTGACGATAGTCGCACCCGCGCCAATAACGGCCTCCACCAAACGGCAAAGGAAATCGCGCCCAGCCCGCGCCGCATCCTCCGGCGAAAACTCCACTTTCTGGAAACCAAGGCTTAAAGCAAACTTAACCATGAAAACCGCGGTCTCCACAATCCAATTCTGCTTATCTTCCTTGGTATTTCCGTACTTACTGTCCCGAAACTGGGCGTCCATCAATTCATTGCTGGTCGGGATGTAAAAATGACAAACATCACAGCCGGCATCGCGAACCGCCTGAATACTGTCTTTCATCGCGATCGCCAGCCCGGACAGAAGTGGTTTCTTTCCTTCCCATTTCCGCACCAGATCAACGATTTTCTGGCAGTCCGCCAGCTGTTCCGGCGAACTGGACGGAAAACCGATTTCAATGCTGTCAATCCCGCCTTCCAGAAGCAACTGAACATATCTCAGCTGATCTTCCGGCGTCATGACAGCCCCCTCAACCTGTGCCCCCTCGCGAAGATAAACGTCGTTTAAGATAACTCTCATTAGCTTTTCTCCCTCTGTTTTAGATTGATTCGGCAACTGATAGCCGATAAAAATATTCACCTCCCCTTTCCCCTCCCCACCCGACACGCTTCGCGTACGAAAGCGGGCAAGCTTAGTAAGAAAAGGGGTCAAAACTTTTAACGGCTATCAGCTATATTTTTCATAAAGAACTTCACCCTGTTAAATGCCGCGAAGCGGCAATTTCGCCAAAAGCGAAATTATTTAACAGGGATAATCAAAAAAGCCATCCTGTTTTGGATGGCTTTTTATCTAAAAATTTTCTATTTATTTATACTTTCCTTAAACTTAAGCCATCCAAAAATTCCCGTCCTAATAACAGGCCGAGTAATAAACTTAATAACAGGCTTAAATTTAATTTTACCCCGTAGCTAGTGAAGCTATGGTACTGGGGAATAGCTTTGTTCATACGCGCCTATATTAACATAATAAGAAAATATGTCAATAAACCTAATTTGCGGCCTGCTGCTGCAGTATTCTAACCTCCTGCTCAAGTTTATCATACTTTTTTTTTAATATTTCAATCTCATTGCTCATAATTGTTACATCCTCTGTCTCCATTTTATTTATCCGGTCGATTTTTGCTTCAATTCTGGCTAAATCGCGCCTGAAACTTTCCATTTCTGTTCTAATCATGCTTATTTC
>PFAR01000033.1:0-14603 GCA_002773655.1 Candidatus Falkowbacteria bacterium CG10_big_fil_rev_8_21_14_0_10_43_10 | reverse complement strand
CAAACCAGAAACATCTTCTTTCAAACCAGAAACATCTTCTTTCAAACCAGAAACATCTTCTTTCAAACCAGAAACATCTTGCTTAAGTTCTCCAATATCCTTTTTAATTGGAGCCAAACCGGTTTCTAAACTACTATCAACTATATCTTTTATTAATTTTATATCATTTTGATCCAACATAAAAAATCTAAATTTAAGATGTTTTTATAATAGCACTATTAATAATAGTATTCAACGCTTCAAATAAAAAAGCCATTTTGCGCCCGTGCAATAATGGCTTAATTCTCCGCGAAAAGAACTCAATCTTAGCAAACAAGGGATTTGTGGAACTGCGACACCGGCACGTTTTCTCTTTTCGCGCCTGTGGGCAATCCTTCACAAAAATGGCTTGTGCTGCCCCCTCTTTTTTCTGCCTTTGCCGTACATTCGGAAGGCCAATTCACTTCATCCCTGCTTGTGTACAAAAACCACTGAAAAGTCCGCCAAACCATTGGATTTCCGCCCTCATCCGCATTGTGGAGTTTGTCCCAGTAGTTTTTTAAGTCTTCTTCATTAGGAAAGACTCCTTCCAGAGTTGCCCTGCTGCCCCCATCCCGCGATGCTTTATACAAAGTAAGTGAAACTACCCGTTCTGCTACCGCCGACTGAGTCATGATTACTTTCCTCCGCCTTATAGTTTCGTTTTAAGAACAACGTTTTTTATGCCCTAAAACAGGACAATCAAAAAAGCCCTCCGCGTTCGGGCGGAGAGCTTTTTAAATCGTCTTATTTATCTATCTTGATATAAGAAAACTTCCACCCAGCGGCTGGCTAATAATAATGGTAATAATAATTATTATGCTGTAGAAAGTTTTCATATGTGAATATATTAACATATTCTAAAAGTATGTCAAATAAAAAAAGCCGGGATTTGAAGCCTGGCTTAAGAGCAAATTGTTAGTAATAAACGGTAAACTTTCTGATTCCGCATTCTCTAACTAATCGCTGTAAGTCCTGCCGGGAAAGCAAGCGGAAAATCTCCTTTGGAAACGCAACTTCCAGGGAACCCGGAGCATTGCCGAAAATGCGCCCTCTAAGGAGAAAAGACAGCGCTTGGAGAACCGAATCTTCTTTTCGCGCCCCACGCCCGGCATATGAATGAGTCATCCGCACCGTGCTATTCACGCTCATGCGCAGCGGTGTTTCCCATGAATTGCCGGCTTTATCAGCAATCCCCTGCGCTTGCCACGCCTTTCTTAGCCGATCAGTTAAGCTAAACAGTCTGATCGGACCGTCGCAGATAATTGTAACTTTCACGTTCTTGCTCCTTTCCTCTCAACATCACTTCCGCCTTAGAATAAAAGGACAAACTAAAGAGCCATCCGCTTATTTTAGATGGCTCTTTGACTTGTTATTTTATCTATTGTTCTTTTAAATATTTACCAGCCATCCAAAATAAACCATCGCTAAAATAACGACGGCTAAAGTGACGACTGCAATTAAGGTCTGATTTTGTCGGATAGCTGAATTCATAATGCTTAATGTCAAACTTTATTTTTCATCTTTGGACTTTTTGTCTTTTTCACAGCACTCCTGGGTCATAAAAAATTTGGCTAAAACTACCGCTACCGCGGAGATTAAAGTGGCGATTATGACAATAGGCTTATTAATAAATTTAAGCGCTTTTTTCATATATCATCATTATACCTTAACCTAATATTTTTGCCAATTGTTTGATGCACTGGACCACTACCGGCGGCGCCAACAAACTATATGCCTCTTCACCCTCGTCATCTTTAACGGTCCATGGCTTTTCCAAAACCTTCACATTTTTATCTTTATCCAGCTCATAATAATACTCCGGGGTAATCTCATAATCATCAACGTATTCATCGGCGATTTTTACCGGCACCGAGTTGCGCAATAAAGCCTTGGGAACGCCGTATAGGGAAAATACCTTGTCAATTAATTTATCATCCAGCTCCAGGCGGGCGCGAATTTCTTCCATGCCGGCGTTATCTCCTTCTTTCCCGGCCATAACCGCTTCACCGCAGGCCGGATCATCGCAAACTAATTCAAATTTTTTATCCGGCTCATTGTAAATCACTTTTTTAGTGGCTAACAATTTAATATTGCGCGGCGTCTGGCACTTAGGGCAAACCACCCGGTATTTCATCCGCTCTTCAATCACCGCCTCCGGAATATCAATGGCGATAAAAATGTCCAGGTCATCGCGATAATTGATTAAATCACGGAAATATAGGGAATATGACACCTGATCCAGATCGCGCGGGAAACCATCAATAAAGATGCTTTTCTTTTTCATCTTATCAATTTCTTTTTTAACCAGCGTTAATATAAACTCTGTGGGCAAAAGCGACTTAGTATCCCGCCCCAATAATCTGTCAATCGCTTCGTCCGCGGAAATATAGCCGCGATAGTTCTTCGCTAAATACTCTTTTAATTCTTTCATCTTGTTTTTATCTTCGACGCTGGCATGAATATTCCGCACGACGTCGCCAACGGAAATATGGGCGATTTTATCTTCGCCGAATATGTCAATCAGCATTTTGGAATAAGTTCCTTTGCCGGAATTTTTTTTGCCGAGCCAATAAGCTATGAATGAATTATTTTTTAAAAATTTCTTTATCCTCTTAATCTCATCCCCGGCCTTAGCTTCAAAATACGCCATCCTTTCCGCCGGATCGGATAAATTGAATTTTTTATCCACTCCTTGAATTTTTGTTTTTACTCTGGGAAATTCGTTTTTGTACTCTTTCATGGTGTTTTTGTTATTAGCTTAGTAATTTTCCTATTTTTTTGCTCACTTCGGACGGCGTATAATCCGCTTTAACCCAATAATCAATCGCCCCTATTTTCTTAGCCTTGCCCTTATCGTCCTCCTGCCCTAAGTTTGTCAGCATAACCACCATAATGCCTTTAGTCGTGGCGTCTTCCTTTAATTTTTTTAAAACGCCGAAGCCGTCTATCTTCGGGAGGATAATATCAAGCAAAATTAAATCCGGTTTTCCTTCTTTCGCCTTAATAAAACCCTCTTCTCCGTCTTTTGCCACTATAATCTGGTGCCCTTCGTCTTCCAGACCGGCTTTGTACATGCTGCTGATTGTTTCCTCGTCTTCAATTATTAGTATTTTTTTCATATAAATCGGTAAATAGTAAATAGTGAACAGTGAATAGGGCTTTTTTGCTTTTCACTGTTCACTATTTACTGCTTATTTATAATATATCAAAAAAAATACGAAACTGCAAATCTACCCAACTACCCACTCATCATCTTTTTTAATTCTTTCTAATAATTCAGGATATTTTTCCGCTCCTTCGTTTACAATCCGCTCGGCCGCCTCCCTCACCTCTTTTATTAAAACATGGTCGTTTAAGTCCGCGATTTTAAATTCGGGAAAGCCTTTCTGGGCCGTGCCGTAGACCTCTCCCGGGCCGCGCATTTTTAAATCCTCTTCGGCCAATTTAAATCCGTCATGATTCTTGGCAAAAGTGTTTAATCTGGCAGCCGCTTGCTTCTCATCTGTGGGAAATAACAGACAATATGATTGGAATTCACTACGCCCGACCCGGCCACGGAACTGGTGCAGCTGCGCCAGCCCGAATCTTTCCGCGCCCTCAATCATCATGATAGTCGCGTTCGGCACGTCCACTCCGACTTCCACTACCGAGGTGGATACTAAAATTTTTATCTCGTTATTTAAAAATTTTTGCATTATTTCTTCTTTGCCAGGAGTCTTCCCGCCCGAAGCGGATCCGCTTCGGGCGGGCATCCGGCCGTGCAAATAAGCAATTTTTAAATCTTTAA
Source organism: Candidatus Falkowbacteria bacterium CG10_big_fil_rev_8_21_14_0_10_43_10 (assembly GCA_002773655.1). GTDB lineage: Bacteria > Patescibacteriota > Patescibacteriia > Patescibacteriales > XYC2-FULL-47-12 > 1-14-0-10-43-10. Next base: position 10,795 of record PFAR01000033.1, on the reverse strand, counting down.
AAACTATCTCATTTAATTTTTTATACTCCTCCTCAACCGACTTTACGCCCAATTTGTCTGATGGACTTATAAGAGGACAGATGACAAAAGCCTGCCGCCCCTCTTCAATCTGCTTTTTTATAAAGCTATAGCCGTCATATCTTTTATGCTCCGGCACGACAAAAGTCTGGATTGGCTTCCGGCCTTTGGGCATTTCATTTATAATGGACAAATCAAGATCGCCATAAATCGCCTGCGCCAGGCTGCGCGGTATCGGCGTCGCGGTCATCGCGAGCAGATGCGGCACAGTCTTCTTATCTCCAGACTTCTGGCGCAAAGCTTTTCTTTGTTCCACTCCAAAACGATGCTGTTCATCTATAATCGCCAGTGCCAAATCTTTAAATTCAACGTCCTCCTGCAGTATCGTGTGCGTGCCGACAATAATATTAATCTGGCCGTCTTTTATTGCGCTTATCATTTCCTTTTTACTGTTCACTGTTAGCTGTCCACTGTTCACCTTTTTATTTGACCGCGTGAACAATCCAATGCTCATCTTAATATCTTTAAATAGCTTGCATAAAGTCTCAAAATGTTGCGAAGCCAAAATTTCCGTCGGGACCAAAAGCACGCTCTGTTTTTTATTTAAGGCGGCATTCAGCATCGCCAAGGCCACGGTTACGGTCTTGCCGCTGCCCACATCGCCTTCCAAAAGCCGCGACATTGGCTTGTCTTGCCCGATATCTTGCAGAATTTCCCAGGCGGCTTTTTTCTGCGCGTTAGTTAACTCAAACGGCAGATTTTTCACGAATTCTTTAGTCTCTTTTTCAAAAAATTTAATTTTTTCTGCCTCTTGGCTCCGGGCTTCGGATTTCTTAATCTGCGAAGTCAGCTGGACTAAAAACAATTCGTCAAACTTTAATCTTCTCTTCGCTTTTTCCAGCAGGGCCGCGTTTTGAGGAAAATGGATATTGCGCAAAGCTTTCGGCAAATCAATTAAGTTATATTTTTTTTGGATTTCTCCGGGCAAAAAATCATGGAATTCATTGACCAAGCCGATTACGGACTTAATTAAAAAACGCAGCTGCTTATTGGATAAATTGGCGGTTACGCTGTAAATCGGCACCAATCCGGCAGTGTGAACGGGCAAACAGCCAGACAGGCGTTCGTACTCCGGCGCGACCATCTGCACGCCGGCTAAATCCGCTTTTATCTCTCCGGCTAAGGAAATCTGATCGCCCACTTTCAAAGTCCGGCCGATAAACGGCTGGTTGAACCAGACTACCTTCAGCTGCCCGGTTTCGTCCCCGACGATCGCCTCGGTAATCATCATTCTCTGCCGCGGCGTGCGCCGATTTTGAATAATTTCCAATACTCCGCGCACGTTAACCTTCGTGCCCGGCCGCAATTCGGAAATCTTTACGGTTTGGCTGTAGTCTTCATAACGGAATGGATAGTATTGCAACAAATCTTGCACGGTTTTTATTTCCAGCCGTTGCAGTTTTTTCGCCGTCGCTTTACCTATTTTATTTATTTGTTCTACGGGAGTGGCAAGTGTCAACATAAAATGTGATGATAATCAACAAATTGCGAATGCTGCGAATATTATATTATTTGCGATTCGCTATATTAGCATTTATTCGCGTTATTAGCATAATATCAATATTAAAAAAACCGGCAATGCTCCGAAAAGAACTGCCGGATAACTAAACTTAATGACCATTAGTCCGGCTCAATGCCGATAAGCTTTTCGCCATTCTGAATAGTTGCACCGTCCTCAACACAAACCATGCGTATTATGCCTGCTATACCAGCTTTTAAATCGGAATATACTTTGAAAGTTTCAACACAGCAAACTATCGTCTCTGGCATTACCCGCTGTCCGATATTGACAAAAGGTGGCTCTGTCGGACTGGGTTTTGGATAAAATTGGGCCACCATAGGCGAGGTAACAAACACCAATGGTTTAGTATTTTTTTCGCCTACGACTGCCGGCGTTTTATTCTCCGGCGGATCAATGAGCTGATGCGCCTTTTCTTCATTATGAAACAATTCTTCTCGTTTCCGGCACACATATAGTGCTTGTTCATCATACCATCTTAGCAGCCGCGCTCTATAAACTTCTTTTGTTTCTCCTGGCACTAATCTTTTTGGAAACGGATTTTTGCGTGAAAACCTTCCGTACAATAAAGCTGAAATTTTATCCTGATCAAGATAGGAAAGCATACATCCTCACCTCCTTTAACTATAAAAACTTTCTAAAAAAGAATTCTTTTCTCACTGATATTAATAAAATTGTATTATTCTATTATAAGGAAAAAAACCGGCAATTCCATAAAAACATCGCCTGCTTTACAATCTAAAATCCATGGCCAATCGAGTGACTGGCTGAAATCAAAAATCTATAGTTCTAAATCTTAAATATAATTATACTTCTATCCCGAACCACATCCTTAGAATTAACCCCACTCCAAAGGAAAAAACAGCCACGCCAAAACTTATGGCTATCATTTCCCAAAATAATTTTTTGAACTTTAAATCTTTAGTGACTGAATTAAAATAAGTGAAGATAAAAATAATGATGGCGGCGTTTGCCAGCGTCCAAGACAATGACCAAAGATAATTTGATAAAATCAAATAAGGAAAAACTAAAAATAAAACTGTGCCAATATAGGCGGTTCCAGTATAAAACGAGGCCTTCAAGGCGTTGCTGTCGCTCTCCTGCTTTTTTGACAAATACTCCGAAGCGGCCATGGAAAAAGATGCGGCGATGCCGGTAATCAAACCGGCTAAAGCCACCAGCCTATTATTCTGCAGGGCAAAACTTAGCCCGGCCAGCGCGCCGGTCAATTCCACCAGCGCGTCGTTTAATCCCAGCACCACCGAACCCATATAGTCCAGCTTCTCCTCTTTTATCATTTTAATCAATTCCTTCTCATGCCGCTGTTCGTCCGCCATCAGCGCGTCCATCATAGCCACATCTCCTCTGGCCTTTTCATAAGCGGACTGGGCGAACTCCTCGCCTTTTTCCATCAGCTTAATGGCAAAAGTCAAGCCAAAAATCCTGGACAGCAGAGAATATTTAAAAACCAGCCGCCGGTTCGGTCCCGTCTCTCTTTCCGTATATTTTTTCAGCATTTCATAATGTCTTTTTTCATCGGCGGCGATGCGGCTTAAAATCTCCTTATTTTCCCCCTTGGTTAAGCGCGCCAAACGGCAGTAAACATGATATTCCGTAATTTCATTCCGCTGAAAAACCATCAATAAATTTTTAATATTATCCGCTGTCATTTTTTTATCGGCTGGCCATAATATTCATTGGCTTGTTCCCAGTTGATGATGTTGAAAAACGCTTCAATATATTCCGGACGCCGGCTCTGATACTTTAAATAATAGGCGTGCTCCCAAACGTCCAGGCAAAGCAAGGGCTTTTTGCCAAGAGAAAACGGGCTGTCTTGGTTCGCAGTCGTAATAATTTCCAACTTACCGTTATGCGCAACCAGCCAAGCCCAGCCGGAGCCAAAATGTCCGGCCGCGGCTTTGGAAAACTGCTCTTTGAAACTGCCGTAATTGCCAAAAGTTTTGGCAATAGCCTCGGCAATCGCGCCGGTGAATTTTACTTCTTTTTTTAAAACGCTCCAAAAAAAGTCGTGATTGGCAACGCCGCCGCCTTGGTTGCGTACGGCCGCGCGGATATTTTCCGGAACGGCGCTTAAATCAGCCAGTAATTCTTCCGGCGATTTGATTTGCAGTTCCGGATTCTGCTCCAATACTTTGTTTAAATTATTGACATACGCCTGATGATGTTTGGTGTGATGTATTTCCATCGTCCGCGCGTCAATATATGGCTCCAAAGCGTCATAGGAATATGGGAAAGGCGCTAATGTATAAGGCATACGTTTAAATTAATTTTAAATTTCTAATGTCAAATTAATGCCAAATGTTTAAATTTTAAAGTTATACTATTAGTACTCTCATTATAGTATAATTAAATTCTATGTCAAGTTTTTAATTTTGACATTGCGGGCAAAAATGCGTCCCTCTTCCCCCCTGTCTTATTTTCTTTATTATACCACCTTTGCACCTTTTACACTTTTGCCTGTCCCGACCGTAAACTTTTAAAAATTTTATAAAATTTCCCCGATTACCGTCCGCGTCGCGAAAATTATTAAAAGTTGTTCCCCGTTTTTTTATGGCTAATTTCAGCACCTTTTTTATGCTATTAAATAAATTTTTTATTTCCGCTTCGGTTAAACTTGTGGCTCTGCGCGATGGCTTTATCTTAGCTAAAAAACAGGATTCGTCCGCATAAATATTGCCGATGCCGGCGATGAATTTCTGGTTCATCAATACCTGTTTGATGCTTGTCTTTTTATTCCGTAAAATTTCCCGGCAGTGTGCCAAGGTAAATTCTCTGGACAAAGGCTCAACGCCGAAACTGGACAAAGTCTTCTCCAGTTCTTGCTGATTAACAATCCTCATATAGCCAAACTGCCGCAAATCGTTAAAATACAAATTTGATTTATCGTTGAACTCAAAAATTATATGCGTGTGCCGGCCCGGCAATTTTTTCTCTTCCAGCTCGCCATGTCCGCCGCCGATAATTTTATTCCTTTTTTGATAAATCAGCTGGCCGGTCATTTTTAAATGGATTAATAAAAAATCCCTGCCTGCCGGCAGACAGGGCCCTTTTTGCAAAGTGATGATTATTAATTTTCCCCGGCGGTTAATTTTTTGAATGGCATTGCCTTTTAATATTTTAACAAACTTTTTAGCCCCGCTTTTAACCAGCCGCGGTTTTTTTACAACTGCATCTATGATCTTTTTGCCTATAATTTTTTTAGACAAATCATTTTTGATTGTCTCTACTTCGGGAAGCTCGGGCATAAACACACAGTTAATCAGTTGATTAGTTAATTGGTTGCGCGGAATGACTAATTTTTCCGTTTGCCTTTATGAAATGTTTTAAGCAACGGGTAAAAAAAATCCTGTTTATTATTCATAATAAGCTGCCGATAAGTCTGGACATCGGAAAATTCAATGAAACGTGCGCCACGTATAATAAGCAGGGGCGTAGTCTCGTTGCTTTCCCCCATCAAAAGATTACTAATAGAAGCTAATGAATCAACAATATTGGCTCGGCTCACTTTAAGTTTGCGGCCGAAAATATCCGGCGCGCCCCGGTAGTCTTTAAGCGGCTTTAATCCAAAAAACCCCATAGCAACACCGGTCGTACCGTGGCGCAAAGGCAAACTGTGGCTGTCAATAGCAATCAACGCGAGTTTTTTCAAACAATATTTTTTTTTCAAGTAACCGCACATCTCTTGCAAGAGTTTGTTGGTATTTTTTGGCCATAAAATATAATAACCGTTGCCGTTGCTCCTATCAATCCCCGCAGCCGCGACTAAAGTGTTGTCTTTAATCGTCAAAGAATATTCATGCGGCACGTATTTGCGCGGAATATAATAGTCAGCCTCTTTCATGACCAGAGCGTCTTTTTCATCACGCGTATCTTTATTGATCTTGACGCAACGACCTTGATGAATGCCTAAAATTTTTGATGTTATTATCACAATATCACCCTCGTTGAGCGAGGGTAAATATTTATCTAAAACCGGATAGATATTATCCTTAGGCGGCATTATCGGCCGCGTTTTTACGGGAATAAATCGCATATAATACCACTTAATATTAGCTGAAAAGATTTTTTCTGACAAGGACAAATTGCCAATATATCATTTTTTATACTACCTTAATAAAATCTTGCCCAATTATAAAATCGCCTAATAAAGCGATTTTATTTCACTTTCTATTATATATTTTAAATCCGAATCGACCGCCAATTTAACACCTGCGTTTATTCTTTCTTAAATCCATTCAACTCAACATAGGCCTTGCCGATAACCTTGCCATTAGGTTTCTTTACTAGGGAAGCGCCTTCCCAGTACTCGGGTCCGACCCAAAAATGATGCTGCCCCTGCAGTTCCTGGTCCTTAACCATCGGTTCCACAATCCATTCCTCGCCCTTAACGTTTAATTTCCATCCGTTTGGGTAGACTATTCCTGTATCCGGGCTTGTCCAGTGGTCAAGAATTTCCACGGTAAAATCCTCCGGACCGTAGTCGCGGGTCTCGCCCTTCGCGTCGGTAATCGCGACATAGCTTTCCATCCGGTCCTCGGCGCCGTTAATGTCATAAAGCATAATCTGCCGGTTGTCATCGAGCTGGATAGCGAACCACTGCCAGCCGGTATTTATAGCTTTATAAAGCTCGCCGTACTGGCGGTCAAACCAGGTTATGCCGCTGACGTCATAAGCCGTATCGCCGACTTTTATAGTCCCTTCGGTTTTCATCCCGACGCGCGAGTAGTAGTAGGTAAATCCACCCATGCGGTAGATGTGCGGCCCGCCCTCATAATGAATAATGTCGTCTTTTACAGGCTCAAGCTTTAAATCCAGGATATAGTTATCAACTTCGCTGTGCAGGGTATCATACCCGCCGCTGCCGACGGCGGTTATTTTATTATGCTTATCCGAGCTTAAGCTAAAGCTGTTAGGCATCTCATCTGGTAAGCTGAAAGTTCTAACATATTCTTTAAAATGGAACGAGTTATCATCAACATCGGTAATGGCCGCCTGGATTAACTGGTCCTTGAAGAAAAAAAATGAATCAAAAGTAAAAAAGCATATTTCAAAGCCGAACTTTTTCCCTTCCTTTGACTCAAGATGCCCTGTCCAGTACCACCACTGGACGTCCTCCTCGGGCAAAAAAGCGTCATCTTGCGGAACCTTAACTGGGTCTATTATTCCCCTCACCGGCGCGAATAATATATATGCGGTAAACGTGATTAACAGCAACCAGGGCAGCCAGGAACCCAAAAATACCGCCTTTAATATTCTTTTAAGTTTAAGCATACCTCCTTTAATTACAAATTAATTAAATCTTTGTTCTGTCATTCCCTCTAATCTTTCTGTCATTCCCGCGAAAGCGGGAATCTAAAAAATAACGGGATTCCCGCTTTCGCGAGAATGACAAACAAAAGTATATAAACTATTTCTTCTTGCAGATTACGTTCAGGCTGGGCCATAGGTAGCCGAGCATACTGATAATTATTACAAACGGTATAACGATAACGAGCGCCTGTTTTTCGAAATAAAGCCCGGTTGAAAAAAAGCCGACTAAAGCCCAAAAAAATATATATAACGGAACAGCGAGAATTACCCAGTCTATTTTATTATTCCGGTCCATTTTCGGGATATTCAGAACAACCGGGACGGCGCAAATTGTAAAAATAATCATAGTCAGCAAAGATTCGTTCAGCCAGTTCCAGCCCAGATTAATAATCCAGAAATAGCTAAGTATCGCGCCCATAAAAACGGCAAAAGAAAAGATAACCGCAACAAAAGGAATTACGGCGTCCCTTAAAACATGCTTTCCTGTCGGGAAAAAGCGGGTTATTAGCTCAAGTATAAAAACAAAAATCACTACGATTAAAAACCAGCCGACGTAATTGCTCCAAAGGATTCCAAACCAGGCCTCCGGATGCGGCGGCGTCCATTCCCACAGCCCCATTTTTACGTACGGCGGGTCTTCGGCAAAATCAATAATTACCGCCAAAAACCCGGCGATTAAAGAATTAAGCCACCATTTCGTCTTTAATTTTTCCGCCGTCTGCATGGCGGCGTAAATTATTATCCCCCATCCCAGACAGATATTAAGCGGCACCGGTCCGGGCAAGGCAATAAGAGAGTGGGGGTAATTATAAGGTTGAGGAATTTTACTGACGGCGGAATATTCCGCCAAAAAACCAAAAATTATCGCGGCCAAGATCACAAAAACAAAATAAGGTTTTTTTCTCCAGGCGTGGATAATCACAATGGCGGTTAAAATATAGGTGCTAAGTTCTATTAAAATAATGACGGTTTTCATATAAGCGATGATTAAGTTTTACTATTCCATTATACCAAAAAACAGTATTTTAGGCGAATACTGTTTTGGTTCAAACTTGGACATCTGGCGGTGGCGATGTCCCGAAGTTTGAACCGAAAAAGTGGCTCAAATTCAAGGATATTGATAAAAGTATACGCCAATTACGCCGAATTTACAAAGAAAATCCAGCCTATTTTGACATTCAAACTTTTGCACAAAAAGTCTATTAAAACAACAAACAACCTTTGTAACTAAAGTCTCTTGATTGTTTTTTGGTGATGTGATATATTTCTAACATAAAGGTTGAATTAATAAAGATCTATTGATTAATTGTTAGGATAATAAACATATGACATTAAAACAATTTAAAGTAATCAAATTAATAATAGTAATAATTTTGGCTGTAGTCATAGGCTTAGCCGTGGCAAGAGAGAATTTTTTGGTTCCCGTCATGGCGATAGGCATCGCCATTGCCGCCCTGCAAATTTTGAGAGGAAAAGCCAAAGAGATTATGGCCGATGAAAGAGATTATGAAGTGGGTGGCAAAGCGGCCAGACTGGCAATCCGAATTTTCAGCTGGTTCGCCATCATCGTTATGCTGTTCCTTTACGCGAATAGAAGCCTAAATCCTTCATATGAAGCTGTCGCTATTACATTAGCCTATTCAGTATGTTTCTTGATGTTGCTATATACTTTGATTTTTCACTACTATTCAAAGTTTTCACTTTTAGCAAAAAAGAAAATTTACCTGATCATTGGTTTTGTAATAATTGTTATCTTGGCTTTGGCGGGGCTAAGACTTTTTAGTGGAGAAGATGATTGGCTCTGTCAAAACGGCCAGTGGGTAATGCATGGCCATCCAGATTTTCCTGCACCAATCACGGAGTGCAGGAAATAATCATAAATTATGAAGAATCACATCAAAGATTTTCGTCAAAAACTGAATATGACACAGGAAGAATTGGCGCGTCTCGCAAATGTCAGACGCGAGACCATAGTTTTTCTCGAACAAGGCAAATACAACCCTTCGCTAGGATTGGCCTATACTGTTGCTAAAACATTGAAAACCAGTATTGAGAAACTGTTTGTTTTTGAAGATTAGATACCCTTGCTTCATCTTAGTTCTAACTTGGTAATCTGGCGGTGTGCGTTTGAAAAAATTCGAACAGATTTCGCCCAAAATTTGTAGGGCGGGCGGAATTCCCCCCAAACCCCCTTCCGCCCGCCTGCGGAAGCGACCCTTTCGGATTGGACGATTTCAAGTTTTTCTTTGGCGGCAAATTCTTTTTATTCAATAAATTGTCTTCCCCACCAGAAGGTTGCAATGTAAATAAATGGTAACACAACGGCACTTATATAACAGGCCACGCGTCCAAGTCTCGGACTGACGAATTCAGCTAAGCGTATAAAAAACACAAAGACCATAAACCAGCCCACAAGGAGACCCGCGCCGGGCCATTCCGGATGCGCTAACTCTTTACTCCCACCAACTTGGTACCATTTTACCCATCCACTCCACTTCATAATAAAAACGTGAAACAGAATAAAAGCAAAAGCAAGACGCACGCCCCAGTATTGCAACCGCCACCACCTTTCTCTGCCGAGTGTCATCATAGCCCAATCATTAGAGATAAAAAAAATTGCAATAAGAACGGCGGTAGCTATGAGACCGAAGACAAATGGCCACCAGTCTGTACTCAAAAATTTCTGTACAGGAAACTTGTCCTGCAAAAAGAAAAATGAAACGATACTGTGAGTCAAAGCTAAAAGAAAAGCAATGATTCCCAGCTCTTTTCGGTACTGAACATAACGGTCAGGAAAGGAAAAAAGGCGGCTTCCAGGACCAATAAGAATAACGACACCGAGAAGTACTGTGGCCACCCCAGCGAAAACTTTATTGGCAATATAAAGATCGTAGTATCCGCGGCGATAGAAAAGATAGAGTGACAAAACAACAAACAAAATCGCTGCAGCTGTAAAAGCCATGCCGTACTGCTGAAATTGATATTTCCAGTTTATTTTCTGCTCTTGAGAATTGAGAGCTGTTGCTGATTCACGAGGAATAATTTTCATAAATTCTCCTAAATTAGCCAAAAACTAATACTTTGTCCGAACTCTCAACCATTTTGAGCAAGTCGGACATCGTGGAAATCGGACACACCTTGCTTTCTTTCTTGCCGCGTAATTTCAGACAAACGCCGCAAGCGTAAATTTCACCCTTCAATTCTCTGAACTCCGTCACTCTTGCAGAAATATTAAAATCCTTGCTGTCGGGAATAGTATCAAGCTCCGACCCCTCGTTCATTAAAAAGATTTCTGCTTGATGACCCGCTTTAAGCGCAGTAATTCCCAGACGGAATGTATTCCACGCGTGTTCCGGTTTGTTAGATTGTAAAATAATGCCCAGTTTCATTTTTTAATTTTAATTTTTGCGCATTGTGAGGCGAGACTTGCTAGTTCTTCTTTTGTAAGCGTATCTTGGGCGCATGGATATAAAATATTGTCCTCTTTATAAATATGGTCTCGCAAAAGAGAAATCATAGCTTGGGTATTTTCTTTGAGTTTAATATTATTATTTTCCTGTAAGTCCTCTCTCATTTTGACAAGATAATCTCTTTTAGCCGTATGCTCCATGAGCATCATACCGATAGGCCCGCCCTCGTTTGGTATCCCTTTCTTTTCTAAAGCCGGAAACAAAACTTGTTCTTCCTTCAAGAAATCCGAGCATTCCTAAAAAATATCGGCTCGAACTTCATTTTGAAAGATAAAAAATTTCAATTTGCGCTTAAAATCGGCTGGCGAGCCCTCGCAGAGGGCAAGCCAACAAAGACATTTCCCAACTGGCGGTGTTTTTTGATTGATGTTCGAACTTTTTTTGAGCAAAACCCCCA
>PFAR01000022.1:1025-15203 GCA_002773655.1 Candidatus Falkowbacteria bacterium CG10_big_fil_rev_8_21_14_0_10_43_10 | reverse complement strand
CCAATAAAATAGAGTAATAATAAATATAATAATTTTCAATGTCTAATCTATCCTCCCAATTCGTCACTTGCCCTAAATGCAACGGCGTTGGTAAAACAGCGGCTAATTTAGTTTGCAACGAATGCGGCGGCATTAGCTTGGGCACTTTTATTAAAAACGATTTTTTGTACTGGGGTTATGACATTACTCCGGCAAAAATTATCGTGCGCCAAAGCGGTATTATTTTTGACCGGACAATAAATGTTATCAGCCTGCTTGCCGGCCTCGGCGGCGTGATTGGGCTGGCGCTTTGGATAAAAGACAATGCCATTGCCGAAAATTACAAAATTTACGCTGGAATTTTTTTGAGTTTTTGGGGGGTTAAGAGCGGATTGATTTTGTATTTTTGGGTCGGCTTGCTGTTTTTAATGTTCGCCTATTTTCGGTATTATCGGAATCGGGAAAAATATCCGCCGGTTAAACTTCGCTCCTACCGCCAGTATCAGAGATTATTGAAAAAAAAGCAATTTGTGCCGAATAATTGGCGCGAGCTTAAAACTTTCAGGACAAAAATTGATGTTTTCCAAAGTTATGAGCCGGATTTAATAAAACTATTGGAAAAAGCTTATTCTTTGGCCATGGAATTCAGGCACCAAGAGCTAACGCCGGCGCATGTGCTGATGGCGGCGCTTAATAACCCCGAGGAAAAAGAGAAAAATGTGGAGGCTAAGCGGGTAACAGCTCTTTTTTCCCGCCTCGGCATCCACCGGGGAAAACTTGGGCCTAAACTGAAAGAGGCACTGGAGAAAATTGAAGCGAAGAATGAGGATGATAAAGCCGCTCTGATTATCAGCCGGGAATTAAGGCAAAGCCTGGTGGAGGGATATTTGCAGGCCGGAGATAACAGGCGCCGACGGGTCGGTATACTGGATTTGGTCGTTTCCCTGGCTAAAGAAGGGAAAATTTTACGGAGCGTATTTAATGAATTAAAAGTAAATTTAAAGCAAATAGAGGACGCGGCCGACTGGCTGATAATCAGCGACCGGTTTACTGTTAAAAAATATAAGTATCAAAAGAACCGGGAGAAAGTGCTGCGAAATAAATTTAATGCCGCGACTGACGCGGTAGCCACTCCCATTTTAAATTACTATTGCCGGGATTTAACCCGCCAGATTCAGGAGGAATTTACCGAAGTATTCGCCGGGCATGAAAAAGAAATAGAGAAAATTTTTCAGGCCTTTGCCGAAAAAAAGAACCAAATTATTTTAGTCGGACCGGACGGCGTCGGAAAAAAGGCGGTTGTCAAGAATTTGGCCGAGCTTATTGTTGAAGATGATGTGCCGCGCGTTTTGCATAATAAGCGCCTATTGCGGCTTGACGTTAAAAAAGTTAAAGAAGAAGCGCCTGGAATTAATTTAGAAAAGAAATTATTGGTAATAATCCACGAGCTTAATAAGGCCGGCAACGCCATTTTAGTCATTGAAAATATCAGCGGCGAGATTTTAAACATACTCAGCCGTTATCCCGCCGCTTTTAAAATGATCGCCACCGCGGAAAAAGAATTGTCCGCTCCCGGGGCGCACAATATAAAAATCAACGAGCCGGATGAAAGCAGCCTGATGCGGATCGCCGCCGGTAGCGTCGTTAAATTTGAAGAAAAATATAAAGTTTTTTTCAGCTACAGCGCTTTAATAACGGCCCTGCGGGCCAGCCGTGAGTTTTTAACCGGAAGAGCCCTGCCTGCTAGGGCGGTGGAGCTGTTAAAAAAAGTTTCCCAAAAGGCCGCGGCTGATTATGACCGCAATATTACTGACATAATAGTCGCGAAAATAGTGTCCCAGGAAACGGGAGTGCCGTACACTAAGATATTAAAATAATATAAAAGCGGATTATAATTTTCAATCACTAATTTTCAATTGAACATTGGAAATTGTAAATTGGCGATTGAAAATTTTTTATGCAATTAACAGCAATTTTTTTTTCATCCTTGCTTCTGTCGGTACTTTCAACTATAACGGTAAAGATTTTTGCCCGAAAACTTGGTATTGTAGACAAGCCGGACAGAGAGAGAAAAATCCATAAAAAGGCCGTTCCTCTTTTAGGCGGAATCGCTATTTTTTTTAGTTTTTTTATTATGCTTTGGATAGCGCGGGAAGATATCCTGGCGAGGGGATTGTCCGGCGCGCATTTAATCAGTTTTTTTATTGGCGCTTGTATTTTAATATTGGGAGGATTTTTAGACGATAAATATAATTTAAAGCCGCAGCGGCAGATTATTTTTCCGGTTTTGGCCAGTTTGGCGGTTATTGCCGGAGGAATAGGAATTATAAAAATAACTAATCCGGCCGGGGGGTTGTTATATTTCAGCGGCGCCGCCTCCGCCGCCTTTACTTTTCTTTGGCTGATGGGGATGATGTATACCACTAAGCTCTTGGACGGAGTTGACGGGCTGGTCGGCGGCTTGGGAGCTATCAGCGGGATAATTATTTTTTTATTTACCATGACTACCAGATATTATCAGCCGGACGTGGGATTAATGGGATTAATATTCGCGGCAGCCTGCCTGGGATTTTTAGCATTTAATTTTTATCCGGCCAAAATTTTTTTAGGCGAGGGCGGGAGCCTGCTGATCGGCTATATTATCGCGGTGCTGGCCGTAATTTCCGGCGGGAAAATCGCCATCGCTTTATTAATTATGGGCATTCCCATTATGGACGTAGCCTGGATTATTGTCAGGCGCCTCTGGCAGGGAAAAAATCCGTTTAAATTCGCCGACCGCCAGCACCTGCACCATCGCTTTTTGGACATGGGATTATCCCAGCGGCAGACAGTTTTCGTGTATTACATTCTGGCGGCTGTTTTCGGCAGCGCCGCCCTTTACCTGCAAAGTCAGGAGAAGGTTATTGCTTTAGGAATTTTAGCAATAATAATGGTGTTGTTGGCTTTTGCCTCTGTATTTATGCCAAAAAAGAATTGGAGTTGACAAAAACTAATGTTATATATAAGATAGTTAAAGTCATGTTTATACGCAACACTGTTTAAAGATATTAATAAATTAATAAACTAATAAATCAATAAATTGAGAAATATGGGCAACATAGCAATCATCAAAACCGGCGGAAAGCAGTACAAAGTTGAAGAAGGAGAAACTTTAAAAGTGGAAAAATTGGCCGGCGAACGGGGAAAAAAAGTTAAATTTGAAACGCTGTTAATTGCTGATTCCGACGGCGAAATCAAGGACTTGGGCCAGCCTTCGCTGGGAGACAAAGTTACCGCTGAAATATTGGAGACCGCCAAGGATAAAAAAGTAACCGTGGTAAAATATAAAAACAAAACCCGCTATAAAAGAAAAATAGGGCACCGCCAGCTTTACACTAAAGTCAAGATTGAAAAGATTGGGTAATTATTAAATCGCATCAAATATAAAAAAGAGCCGCCTCAAATTTGGGGCAGCTTTTTATTTCTGGCAAATAATTTTTTAAGCGAAATGACAAGCAATGCGATTATTGTTGCCAGCGCCAAAGCGATAGTTTCGCTCCAAAAGGGAGCTACTCTCCTTTCTTGGCGGATTATTAGGGATATAAACAACAAGAAGACAACTGTTAGCGCGAGAACTATTAAGCACGCTAAGCCAACCGCAGATAAAGAAAAATCAGCGAAGAAATCCACACAAGAGAATATCAACAGCCATGGCGTCGCAGTCAAAAGAACCGCTAAGGACCAGACTATCCAGGGTTTTGTCGCCGACGTCCGGAAGTCAATGCTGAAAAAGTTCATCAGCTTACCTCCTATTTTCGATTTTGAATCGCGTTTTTTATCGTTAGCTCATCGGCGTATTGCAGGTCGCTACCGGCAGAAAGGCCGCGCGCCAGCCGAGTGAGTTTAATATTATAGTTTTTCAATACATTGGTCAAATGCAAGGAAGTGGTTTCTCCCTCAAAAGTCGGGTTTAAAGCTAAAATAATTTCCCTAACTCCGCCATTTTGGTTCCGCAGGCGCTCAAGCAGGGGCTTAATATTAAGCTGTTTCGGAGTTATACCGTTAATTGCATCAATATTTCCCCCCAAGACATGGTATAGCCCGTTGTAAATCTTTGTATTTTCAATTAAAATCAGGTCGCGCGTATTGGTGATCACGCATATTTTAGCCCGATCCCTTTTGGCGTCGGCGCAGACAAGACAGGGAGTGGTTTCATCAATGCAGCCGCAAATCGCGCATTTTTTTATGCCTTTTTTTAAATTTTTTATCGCTTCAGCGAAATTATCCAGTTCGTTCTGGTCCTTTTGCAACAGGTAAAATACAAAACGCTCGGCGGATTTTCGGCCGATCGTGGGAAGCTGGGAAAAGGCGTCAATGCAGTTTTGGATGGAAGAGGGTAAACGCACAACAGTATAATAGATAACTTATAACTTATAACGTATAACACATATTGAGTTTACCCAACAAGTTATATGTTATAAGTTATTAGCGCATTAAGGACGACTTATACTTTTCCGGCTGATACGCTTTTAATCTGACAATTTTTATATCAGGAAACTCTGCTTGTAATTTTTCAGTATCTGCTTCTTGGTCGTATCCCAAAGCAATAACATCCGGCTTAAATTTTCTAATAACCGCCATCCTATCTTTGGCGTTGCCCAGGCATACTTCGTTGATAAAAGACAATTTAGCAACTGCGTTTAATCGGATTTGTTCATTTTGCCGCGGCAGTCTGCCTTTTATCTTTTCCACGTTTATGTCCCGCGCTACCACCACCATTAAACAATCACCCAGTTTTTTTGCCTGTTTGAAATATGACAAATGTCCCTGGTGCAGACCGTCGAAAGTGCCGAAGCACATCACCTTAAGCATAAATTTCTAATATCTAATTAACTTAATCAAATTCCAATAACTAATATCCAATACCAAAATAAGATTAGATATTGGTATTTGGATATTAATTAGAAATTAGAGCAATTAGGTTAATTAGAAATTCCGGGGATACCTCCCATCTCTTGCATTTTGCGCGCCATGATTTTTTGCACGTCCTTAATGCCATTGTTGACAATGCCGGGCGTTAATTGCACCAGCGCTTCTTTGGAAATATTATCGGCAGCTGTAAATTCAGTAACTTCCATATTGCCGTTCATTACCATTTTAACGCCGCTTTTTTCTATAGTTACGGATTCGCCGGCCAGGGCGTTCTGCATCTTTTTTGCCTGCGAGCGAAGGTCTTTGATTTGTTTTAACTTTGAAAACATATTTTTTTCTGTCATTTCGACCGAGTGAGCCCGCCGATCTGGCGGGCGAATGAGCGGAGAAATATAACTATATCCCTCGGCTTCTCCGCCAGCTGGCGGATTCGCTCGGAATGACAATTAAATATATTAAAATTGCGGCGGCGCTTCCGCGGCCACCTTAGTATCTAAATTTTTAAAGCTGACTGTCTCTTCGTTAAAGAATAGTTTAACGTTGCCGGTCGGGCCGTTCCGGTGCTTGGCGATATGGATTTCGGCGATATAGCGCTCGTTTTCCGGAATTTCCTCCGCGCGGTAATTGCGGTCGGCCGACTTGCGGTAAATAAACATAACCACATCCGCGTCCTGTTCAATCGAACCGGACTCCCTTAAATGCGATAATTTTGGAATGGCCGGGCGGCTTTGCTCCACTACGCGCGACAGCTGGGATAAAGCCAGCACGGGAATATTGAGTTCGCGGGCGATAACTTTCAAGGCGCGAGTTATTTCCGCCACCTCCTGTACGCGGTTATCCTGATATTTGCCGCGGCCTTCCATTAACTGCAGATAATCAATAATAACCAGCCCCAGCCCTTTTTCCATCTGCAATCTCCGCACTTTGGTTTTAATCTCCATAATATTCAGGCTGGCCGAGTCATCAATATAAATCGGCGATTCGGACAAAGTCCCCATCGCATGGCCGATGCGGGAGAAATCGTCTTCGCCTTCGCGGTCGGAAAGTTTTCCAGTGCGCATTTTCCAGAGCCCGACATTGGCTTCAGCGCAGAGCATCCGGTCAACCAGTTGCTCTTTGCTCATTTCCAGGCTGAATATCCCCACCGGCGTTTTTGATTTTACGGCGACCTGGCGGGCGATATCCATCGCCAGGCTGGTTTTGCCGACACTGGGGCGGGCGGCTAAAACAACCAGATCTGATTTTTGCAGGCCGGCCAGCAGGCCGTCCAAGGCAGTGAAGCCGGTTGGAAGGCCGCGCAGTTTTCCGCCCTGTTTGTGCAGATCGTCGATTCTTTCAAAGGCTTCGGTTAAAAGATTATCAATCGGCAGGAAGATATTTTTTAAATGTTTTTGCGATACGTTAAAAAGCATCTGCTCGGCTTTGTCTAAAATAGTGTCCACGCCCTGTTCTTCTTCGTAGCATGATTCCGAAACTTCCGCGCTGACCCGCAACAGCCGCCTTAAGGTGGCTTTGCGCTGGACGATATTAGAGTAATTAACCACGTGCGAAGCGGTCGCCACCGAGGCGGACAGCTTGGCCAGATATGAACGGCCGCCGGCGCTCTCCAGCTGTTTTTTTTCTTCCAGCCGGTTGGATAGGCTTAAAATATCAATCGGCTCGTTGCGGGAAAAAAGCTCGCGCATGGCTTTATATATTTTTCCGTGTGCGTCCTTATAAAAATCTTCTTCGTTGACGATGTCCGCCACTTTAATAATCGCGTCCTTGTCAATCATTAAAGCGCCCAGCAGCGCTATCTCGGCTTCCAGATTTTGCGGTGGCATTTTTCCAATTGTTTCATTTATATCCGGCATGTTTTAGCTGTTGTTATTGCGAGTCCCTCGGCTACGCTCGGGATAAACTAAACCGAAGGATATAGTTATATTTCTCCACTCGCTCACTTACGTTCGCTCGGTCGAAATGACAATAATAGATGTGTATTCATTGTATAGGGCGGGGGAGTATAAATCAAGGCGTGTTTTAACACAAGTTGAGAACAGTTTTTTAACAAATTGACTAAAGCATTCATTAGTGTTTAAATTAAAACAATTAAGGCAAAAAATACCTCCCGAAAGGAGAATTCTCATGATTAAGGAGATAATTATTAGAAAGCTGTTTAACGGTCACGTTCATTTAAGGGACGGAAAAATGCTGAAAGCGGTCGCTCCGATAACCGCCGGCATTTTTTCGCGGGCAGTGGTCATGGGAAATCTGTCGCCACCGATTGTGACAGGGGTAGATGCCCAGCAATACCGGAAAAGGATAGTGGACGCCGCCCCCGGTTTTGACCCGATAATGACTGTTATGCTCGTAAACCGGATGACACCTGATATTTTTTCCGGTGCCCATGAAGTCGGAGTCCGCATCTTAAAGCTTATCCCAGGAGGGACCTCAACCGGTTCAGGGGAAGGCGAAGATCCGAATGCCGGAGTCGCTCTCGCGAAGCTGGAAAAATATTATCCAGTGTTGGAAAGAGCGCAGCAACTCGGTATGGTTTTTTCCTGCCATTAGGAACTGATTGAGAATCCGCAGACTGGCAAACCGATTCCGGAAGTTGAGCGGGAAGAGCGGGCGATTCCATATCTTATAAAGCTCATTGAAGATTTTCCGGAATTAAAAATCGCCGTAGAGCATGTTTCCACTGCCGCAATGGTGGAACTAGTGGGAGCCGCGCCGGAGAATGTGGTTGCCACTATAACGCCCCAGCACGTTATAATTAGCACAAGCGACGTGCTGGACGCTTCCGGTTGCATCGTTTTCCCGCATAATTATTGCAAGCCGATTGCCAAATCGCGAGAAGACGTGGAAGCGGTGATTCAGGCGATGATAAGCGGGAGTCCAAAATTTTTCTTAGGAACGGACTCAGCGCCGCATTCGCCGGAAACGAAGTGCTATCGCGGAGAGAACGGCGAGATACCGCCCAACGCCGGGATTTTTAATGAAATAGTGGCTTTGCCCCTGTATCTCAGCGTTTTTGAACGGTGGATTGGCCTGGAGAACGGTTTACACCAGTTTGAAGCGTTCTGTTCCCTCAACGGCCCTAAATTCCACAGTTTGAAACCCAGTGAAGAAACAATCACCTTGGTCCGCGAACCATGGATGGTGCCGGAGAAAATTAAGGGCGTAGTTCCTTTCATAGCTGAAAATGTCATGAATTGGAAAATTGTAAAATAAACTATTGGCTCGCCGGGTAGGAATAAGCTGGAAAATAAGGAGGGTATCCAGATTTCTAGGAATCTGGATTTTTTTATCTCCTATACAAATATAAAATTCGTAGGAATAAAAAAAGTCCCCCCTTTAATAATTTCCGTCAAAAATTGGGGACTATGGCTTGGGTTTGTCGCTATGCAGATATATAATGTGCGGAATTTTATCTTTTTCCATTTCGCGTAGAATTTCGCAGTTGACGCTGCGAAAGAACATAGGACCCTGATAGACGAAGCCGGTATAAGCCATCACCAGGTTGGCGCCGGCGAGTATCATATCAAAAGCATCCTTACCGGTATTAATTCCACCCACCCCGACAATTATCAGTTTTGGTGCTTTTTGGCGAATGTAACGGATAAATTCGCAGGCTCTTTCATAAAGTAATGGACCGCTCATTCCGCCCTTGTCTGGAATATTCTCGCCTTTCAATCCTTCGCGCTTGATGGTCGTGTTGACCGCGATAATGCCGTTTACTCCATATTTCTGGCAAACTTCCAGAAAGTCGTTAAGCTCCTCCCAAAGTAAATCCGGAGAAACTTTAACGAAGATCGGTTTCGGCGGTTTGTCTGCTCTTGCGGCTAACAGTTTCACCATTCGCATAATCGCTTCCAGCAGGCGATTGGCGAATTCTTTCCCCTGAAGCGCAGCAATACCTACAGAGTTGGGGCAGCTGATGTTAATAACAATGAAATCGCCGTGCGGATACAGGTATTCAAGCGCTTGGCAATAATCAGCCGGAGCTCTTTCTGGAGTTGTTCCGGCGCTCATGCTGATACTGATGCCAATTGGTATATTCGGCTTCAGTCCGGGGTATTTTTCGGTAAGTTCGCGAAATTCTCGGAATTCTTCCGCGGCTTTTTCCGCGCCCACATTTGGCAGGCCCATAAAGTTAATAAGAGTTCCCTGTTTTGGAAAACGCCAGATTCGCGGGCGGGGGTTTCCGGCTTGTTCCTTAGCAGTGTAAGAACCGGCGATAATGAAACCCGGTCCTAATGCTGCCAATCCGGGCAGAGCTAGCGGGTCTTTAACAAATCCTTCGGCCAAACCAATCGGCCGGGGAAAATTCAGTCCGCAGACAGTTTGCCTTAACCTTAGATCTTTTTCTGTAGTAAACCACCTGAGGCATTTTTTAATCAAAATATGCCGGCCAAGCTGGCGCAAACGTCTGATTACCCATTGGTGGGCGATCTCCGGGTCCCTCTTCGTCAGCCAGAAAAGCAGGGGACGAATAAGGCGCTTATAGGATACTAGGCCTAAAAAAGATATGATTTTTTCGAGCATTTCATGCTCCTTTCGCGAGTTTTATTTTTTTGGCAAGGATCAAAATAATTGTGGATTTTATCTTACTCTAAAATATAAAAAATGCAATAAATCCAGCACCTTGACCGCAGGGTATTAAACCCTGCGGCAAGAATGATGATAGCCCTTCATCCCTGCGGCAGAGACCGCAGTGTATTCGGGCACGGTGCTGGATAAAAATAAAAAAAGCCGGGAAGATTAACTCTCGGCCGATATTTGCTGTAAAACTTCAACTAAGGTGCCGGCTACGGCTGGTGATAGGTCAACCTCGTTAATCCGGCCGCCGGTTGATTCCTCATAAGAACTGCCGCCGTCGCCGCGCGGGCGGATATTGCCGAACCAAATGCTGTTAAAGGGCTGGCGGCCATTATCAGGGAATAGTTTCATTTTCCACCCCGGAGTGCAGACCGCGTGGGTGGCGATTAAATGAACGCCGCTGGCTTTGTGGTCGCGCAACAAGCGGGAGGTGCTGACGCTGGTTCCGCCAGTGCTGATCTCATCTTCCCTCATCCACAGTTGCTTTCCGGCAATTTCAGCCAAATTGCAGGAAACCGAAACTTCCGATCCATATTCCGCGTGTATGCGACTTATAAACTCTTGTTCGTTAAAGCCGCTGGAGATTGAAATGTCATCGCCGAACAATCGTTCTTTGGGAGTGGCGACGACGGTGGTCCCAATCAGCTTAGCCAGAGTGATCGCTCGTCCGACTGAACCATAGTCCGGCGAGTAGATTCTCACTTTTTCCAAACCGCTGGAGGAGATGGTCCCCTTAATCGCTTCAGCGAACTGGGGAGTCGGGTCGCAAACAAAAAGTTTCATTTCGCAATCTTCGCAGAATTTGCGGGTATTTTTCAGAGAGTGGGTTTCGGTAACCACTATTCGATCGGCGCCGATATTTTTCAGTTTGAAAATAAACCAGCGCAGACGGGTAATCTCCTGCTGTTTTTCTTCGTGGTCCTGGCGGCGATAGCGGAGAAAAGTCAGCACCACTGTTACTGACTTGGCTCCATATTGCCATTTGCAAGCCGTTATCATGTCCTCCAGCTCGTTTTCCAGCTTGTCGTTAATCGGACAGGAGAAGATGATAATATCTTTGTCGGGAATTTGTTGGAATTTTTCCAGTCCAAAAGCCGATTCTCCATCCGGGAAACGCTGATGCCATACATGAGTAAATTTTAAACTTAATCCGGTCAGGTTATTGGCAATTTCCAGCACACTCTGGTCAAAGGCGTGATTGCCAATACCCCCGTACACCATAAAACGGCTTCTGTTTATCATAGCAAACTCCTTTCATTTGTTTTTCTTGTTCATACTTGCGATTGTAAATTAAAAAAGGAGCAAAATATCTCTTTGCTTTTATTCTATCGCAATTTTTTTTTATAACAAGTGGATATTATAAAATAATAAAAACCTCACATAATCAATGAAGTTTTTTTGAGCCGTTGCGCGGATTTGAACCGCGGACCTACTCCTTACCATGGAGTTGCTCTACCAGCTGAGCTACAACGGCCTGAATAAAAAATTGTGCGCCCAGCAGGATTTGAACCTGCGACCATCAGCTTAAAAGGCTGTTGCTCTACCAGGCTGAGCTATAGGCGCATTTAGATATCAATTGGCGCAATATTTAATAAACTTCTTATAAATTCTCTTCCTTTGTAACTTTTTAACTGTTTTTCTCTCCTCATTGTCTCACTTTTGTTATCGTACAATTCTTTATGAATTAATTTCCAGTCTACGCATCTATTTTTAGAAGTATAAGAAGTTTTTTTATTTTTTAAAACACTATTATGTCTTTTTAATCTTTCTTCCAAGTTAGATGTCTGACCGATATAAATTTTGTTTTCTTCATTTATTATTACATAAACATAAAACATATACTATCAGCTTAAAAGTCCGCCAGCTGGCGGATCTACAAGGCTGAGCTATAGGCGCATTATAAAAAACAACCGTGAATTTGGATGTTAAAAATATAATAACAATAAATATTAATTTTGGCAAGAGATTATGAAATAAAAAAAGGAAACAGCTTACCAATTAAGTTGTTCCCAGTTAGGTTAGGCCAGCTAGGTTAGGCGTAGACTATTATTCTCCCTCCCCAATATCCAAGAAAATTATCGCCGTGCCTCTGTTTCCATATATCAAAAGCCTCTTCTGGATTTATTGCACATTTCTCTTTTTGCGATTCCAGCCACTGAAAGCAGCTGACCTCGCACTCAATCAAGTAGTGGAATTCATCCAGGGTAATATGAGGCTTTTGGCTTAAAGAACGGCGAAGGCTATCGATATCTTCGGTGTATGCCAATGCCAAGTTATTCATGGTTGCCTCACTTTCTTTTTTTGTTTGAATATTGATATAGTTAATTATATTACTTTAAGATAAGCAATGTACAGAGGATAAATAATGTGATATATTAATAGAGCATATAAATTAAAATAAGTTTATGAAAATAAATAAAATTTTGCATGTTTATATTATCGCTGTTTTAACATTAAGCATCGCCGCGGCCGGTCTTTTAGGGTGGCAGCAGTTGCGGTTAAATACAGCCGCGGCCGTGGATTTACAGCTGGACGAGCAGGAGGCGACGATCAGGGCGATTAATAAAGTTTCTCCGGCGGTCGTCAGTATTATTATCTATGATTATCAGGATGTGATAAATATTTCCAGCCAGGGGGCGCAGGTTACAAAGCAAAAAAACCAGGTAGGAAGCGGCACCGGATTTTTAATTTCAACGGACGGGTATATTTTAACCAATCGGCACGTAGTAAAGGCCGGTAACCCTAAGGTGGCCGAATATCAGATTATCTTAAATAGCGGCAAAAAATATTTCGCCCAGTATATCGGCGTGGATCCGCTGAAAGATCTGGGGGTTTTAAAAATTTTTGACAAGGATTTGCCATATATAGAAATGGGGGACAGCGATCAGCTGGTCCAGGGGATGAGCGTGATGGCGATCGGCAACTCGCTGGGCAAGTACCAAAACAGCGTAACCAAGGGTATTGTCAGCGCTTTGGGCCGTAGCATCGCCGCCAGCGATAACCGGGGTAATGTAGAGTCCCTGGATAATGTAATCCAGACTGACGCGGAAATAAACCCGGGAAATTCCGGCGGACCGCTGATTGATTTATCCGGCCGGGTGGTCGGCATTAATACCGCTATTGACCAGAGCGGCTCGAGCATCGGCTTTGCCATACCGATTAATGATGCCCGGGTTATTATTCAGAGTCTTAAGGAAAGCAACCGGATTGTCCGTCCGCGCATCGGCATCCGCTATATTATGCTGACTCCGGAAATCGCTGTTAAAAATAACCTGCTCCGCGACAACGGCGCCTGGATAACACGGGACGATACCGGAGAGCCGGCGGTATTGCCGGATGCTCCGGCGGCCAAAGGCGGCCTGGCGGAGGGAGATATTGTCTTTGAAATAAACGCTATTAAAGTCGAAGATAATAACACCTTGTTTAATATAATTCAGAAGTATAAGCCGGGCGACCGTTTAGGCCTGAAGATCCAGCGCGGAGATAAGGTAATTATCCGCGTTATAACGCTTGACGAGTTTTAGGTTATAAAATATTTTTCCACAATTTATGTTCTTGCGCTATTTAATAAAAATTTTTATAATGGTTGCTGCAACAAGATAATGCAAATCACCAAATTTATGTTATGCATTATGCATTTGTAGATTCGCATTATATTATTTATGATTTCAGTTAAAGAATTATCAAAAACAATTGGCCATAATAAGATATTAGACTCCATCTCGTTTGAAGTGCGGGACGGGGAAATTTTGGGTTTTCTCGGCCCGAACGGGGCGGGGAAGAGCACAACGATGAAAATTATCACCGGATTCTGGACCCCAACCGCCGGAAATGTACATGTGGGAGATTTAAATGTGATTCAGAATTCTTTAGCTATTAGGCAAAAAATAGGCTACCTGCCGGAAACGGTGCCGCTGTATAACGAAATGAAAGTTTATGAGTATTTAAAATTCATTGCCGAAATAAGAGATGTGCCTAAAGATAAGATTAAAGACAGGATTAAAAGCGTAATTAAAGACTGCGGGCTGGAAAAAGTGATCAAAAAGCCGATTGAGGAGCTGTCGAAAGGCTACCGCCAGAGAGTCGGGCTGGCGCAGGCCATAATACATGAACCGGATATTTTGATTTTGGACGAGCCGACTACCGGTCTGGACCCGAACCAAATCGTGGAAATCCGCAATTTAGTAAAGCAGATCGGCCGCGATAAAACCATTATTTTTTCCACCCATATTTTATCCGAGGTGCAGGCGACCTGCGACCGGGTTGTTATTATTAATAACGGCCGGATAGCCGGACAGGGAACGCCTAACGAATTAATGCAGTCGGCCGGCGCCCGCGAGATTGTCTATGTAAAAATAAAAGGGCCGCAGGATATTATTAAGGAGAAGCTAAAAGAAATAGAAGCAATTATGGAGATTATGGAAAAAGACAGGGAAGCGGACGATATTTTCGGCTATGAGATACAGCCGCGGGCAGGCGCAGATGTGCGCGAACATATTGCCGGAGCGGTTATGCGGAACAACTGGTCAATTTTGGAATTTAACCGGAAGAGCGTAAGTATGGAAGATGTATTTAGGGAGCTCACTAAATAAAAAAAACAGACAAAATCTTGCGAGTAATGTCTGTTGTCGGTATAGGTGTAAAGTTTATTCCCTGAAGAGAAATGTTCTGATAAGTTTGCTAGCATTTTCTTTATTTTCGAAAAAA
>PFAR01000022.1:0-864 GCA_002773655.1 Candidatus Falkowbacteria bacterium CG10_big_fil_rev_8_21_14_0_10_43_10 | reverse complement strand
ATAAGGAGTAGTTCTGAAATAGCACTATCTGCCGGCAATAGCTTGAGAATCCAGGACGCAGCTTCAGTCATGAAAAGTAACATTGAAGAGGTTGATAGGATGTCCAAGACCATTGAAAGCCTGGCCAATTTTTCTTACTACGAAAGCAATATTAGCCTGCTGGAATGCAAACCAATTGATTTGGCTCATTTAGCTCAATATCTGATAGAAAAAATCAAAGTTTTCGCAGAAAAGAAATCTATTGGAATAGAAGTAAAAACAGAGCCGATAAAGATACTCGGGGATCAAGCAGCAATAGAAGAAATGTATCTAAATATACTTAAAAACTCGATAAGATTCACAAATCCGGGAGGATACATATATGTACAAGTGAGTAGCTTCAAAGACCAAGCCACGATAAGTATACGGGATACCGGAATAGGTATCGCCCCCAAAGACTTGCCTTATGTATTTGAACCTTTTTATAAAAGCACTGAAATCAAAATACACAACAAAACAAGCGCCGGCCTTGGCCTCGCCATAGTTAAAAAAATCGTTGAGCGCCACAATGGCTTAATACAAATAGAAAGCTGGCCAAACAAGGGAACCCTCATTTCAATATCCCTGCAGATGTCATTCTAATCTTTTCATAATAGATTCATATTCAAGTATTATTTTATGGGCATGTTCTTTAATAAACACAGCACGCGATAACCACTTCAAGAGATCCTAGGCTTGAATGGTAACCCCTTGAATGGTGCCCCTCGGGGAAATGTTCCGGCTTAGCCGGAAACACGCGTCAAGTCAAAGCAGCAGTATTTTGTGCCGACGAATTGTGAGAATAACTAAAACGGCGTACCTTGTGTACGCCGTTTTAGTTATTCT
>PFAR01000032.1:0-15263 GCA_002773655.1 Candidatus Falkowbacteria bacterium CG10_big_fil_rev_8_21_14_0_10_43_10 | reverse complement strand
CGAATCGCCCTCGGAAGTCATATACAGCCAGCCGCCGTAGATAATAAGCCCTAATAAAATAAGCCCCAGCAGGCCAATAAAAACATTTATTAAGCGGACAATAATCAGCCGGATGTCAGTGCCGCTTTCCAAATACACATCCTCCTTAACGTCTTCCAGCCCGGCCGTATTATCAAAAGCGGTCGGCGTTTCCGGATAAGTAACGTCGGCGGAAGCAAGCGCTGGCGCGACAAAAAAAGCAACCAACAATAATACCAACAATAAGTATCTCTTGGCTACTTTTTTATTCTCCTTGTTAAACCCAGCACCAATATGTCTACTTACAGCCGCTAATTTGATCAACAGCTTTTTTTGGTGCTGGGTAAATTTTCTCTGCATGGGAAACTTATTTAAATTCCAAATTCCAAGTGCCAAATTCCAAAAAAATCTCAAACTCTAAATTATAAATAATTAATGAAGGTGGTTTTTAGAACTTATAATTTTATATTTAAAATTTATTTGGAATTTGGTGCTTGGAATTTGGTGCTTGCCGCTTACCAGCGGCGTTTTGGCTCTTCTTCCAATTTTCCGATTTTCCTTAAATATTCTTTCTGCTTGCGCAGGCTAAGACCGACTAAAGCGCTTTTCTTTTTCGCGTTTTTGTTTTTCTCCCGCTTAAAGTACTGGTTTTCCTTCGCTTCAATTATTTTCCCGGACTGCTGGACGCGCTTAACAAACCGCCGGTACATGCCGTCGAAGGATTCCCCCTTTTTTCGTTTTATCTCTATCATATAAACACCTCCGATCTTAATACAATTTTAGATTTATGATTTCAGATTTATGATTTAACTGCCGTATCGCTTTAATTCTGAAATCTAAAATCTAAAATCATAAATTATTTTAGTCTTTTATCCAGCTCCTCATAAACCTTTTTAAAATCAAACACTTCCTGCATGCCGGACTCCATGTCGCGGATAATAACTGTTTCGTCCATCATCTCCTTCTGCCCGATAATCAAAGTCAGTTTAACCCCTAATTTATCCGCCAGCTCCAGCTGGGACTTTAAATTATCTTTGACAAAATTCTGGGCGGCCTTGTATTTCTTTTTCCTTAACTCCTCAAAAAAAATCATGGCTTTCCGCTTGGAAGCTTCTCCCAGCTGGGCCAGAAAAATGTCCGGTTTGCCGTCGTCCGCCAGCGGAATATTATTTTCTTTTATCTTTAAAATAATGCGCTCTACTCCCAGCCCCCAGCCCAGCGCCGGCGTCGGCCGCCCGCCCATATACTCAACTAAATCATCATAGCGGCCGCCTCCCCCGAGGGCGTTCTGGCGGGCGTTCTCATTCTCTTCCGGCCAAAATTCAAAAACAGTCCGGTTATAATAATCAAGCCCCCGCACCAGAAAAGGATTGAGATTGTAAATCACGTCCAGTTCATCCAAATACTCCAGCACTTTAACAAAATGGTCGCGGCACTCTTCACAGAGATGATCGACTATCTGCGGAGCTTCGGCGCGCGCCTCCCGGCACGATTCTTCCTTGCAGTCCAGCAGGCGCAAAGGATTTTTTAGCATCCTCTTTTTGCAGTCTTGGCATAATTTATTGCGCACCTGGCGTTGCTTGTAATATTCCGCTAATTTATCAACATAAGCCGGCCGGCATTCCTTGCAGCCGATGCTGTTAATCTGCACCTGCACGTCAATCTGCAAATCTTTAAATATCCGGTTGGCGATTAAAATAATCTGGGCATCAGCCACCGGACCGGCTTCGCCGAATATTTCCAAGTCAATCTGGCTGAATTGGCGGTAGCGCCCCGACTGCGGCTTTTCCCGCCGCATTAAATTTCCGATCCAATAAAGCTTAACCGGCTGGATCGGCTGGTTGAACATTCCGTGCTCAATATAAGAGCGCACCAGCCCCGGCGTCGCTTCCGGCCGGATGCCGACGCGGTCGCCGTCCTTATCGATAAAAGTGTACATCTCTTTGGAAACAACGTCGGTCTGTTTTCCCGTGGAACGCTCATACAATGATAAATTTTCCAGCGCCGGAATATCCGTCTGGCTGAAACCGTAATACTTAATTATCTCTTCGGACTTATTAACCACTAACCGGTAATATTGGTGCTCTTCCGGCAGCATGTCCCGCATTCCCCGCAGCCGGGCGATAACTTTATTGTCATTCTTTTTCGGAATTTCTTTGCTGTTCCTTTTTGTTTGATTTTTTGGTTTTCTTCCCATAATATAAATTTATGATTTTAGATTTTAGATTTCTGATCTACGCCTTTACGCCGGAAATCTAAAATCTAAAATCAAAATAATTGGTATTCCGGCACCGCAAAAGTCCCGAACCGGCTGAAGGGCCAGCCGCGCAGCAGCACCCGGCCGACGATGAAACTTTTTTTAACCGCTCCGAAACTGCGCGAGTCCTTGCTATAGCCACGGTTGTCTCCCATAACATAATATTCGTCGCCGCTTAATTCAAAAATACCCTCGCTGGCGCTGTATGTTTCCAATCCTTCCGGCAGATAGCTTTCGTCCAGCTTAACCCGCCGGTTAGTTTCCCCGGTATAAACATAAATGCCTCCGTCCTTAACCTCCACCTTTTCTCCGGGAAGCCCGATTATCCGCTTAATAAAATATTGGCTGGGGTCGCGGGGGTACTTAAATACCACTATCTCCCCGCGCTGCGGTTCGCGCAGCCTGTAGGTAATTTCATCAATAATCAAATATTCATGATCGTGAAAACTCGGCTCCATGGAGGCGCCGTTGACGTAAAAAGGCTGGATTAAAAAATAACGCACTGGAATAATAATAGCCAGTGAGATTACCACCACTTTGATTACCTCAAAAATGAAAATGAAAAAATTTTTCATGCCTTACTTAATTTCATGCTTTAAAAAATACAATTATCCACTACTTGATAGATATAAGTTAAATTTATCCAAGCACCATTTTTTAATCTTTAAATTGAACTATATTATTATAAAGAACTATATTATTATAAAAATTTTTGCAAATTTTACAAACAAAATTTTTATCAACATACTAAATGGTGCTGGATTTATTATAACATAATAAAGCTAAAAAATGCAAATTCTAATTAGCTGCTTGGTTGCCTTTTCTTTAATTACACTTTAATATCAACTAAATGACTTTTTATAATTTAATTTATATAGTATACTATTATTAAAGACTTGCGTCTTTTATTTTATGTTAATAATACCATTATATGGTCCATGATATCGATCTGCTTGATTTAGAAAAACAATCCATAACCAGCTCGCGCCAGCGAAGGGGATCCAGAAAAATGCTAAAATTCCTCACTTATATCACCGCTATATCCATTATTGTCTTGTTTGTCTTTACCAGCCGGGTTTTAATGTCGGAGGATAACAGCATTGTCAGCACCTTTTCTTTTTTAAGCCAGTTTAAGCACCTGGCTAGAACCTCAGACAATATGCTTAAAGGAGAGGAAAACGACCGCATCAATGTCCTGTTGCTGGGGGTTGGCGGAGAAGGCCATGAAGGCGGCCTCCTCACGGACACTATTATATTCGCCAGCATCGTTCCCTCAACGGGCGACGTTGCTCTGCTCTCCATCCCCAGGGATCTGACCATTCCGATTGAAGGCTACGGCTGGAGAAAAGTCAACAACATTAACGCTTTCGCGGAAGTGGAGAAAAAAGGAAGCGGCGGGCTGGCGACCAGCCAGGCGCTTAGCCGGGTGATAGACCTGCCGATTGACTATTATGTCCGGGTGGATTTTGCCGGTTTTGCGGAGATTATCGACGAACTGGGCGGCGTTGAAGTGGAAGTGGAAAATACCCTGGAAGATTTCCAATATCCTGTTTCCGGCCGGGAAGAAGCGGAAGACTACGACAGCCGTTTCGAACATCTGTATATTGCCAAAGGGCGGCAAAAAATGGACGGCGATTTAGCTTTAAAATACGCGCGCTCGCGGCACGCCCAGGGAGCGGAAGGATCAGACTTCGCGCGCAGCCGGCGGCAGCAAAAAATACTGGAAGCAATCAAAGAAAAAGTAACTAACTTGCGCATTCTTTTTAAGCCGAGCATGATCTCCAGGATTTTTAATTCACTGGAGGAACATGTATCCACTAACCTTAAAGTATGGGAAATGGTAAAGCTGTGGGATATGACCAAAGGCATTGAGCGCGATCAAATTACCAATAAAGTGCTGGACAACAGCGAAAGCGGCCTGCTGGTTGATTTTATAACCGCGGAAGGAGCTTATGTGCTGCAGCCTAGAAGCGGAGATTTTGATGAAATCCAGTATTTGGCTAAAAATATCTTCAGCAACGCCCCGCCGAAACAAAAACTTGCCGTAATTAAAGAATACCCCAAGCTGGAGATTCAAAACGGCACCTGGGTTAACGGCCTGGGCAGCCGGGTGGCCACCGATCTGGAAAAATACGGCTTTGAAATTATAAATTTAGGCAACGCCAGCAAACAGAATTATGAATATTCAATAATCTTTGACTTGAGCTACGGGGAAAAAATGGAATCGCTGATGATTTTAAAGGAAAAGATAGGCGCCCGCATCAACTACGGCCTGCCGGACTGGCTGATCGCCGAATTGGAGGAAAAAAACGCCGGACAGAAAAATCTGGTCCAGCCGGATTTCATTTTAATTCTGGGACAGGACCTTGATAAAACTAAAAGCGGAGCGGAAAATGTTGAAGAATAACTCTTATGGACGCTAAGAACTCAAAAATTGAATCTGTACCATCAAGCCTTCCGACCGTGCTCCTTTTCGGGCGGGTTAATGTCGGCAAATCCACTTTATTCAACAAGCTTATCGGAAGACAGCAGGCAATAGTTTCCAAGATTGGGGGCACCACCCGCGACAGCAACGCGGGCGTGGCCGACTGGCAGGGCTTCCGGTTCCGGCTGATTGACTCCGGCGGAATTATAGACGCTAAATTCCTGCAGGGGAAAAGCAAGCTGAAAAAAATGAAATTTAACAAAGAAGAAATAGACAGCCTGGTACAGCTTCAGGTAAAAGAGCGGATCAGGCAAGCCGGCTTGATTCTCTTTTTAGTTGACAGTCGGGAGGGACTGACCGGCCAGGACAGGCAAATGTCAATTCTGCTTAAGCGGCTAGTCGGGAAACGAGCGCCGATTCTGCTGGTAGCCAATAAAGCGGATACTAAAATAAAGCGCGAAAGCTTGGGAGAGTTCTACCAGCTGGCTTTAGGAGATCCGATCCCCATCTCCGCCGCTACCGGGTCCGGAACCGGGGACCTGCTGGACATTATATGTAAAAAGATTAACCTTGTTAAAACTCCGCCGGAGGCGGAATTATTTAACAGGGTTAAGGTAGTTATACTTGGCCGCCCTAATGTCGGAAAATCCACTTTGTTCAACACTATCATCGGCGAAAATAAAGTAATCGTCTCCGATCAGCCGCACACCACCCGCGAACCCAGCGATACTGACGTCCGCTATAAAGATAATCTGCTTACTTTTATAGACACGGCCGGCATCATCAAGGCAAAATCAAAAAAGTTAAAAGATGAACTGATAAATTTAGGCATGCAAAAAAGCTGGGCGGCGATCAAGCGGGCCGACGTGGTTTTATTGGTGATTGATATCAGCGATGGCGTCAGCCATCAGGACACAAAACTGGCCGAGGAGATATTAGAGGCGAACAGCAGTATTATCGTGGCCGCCAATAAATGGGATAAAATAAAAGAGAAAGATACTAAGCAATTTACTAATTGCATAAACTCTAAACTGCCGTTTTTAACCTGGGCGCCGATTATTTTCCTGTCGGCCAAAGACAAGACAAAAACCGCCCATCTGCTTGACGCGATTATGCTGGCCGCTGAAGCCCGCCACCGGATCATCCCCGAAGATCAATTGGCTGAATTTCTGCTGTCCGCCGCGCGGCACGCCGCTCCCCTGGCTGACGCCAAAGCGCGGGGAATTATGAAACGCCGCATCCCGAAGCCAAAATTAACAAAGCTGGAACAAAGCAAAACCAATCCGCCTGAATTTATTCTGCACCTTAAATCCAAACTGGGGCTGAAAGATAATTATGTAAAATATCTGGAAAATCGCCTGCGGAAAGAGTTCAATTTAACCGGAATGCCAATAAAAATAAAAATCGAAAATTCCTAAAAAAACTGCCGCGCGGCTGCAGCCTTCGCTCCGTTCAGAATGACAAAAAGACACGCCGTTTGAAAATTACAGATTAATTATTAAAAATTATGAAAATAATAGTCGGGCTCGGCAACCCGGACCCTAAATACAAATTTACCCGCCATAACGCCGGTTTTATTATTCTTGATAAAATGGCGGAAGAGCGCGGCGCCGGCTGGCAGTTTAATAAAAAATTCAACGCTCTAACCGCGAGAGCTGAAGATGCCATTTTAATAAAACCGCAGACTTACATGAATAATTCCGGGCTGGCCGTACGGGCCGCGCTGGATTATTATAAACTATTGCCTAAAAAGCTGGGCTGGCTCGCCAGAAAAAACGCGAACCTGGCGGACGCGCTGATTGTCGTCCACGATGATGTTGATATTGAGCTGGGTAAATTTAAAGCGCAGCCGGACCGCTCGTCCGCCGGCCATCGGGGCGTGCAATCCATTATTAACCAGCTGAAGACGCAAAATTTTACGCGGGTGCGGGTCGGCATCGCGGGCGAACAACTGGAAAAAATCGGGACGGAAAAATTTGTTTTGCAAAAATTTTCTGCCGCTGAGGCGGATAAATTAAAAAAAATCATTCCGGAAATTATAAAAAATATTGCCAAAAAATAAAATAACGCCCATTTTCCTACTCACCGGCAAGGGACAAGAACGAACGCAAACGACCAAGGAGGATAATCGCTTGTCATCCATCTGCCCTTTGGCAAGTAGGAAAATAGGCGCTAACGACAAATTTCTAATTTCTAATCAATGTCTAATTTAAAAATGTCTAATGCCTAAAATTTTATTTAATTAGATATCAGGAATTAAAAATTAGAAATTCTCTTGATATTTTATCTTATCATACCCTATCGCCTATGTCAATAACATCTAATGCCGGCCAAGATGATGTAAAATACTGGATCGCCCTTTCCACCTTTAATAAATTCGGCCCCGTGAGATTTTCCCGGCTTCAGCAATATTTTACCGGCATGGAAGCCGCCTGGAAAGCGCCGGCCGGCGAACTGATTAAAGCCGGCCTTGACCAGAAAACCGCCGCCGAATTCGCCGCTCACCGGCAAAAGACAAATCCCGACGAAGAACTGGAAAAAATTGAACGGGAAAATATCAAAACGGTAACTATCGGCAGCAAACTCTATCCAAAACTGTTAAAAGAAATTTACGATCCGCCCTTTCTTCTATATTACAAAGGAGCCTGGCCGGAAAATACTAATTTTTGCCTGGCGGTAGTCGGTTCCAGAAAATACTCAAGCTACGGCCGGCAAACAACGGAATATTTAGTGAGCCGCTTGGCGCAATCCAATTTAATTATTGTCAGCGGCTTGGCGCTGGGAATTGACGCTTTAGCGCACTTGGCTTGCGTTAAATCCCAGGGGACAACCATTGCCGTTTTAGGGTCCGGCTTGGACAAAAAAAATATTTATCCCGCCGCCAACAGATATGTTGCCGAACAAATTTTAAATAACGGCGGATTGATTATTACCGAATATCCCTGCGGCACCCCTCCTTTCCATTATAATTTTCCCCAGCGCAATCGCATTATTTCCGGTTTGTCTCTGGGAGTATTAATAATTGAAGCGTCGCTTAAGTCCGGCACGAGCATTACCGCTAAACTGGCGCTGGAGCAAGGCCGGGAAGTATTCGCCGTACCCGGAAATATTTTTAGCCCGAATTCCGAAGGCACTAACAAATTAATCAAGGAAGGGGCCAGACCGATAAGTTCGGCGGAAGAAATTCTGGAAGCGCTATCCTTAAAAAATGTCCGGCGCCTCATCCAGAGCCAAAAAATAATCCCGGAGACTCCGGCGGAAGAAAAAATTATTGGCGCCCTAACGCGCGAACCGGCGCACATTAACCAAATTGCCCGCAACAGCCAGCTTGACACCGGCACTGTAAATGCTACCTTGTTAACTATGGAGCTTAAAGGAACCGTGCGAAATTTGGGAGGAGGAAACTACGTATTATCTTAATTCCTAATGACGAATTTCTAATTTCTAATCAAACTCCAATAATAAATATCCAATACGACAATTAAAGTGTTTGACTACGAAAAATTTTAGATATTGGACATTGATATTTGGTTATTAATTAGTAATTAGAAATTAGTAATTAGAAATTCCAACATATGAATCTAGTAATCGTGGAGTCTCCTACTAAAGCCAAGACTATCAGCAAATTCTTGGGCAAAGACTATCAGGTCGAATCTTCTTTCGGCCATATTATGGATTTGCCGAAATCAACCCTGGGGGTGGATACGGAAAATAACTACCAGCCGAAGTATATCGTGCCGGCCAAAGCCAAAAAACAAGTAAATAGGCTGATTGAGCTGGCGAAAAAAGCGGACGGCGTTATTTTGGCGACCGATGAAGACCGCGAGGGCGAAGCGATAGCTTGGCATTTAACCCAAGCTTTAAGCTTGGGAAATTCTAAATCTCAAATAACAAATAACAAAAAAATTCTAAATTCTAAATCCAAAATTCCAAACCGAAGCTATCAACGAATCGCGTTTCATGAAATTACGAAATCAGCCATTGAAAAGGCATTGCAAAATCCGCGAACGCTAGACATGAATTTAGTGAACGCCCAGCAGGCGCGCCGCGTGCTGGACCGGCTGGTCGGCTACAAGCTGTCGCCGTTCTTATGGAAAAAAATCGCGCGCGGCCTCTCGGCCGGACGCGTTCAATCCGTGGCGGTAAGGCTGATTGTTGAGCGCGAAGAAGAAATTAAAAATTTTAAAACCCAGGAATACTGGACGATTAAAGCCGCCTTTACAACTCAAGCCGGAAAAAACTTTGAGGCTGAATTGGCAAAAATAGAAAATAGGGCTTTAAAAAAATTCGACATCGGCAACGAAGAACAAGCGCGGGAAATTAAAAGCAAACTGGAAAAATGCGCTTACAAAATTTTAGACATTGAAAAAAAGCAAACCAGCAAGTCTCCCCTGCCCCCGTTTACAACCGCCACCCTGCAACAGACCGCTAACGCCCGCCTGGGATTTTCCGCCAAGCAAACCATGACTGTCGCGCAGAAATTATACGAAACCGGACTGATAACTTATATGCGCACGGACTCGGTTAATTTGTCCGGCCAATTCAGCGAGGGCGCGCGCAATTTTATTA
Organism: Candidatus Falkowbacteria bacterium CG10_big_fil_rev_8_21_14_0_10_43_10; assembly: GCA_002773655.1. Lineage (GTDB taxonomy): Bacteria > Patescibacteriota > Patescibacteriia > Patescibacteriales > XYC2-FULL-47-12 > 1-14-0-10-43-10. The sequence goes on along the minus strand of PFAR01000032.1, from coordinate 5,994 downwards.
AAAAAACTTACGGGGATAAATATCTGCCGGCCGCGGCGCGCGTTTACAAAACGAAATCCAAAAACGCCCAGGAGGCGCACGAGGCTATCCGGCCGACCGACCCGGAAATGCTCGCGGAAAATTTGCCGGACGGACTGGACAGCGGGCAGAAAAAACTATACCAGCTTATCTGGCAGCGCGCCCTGGCAACGCAGGCGGCGCCGGCAATGCTGGATAATACCATCATTGAAATTGACGCGGAAAGGTTTCCGAAACCTTCAAAGGTTTCCGAAACCTTAACGTACCAGCTGCGCGCCACCGGCCAAATCATCACCTTTGACGGCTATCTCAAAATTTATCCGCAGACCACCAAAGAAAACATTCTGCCGGACGTGGACAAAAACACCAAAATTAACCTGGATGAAATCATTCCCGAACAGCATCTGACTGAGCCGCCGGCGCGCTACTCCGACGCCACCCTGGTCAAGGCGCTGGAAAAATACGGCATCGGCCGGCCTTCCACTTATGCCCCGACCATCAGCACAATTATCGCCAGAAATTACGCGGAGCGCGACGATAAAAAAAGGCTGGCGCCGACCGACATCGCTTTCGTGGTCAACAAGCTTCTGGTAAGCCATTTTCCGGAAATTGTGGATTATAAATTTACCGCGGATATGGAAGAAGAGCTTGACCATATCGCCGAAGGAAAAATTAAGTGGCAGAAAACCATTGATAAATTTTATCAGCCCTTTATTAAAAATCTAACCGATAAAGAGCGGGAAGTTTCAAAAAAAGAGTTGACCGAGGAAGCGACGGATGAAAAATGCGACCAATGCGGCTCGCCGATGATTATTAAGATGGGGCGCTTCGGCAAATTTTTAGCCTGCTCCAATTTTCCCGACTGCAAAAATACCAAACAGTTTACCGGCGGCGACAAAGACCGCGATGGCCGGAAGGACAGCGAGGAATTAAAAAAATTCGCTAAAAAATATGAGGGGATAAAATGCGCCAAATGCGGTTCGGACATGGTGGCGAAAATCGGCAAATACGGTCCCTTCATCGCCTGCTCCAATTATCCAAAATGCAAAAATATTTTAGACACTAACGGCACCGGCATCGCTTGTCCCCAGTGCGGCAAGGGGGAAATAACCAAAAAGCGCGGCCGCCGCGGAATTTTTTACGCCTGCAATCAATATCCTGATTGCAAATTCGCGCTGTGGGGAAAACCGACCGGCGGAAAATGCGAGAAATGCGGTTCATTAATGGTAGAAAGCAAAGACGGGATAAAGTGTTCAAACAAAGACTGTAAATAAATCCAGCACCTTGACCGCAGGGTATTAAACCCTACGGCAAGAATGATGATAGCCCTTCATCCCTGCGGCAGAGACCGCAGGGTATTCGGGCACGGTGCTGGATAAAATTCCAAATTCCAAGCACCAAATTCCAAAGAAACTTCAAATTCTAAATTCTAAATTTCAAAATGGACTTTAGTATTTATAATTTGAAATTTATAATTTTTTTGGAATTTGGAATTTGTCATTTGGAATTTTATATATTATGCCTATCACAATCCAACAAATAATAGACGAGCTTAAAAAAAACGACCCGCGGGTGGATACGGATATGATTATACTTGCTTATGAATTCGCGGCCAAAGCGCACCAGGGCCAGAAAAGAAAGTCGGGAGAATCCTATCTGCAGCATCCCCTTCAGACCGCCCTGACGCTCGCCCAGATAAAAGCCGAACCGGATGTCATAATAGCCGGCCTGCTGCATGACGTGCCGGAGGATACCGGAGAAAACCTGAAAGAAATTGAAAAACAATTCGGCAAAGACGTCGCCGACATGGTGGAAGGAATCACTAAAGTAGGAAAAATAAAATACCGCGGCATCGAGCGCCACGCGGAGAGCTTGAAGAAAATGTTTATTGCCATGGCCGCCGACATCCGCGTGATTCTGATAAAATTCGCCGATCGGCTCCATAATCTCATGACGCTGGACGCCTTGCCGGAAAATAAGCGCCAGCGGATAGCCAGGGAAACTTTGGAAATTTATGTTCCCATCGCCGGACTGCTGGGAATTTGGTATTTTAAATACCAAATGGAAGACCTCTGCTTTAAATACCTCTACCCGGAGGAGTATAAAAAACTTGAATTTACCTACGAACACGAGCAAAAATTGGAGAATAAGCAGTACATTAAAAAAACAAAAAATATTTTAATGCCGCAACTGAAAGAGGCGGGAATAAATTTTGATATTCAGGGGCGCTTTAAAAGCCTGTACAGCATCTTTCTAAAAATGCAGAAGAAAGAACGCAAATTTTCCGATATTTATGATGTCTTCGCCCTGCGCATTATAGTCGACAGCGTGGCGGACTGCTATAAAACAATCGGGGTAATCCATTCTTTGTGGCGGCCGAAAACCAACCGCTTCAAGGACTACATCGCCGTGCCTAAGCCGAACGGCTATCAGGCGCTGCACACTACCGTCTTCGGACCGGGGGGAAAGGTTACCGAGTTCCAGGTGCTGACGCAAAAAATGTACGAGGAATCGATTTATGGAATCGCCGCCCACTGGTTTTACAAAAATAAAAAAATTTCTCTGGGAAAGCAGCCCCGCTGGGTGCGCGACATACTCGTCCTGATGCGGCACACCGCTAATTCCGAGGAATTTATTTCCACGGCCAAGATTGACGTTTTTCAGGACCGCATTTTTGTCTTTACTCCCAAGGGAGACGTGATTGACCTGCCGGACGGCGCGACGCCGATCGACTTCGCCTATGCCGTCCATACCGACATCGGCGACCAATGCATCGGCGTAATGATTAACGATAAAATAAGCAAGCTGAATACGGAGCTAAGAAGCGGCGACTTAGTGGAAATTATCATTGAAAAAAATCACCGCAAGCCCAGCCGCGACTGGCTGAAAATCGCCAAAACCCAGCGCGCCCGCTCTAAAATAAAATTCTCATTGAAGCAGGGGGGCTGGCGGGAAAAATTTATGCCGTGGAGATAAAATCTACTTTATACTTCGTTATTCAATATCTTTTCAACTATCTCCTCCAGTTCATCATAATTAAAAAATTCAATAATAATTTTCCCTTTATAGCCAGCTCTCTCTATCTTAACCCGGGTGCCTAAATACTGGCGCAGCCGCTTAGTCATTTCTTCGTCTTTGGGATCAATCTTAAGGCGGGCTTCTTTGGTGCCGCCCATTTTCTGGGTTTCCAGGCGGGTGCGGGCCACTGACAAGCCGCGCTGAACAACTTTTTTAAACAGTTCAATCTGCTGTTCCGCGGTCGGCAGGCCGACGATAACTTTGGCGTGGGTCTCGGAAAGCCGCCCGTCAATCAAGGCTTCTTTTATTTCGTCCGGAAGCTGAAGCAGGCGGAGCGTATTGGTAATGGCGGAACGAGATTTGCTTAACCGGAAAGAGGCCTCTTCGTGGGTAAGCTCAAATTCATTCATATAACGCTGGTAAGCTTCGGCCAGTTCAATCGGATTAAGGTCCTCCCGGACGATATTTTCAACTAAAGCCAGCTCTAACTTTTCCTGCAAATCGGCGGAGCGCACGATTACCGGCACTTCTTTCAGCATCGCCCTTTTCGCCGCGCGCAAACGCCGCTCTCCCAGTATCAGCTCATACTGGCCGCCGCCCTTTGAAGTCACCACCAGGGGCTGCAATATTCCGTGCTGTTTTATCGATTCGGCCAGCTCATCCAGCGATTCAGAGCTGAATTTGGAGCGCGGCTGCATCGGATTAGCTTTAATGGAGTTAACGGAAATTTTAATCAGCTGATCCCCCTCCCGGAGTTCTGCCGGCTGTTCTCCGGCTTCAACAGCCTGAACAGCGCCGTTTCCCTCCGGCTCCGGTTTACTATCGTTTTTTTGCGGGATAAGAGAGCTTAAACCCCGGCCGAGCGATGAAGATTGTTTGATGTTAACCATAATTTTATAATTATTAAACGAAAATTAAAAATTCTTCTCAAGATCTATGACTTCTCTCGCCAGCCGCTCATACGCCCTGGCTCCCTTTGACAGCGGGTCATAGTGCAGGATTGAGCGGCCGAAACTCGGCGCTTCGGCTAGTTTTACCGAACGCGGAATCACGCTGCGAAAAACTTTGTTGGGGAAATACTGATAAAGCTCGCGCATCACATCGCCCGACAGGCGATTGCGCAAATCAAACATGGTAATTACCGCTCCCATAATCCCTAAATTCGGCTTTAAATTATTCTGCACCAGGCTGATGGTGTGCAATAAATGGCCCAGCCCCTCCAAGGCGAAATATTCTGATTGGATGGGAATTAAAATTTCGTCCGCCGCCACCAGGCCGTTTACCGTCAGCATTCCCAGCGAGGGCGGAGAATCGACGATAATATAATCATATTCGTCCTTAACGCTCTTTAAGGCCTGCTCCAGCCGGAATTCCCGGTTCGGCATATTAACTAATTCAACGCCGGCTCCCGCCAGGGCAATCGTCGCCGGCGCTACTCTATAATTATCCTGCACGGTATGTTTTATGATTTGAGATAAAGGGACGCTGCCGACAAAAGCCTCATATATTCCCTGATCTAAATTTTGGTGGTCAATCCCCAAGCCGGAGGTGGCATTGGCCTGCGGATCAATGTCAACTAAAAGCACCCGCTTTCCTAACTGGGCTAAATAAGCGCCTAAATTCACGGCAGTTGTGGTTTTTCCCACCCCGCCCTTTTGATTTATTATAGATATAATCTTACTCATTGCGATTATATAAATTACAAAATATAAATTCCAAATTCCAAAAAAATCATAAATTCTAAATTATAAATTCAAGAGACGGTTTTATGATTTAAAATTTGAGATTTAGAATTTTTTTGGGATTTGGCGCTTGGAATTTAGGATTTAAAAATAAAGTGCTTATTTTTATTATACAACATTCCTCGCCCCTTTGACAACCTCTATTTTCTGCGATAAACTTAATCCAGCACCACTTTTTTATATATAGAAAGTGGTGCTGGATTAAAAAAGCTTATTTAAACTCCGTGAAAACTTTTAACATATTATGCCGCCGTGGTGGAACTGGTAGACGCGCTGGACTCAAAATCCAGTGGTAGCAATACCGTGTCGGTTCGAGTCCGACCGGCGGCACAATTTATAAAATTTATAATTGCGGATTTTAGATTGATGATTGATAAAAAATCATAAATCTAAAATCATAAATCTAAAATGTTCTTAACCATTCACGCCACTTCAGCCATCGTCATCGGCCAAGCCATAACTAATCCCGCTGGGGCTTTTTTTATCGGCCTTGTTTCCCATTATGTTTTTGACGCTATTCCGCACGGCGACGAAGAAGCGCTGGATCTAAAAAAAATCGGATTTAAAAATTTTTTGCTGCTGGCCTTGGCCGACCATATTTTTGTAATTATTAATTTTATCCTGCTTTTCTGGCTGAAGCCTGATTTGATAATCACGCCTGGCATTATCGCCGCCGTCTTGGGCGCTATATTGCCGGACTGGCTGGGCGGATTTTATCAGCTGATAAAAAGATGGCATCTGCCGGGGGAAATTATTCTGGCGGTAATTTTAAAACCTCTTTATGTTTTCCACCAGTCCTGCCACCGGCAAATAATAAAAACCGAGATAAATTTGGCGGCCGGAATAGCGCTGCAGATTTTACTGTTGATTGGATCTTGGTGGATAATATAAAAAAGAAATGGCTCTATGTTCGTAAATTCATTTAAGACTTCATCTTTGTCGCATAATGTGCCTTGCCGCAGGCCGATATAATCTAAATAACTTGACCATATCCAATCGGCTGATTTGGCGATTCCATGGATTTCTGCGTTGCAGTTTATATAAACCGAGACTTTCATTAAATCTATGGTTGAAGCTATTGGTTTGAATTTATATTTGCCCTGAAACAAAGCGCCGGTGCGGCTGTATTTTTCGTTGAAATAGCAGATATAACCGGCACCGATTCTTTTCATAAACTCTGAAATACCATTTTCTGCTTTCTGCTTAACTAATAAAT
>PFAR01000050.1:3695-18928 GCA_002773655.1 Candidatus Falkowbacteria bacterium CG10_big_fil_rev_8_21_14_0_10_43_10 | reverse complement strand
GCCTTTAGTAACGTTATATTCATTGGTTACCGGAGCGCCGTCTCTGTTTGGATTCCAGTTGATCCGGATGCGGCCGCACATCGGATAACATACTCCTAGATAGCCGCGGGCGGAGTTATAGACGTAGGGGTTTAACGCCATAGTGTACAAAATGTTGTTTTGGCTGAACTCCTGGGCGTAGATGCTGGGAGAACGCTGTGAAACTTCGCTCACCGGAATGCCTAAAACACTTACCCCGCCGTTGGCTAAAAAACAGTCAACAAATGGAACGGAATAAGGGATAAAATTCTGGCTGCTTTGGTTGGATTCATGCCAGCCGTCAGAGAATTTACCGAGGAGAGGGTGTTGATGAGCGGCGATGAAAACGAGAGGGTCAAGGTAGTTGTTCACTAAACTGCTGTTACCAAAAGCATAGCCAGGACCGTTACTATCCACTTTCTTGATCTGAAAATCAAGATGTGGATTGGTAGAAAAACCCGTATTTCCTATATGACCAACGATTCTACCGTTCTCTACCTCATCATCAACATTCACTTTTCGATCTTGCATATGACCATATTGCGAATATCGAATTTCTCCGTTGATTGTGTGCTTAACACGGACCATATTGCCAAACCCAGAATTTTGCTCACTCGCGACAACAGTACCACTATAAATTGATTTAACATCTCCTCCTGAACGACCGTTAGCTAAGTCAACTCCTAAATGACCATAATACCTGGTTTGACTACCATCTTTGTTGGTAAGGGTAAAACCTTGCTCATATGACGTGTTGTATACTTGGCTTACGTTATATGTAAGAGCGTAAGGGTCGCCTACTGGATACAACATTCCGCCAATCTCTTGCGATAAACTCGCGTTAACAACAAATAGCTGAATTACTGCGAATACTATTAGCTTCTTTCTCATTTTGCTACTCCTTTGTTAAAGATCATTGTTTGAGTAAATAACATTACTCATGGAAATGCGGAATAAATAAACTGCGCATTTCTAAAGTAAAATTATCCCAACAATAATTGTTCTATATTAATTTTTTGCGTTTATAAACTGAAAGGTAGCTATAATATTGTTATAAAATTTTTGTTTATCCGTTTGTGTTGTTCTTACTGTCAAAATTACAAACAAATCATCTATATTACTGTCTTTAATAATTATGTTAGTTTGTGACAATGCATCTTGAAACATATAATACTGAAAATATCCGTTGAAGTTACGTGCCTCAAGATTACTTAAAGATTGTTTCAATATTTCATCTTCCAGTGTTTTTAAATTATAGTTATAAATAAATATTGAATCGGCAAATCCTCCATTTGCATTAAAACCAACTATAAATTTTTTAAAAAAACTATTAGCACCATCTTCATTAAAATTCTCTAATCCGAATGATGATATTATGTAATGAGCGGGATACTTCACCTCAAACCCATACTCCTCATTTCTATAAGTCTGCCAACCCGAGGTGTCAATCTCCGACTGCTGGTTATTAGTCTCGGTTTCGGAACTTTCCGGTGTCTGGTTTTTGTTCTCCGTTACCGGCGGATTAATCGGTCCCTGTTTCTGTGTTTTTACATACCAAACCACCCCTCCCCCGATTAGGGCGAGGATGATTATAGCTGTGATTATTAGCTGTTTTTTAGACATATATTTTATATAGTGATTAGCAGGCGGTAATTAAACAGAAATTGAGCAATAATTAGGCAATAATTTCCGTAAAATTATCGTTCAATTATTTTTTTATGATTTTTCTCTACTTTCAAACTATCAATAAAATAAGGGAAAGTCAACATTATGCGACTTACCTTGTTAGTTTAGTTTAATGTGATATAATTTTAGTTGTCATACTACAGCAGAATAATACTATTTTACAAAAATATATTTATAAATATGACAAGCACTATCGCGATTTTTTTCGTAGCTTTTTTTATTAATCTCCATGCTTAGCATCATTATTATATCCCTGATAATCCTCTCCACCCTGATATTGGGCCTGCTTGTTTTTTTAAATAACCCCCGCGACCGCGTTAATCAGTTATTTCTTATCATGATTTTTTGGATCGTCGTCTGGCAGTTGAGCAATTTTTTACAGAATGAACAAACGGCGGTGGAGTTTTCCAATATTTTACTGCGCCTGGATTTTATGTCAGCGATTTTGGTCGGCTACTCATGGATAGCGTTTTGCCTGCGTTTTCCAAAACCCGGACCGCGCTCCCTGCGCTTTTTAAAAACCATAATTCTTTTGCTCGGCGTCGTGTTCGCCGCGCTCTCATTTACTGATTTGATTATTAATGACATTCACTTTCAAGACGGCGCTATCCGTTTTCAGGAAGGAGTGCTTTGGATATTTTATATATTGACATTAGTCAGTTTTTTTACCTGGGCATTTTGCAATTTGCTGTTTAAACTTATAAAGTTACGCGGCATTGAACGCGTGCAAACGCTTTATGTGCTTATTGGATCCTTGATTTCTTCGTTAATAGCGATTGTTGTAAATATTCTCTTCTCTAATGTGGTAACAATTGACCAGTCGCGCATCGGCATTTATGGCATTATCTTTTTTATTCTTTTTACCGCCTACGCGATTATAAAGCACCAGCTTTTAAATATTAAAGTTATTGCAGTTGAATTATTTGCAGTCTTATTGGTTATTATTACTTTTTTAGAAATTTTTACAGCCGCCTCAACCAGTGAAATCTTTGCGCGAGTTATCATATTTATCGTTACACTTGTTTTTTCCATACTTCTTATTCGTTCCGTCTTAAAAGAAATTAAGCGCCGCGAGGAGATAGAGGAGCTGGCGGCCGAGCTGGCGCAGGCGAACAAACGGTATGAAAAGATAAATAAAAAATTGCAAAAAGCCAATGTTGAGCTGAAGCATTTGGACGACGCTAAGTCCGAATTTATCTCCATCGCCTCCCACCAATTGCGCACCCCGCTGACGGCGATTAAAGGCTATGGCTCTATGCTTTTAGAGGGCGATTTCGGGGAGCTGGCCAATGAAAAACAGCAGAAAGCGATAAAGATAATGGCTATTTCCAGCGACCGCCTGACCAATTTGGTGGAAAATCTTCTTAATATCTCCCGCATTGAGTCCGGCCGGATGAAGTTTGACTTTAAGCCCGGCGACTTGAACAAGCTGGCGCGGGACGTTCATGACAGCCTGAAGAAAAATGCCGAGGATCGGGGCCTGTATTTAAAGTTTAAAGAGCCCGAAGAAGCATTGCCGCCGGTTGAAATGGACGATGAAAAAATCAGGCAGGTCGTGATAAATTTTATTGATAATGCCATAAAGTACACGAAGAAAGGCGGAATTACCGTCAGCGTATTTAAAAAGGGCGATCATTTGGAATGTTGCGTGGCCGATACCGGCATGGGCGTCAGCCAAGAGGAGCAGAGCAAGCTGTTTAAAAAATTCGCCCGCGGCAAGGATGCGTTTCTCATCAATACCGAAGGCAACGGCCTCGGTCTCTACGTCGCCAATATGATGGTGGAGGCGCACAAAGGGCATATTTGGATTGAGTCCGAGGGAGAAGATAAAGGCAGCAAGTTCTGTTTCAGTCTGCCGCTGGCGGATTCGGAGACGGGGAATAAATTAGTTGAAGAAAGTAAGAAGGAGGAGGAAAGGAGGGTGAGGGAGAAGGGGGAAAAGGGAAAATTACAAGTTAAAAGTAAAGAACAAGAAAGCAAGAAAACATAAAAACAAAAATACATTGTCATCGCGAGCCGCAGTGTCAGCGGAGGCGTGACAATCCTATAAAAATTAGAGAAAGATATTGGATATCAGGATATTAATAAGAGGTGAGTAAGAGCCTCTTTTTTGCTTGACTTTTCCATAGGGCAAGAGTAATTTAGAAAATAGATGTATTTTTGAATAATTTAATACAGCATACTTTCATTATGAAAGAGAGAATTTATTACAAAAAATATAAGAGAGGCTATATATCATGCGTTTTTACTGAATCAAATAATAAAAACAAGACTTTAGTGATAATGGCGCATGGTTTTAGATCTTCCAATATAGGTTCATCCAGGAAATTCGTGTCTTTATCCAGGAGCTTGGCGGAAAAAGGTATTTCTTCTCTGCGGTTTGACCAGATAGGAAGCGGAAATTCAAGCGGAGATTTTTATGAATCGTCCTTTAATGACTGGATTCAGGTGATTCAAATTTTTATAAAAGAATACTTAAATAAAAAATATAAAGTTGGGTTAATGGGTGACAGTATGGGTGCGACTGCCGTAATTGATTCATTAGAGGATAAAAAGATTAGAGATAATATTTATGGAGTAGCTTTATGGGGGGCCGATCCTAAAATAGATATATATGAAATCAACGGGAAATATATGGAAGAAGGCGGGCAAAGGGTAAATAAAAATTATTGGATTGAAGCCTCCAGTCATAACTTTATTAAAAATTTTGAATCTTATGGCGGGGGTTACTTGATTATTTACGGAGAAAAAGATAAGAATATTTCAGCATCTTCGAGAAAGAAGGTAATTGACACAGCCAGACGGATTAGGGGGAAAGCAATTATTTTAAAAGGAGAAGGCCATAGTAATTGGTCACATCACCAAATTAAAAAGGCAATCAGGAATACTACAGATTTTTTTTATAAATTAATTTAAGAATCAATAATGTTTTTAGCAAACTAATTATAATCTCTATGGATATAGGCGCTATCGGCAAAAATGAAAAAAAAATCAATTTTATCGCGGATAGCGGGTTGGTTAAAATGAAACAAATTTATTTATTAAATAATTACTCAAAATTGGCAATTTTGAGTATTTTAGCAGGTTATGAGAAGTGTGATTATATTTATGTAAATGATAGATTTAGTAAAAAGGTTGAAATAAAAAGTTTAAATAATTTTATTTCTTACACTCTTAATCATAATATCGCACCTAAAAAATTTGATATAAAGATTAGTTATAACAAAAATTTTAATGGCGCAAAAAATACTCTGCCTTTAAATAAATATGATGGTATATTAAGTTTTAGCGGGGGAATAGACAGTACGGCAGGATTATTATATGCCTTAAGTAAAAAACAAAAAGTTTTGCCGATGTGGATCAATTTTAGGCAAAGAAACAATTATGCTGAACGCAAATCAGCTCTTAAAATTCTTAGGAAGCTAAAGATAAAGCCCGTGATAATAAGTATTGATTTAAGCAAGTTTATTTTAAAGGGCTGGAAAGATTGGAGTTTTATTGTCCCCGGAAGAAATTTCCTTTTTTTAAGCTTTGCCAATTCTTTACTTCAAAATTCAGAAAGACAAAGAGGACACATTTATTTATGTGCGCATAAAGATGAGATGGGACATAAAAAGAATAGGGACAAAAGCAAATATTTTTTTCAAAGATCCTCAATTTTCTTTTCCCGGGATGGCACAAAAAAAATTACCGCCGAAACTCCCTTCGCGAACTATTCAAAAGCAGAGTTACTGTCTTTATGGAAGAAAAAATGGGAAAAGAAATTCGGAATCAGCCCTCACGAAACTACCACTTGCTACTATGAGAATGGATGCGGCAGATGTGAAGCTTGCTTAAAAAGAGTGATATATTTATTAGCCGCAGGTTATACTGTCGACCAAAAAATAAAGGTTAATCCGATGACTGACCCGAGTGGTTTAATCATTAATAAATGGATTCCCGGAATAATAAACGGGAAAATGTCGCGAACCAACAAATTAGATTTTTTAATCGCCGTTGAAAAAAGTCTGGATATTGTCCCTGAAAAAATTAGGAAGTTTTATTCAAATCTATCGGGAAAAACAATTTCTAACATTAAAAAGAGAAAAAAAGAAATTGAATATGTAAAGATTTAGAAGAGAATATGAAAAAAATCATTGAGGTCGCTGAAGTTATATTAGTAAATAGCGAAGGTAAAGCGCTTTTGCAGTTAAGAGACAATAAAGTTGGTATATTTGGCGCTAGAAAATGGAGATTTATTGGAGGAAGTAAAGGAAAAGACGAGAGTTTTGATGAATGCATAATACGGGAAATCAAGGAAGAATTAGGGATAAACATAAATAATCTTGAGCTAATTGATGTTATTGATGATGAAAATGAAAATATATTTTTTAAGCATCAAATTTTTTTCGGGGTAATTGATACAAACCCCTGTGACATTAAACTTAAGGAGGGGAAAGAGGTTAAATTTTTTGCAATAGATGAAATTCAAAATATAACTACCGTACCATGGTTTCAGAAGATTTACTCTAATTCTATTAAAAAATTAAAAGCAGTATGAAAATTTAAAAGCAACCATAAAAGATTTGCCGGAAATAGAAAGACTTAACAATAAATATTTCCACGAAATTAGGGATTTTAAGAAGATTATTGAAGGAAGAGACAATCATTTTTTTGTAGGGAAAAAAGACGGTAAAATAGCGGGTTTTTCCGGCTTTCATGTTTTTCAATGGAATAATACTGCAAGAATTATAGATGTTTTTATTCATCCTCAAAGCAGGAGGGAAGGAAACGCAACTAAATTTTTTAAAAAAATAAAAGAAGAGGCTAGAAAACTGGGAATAAGGACTATTATCGCCGAAGCGCCTTCTTTAAACCCAGTGTTATCCTTTTATTTAAAGAACGGGTTTAGAGTCTGCGGTTTTAATGATCGCTATTACGCGAATGACGGCAAAGAAATGGCCATATTTCTGTCATTTGACATAATATCAAAATGATTATGGAAGACGTCCAAAACTTAAAAGACGATAGGGGGATTAGAATAAGTGAAGTGGGAATCTCAAACTTAAGATTACCTCTTTTCTTTAAAGATGATTTAGACAGATACCCGATAATTGCGGATATAGAAATGGGAGTTGATCTTTTTTCTGAAGATAGGGGCCGCATATGAGCAGGTTTGCCGAAATCGCGGAGGAAATAAGCGGCTCAGAATTAAATAGAGAGCTGATCCCCTCAACTCTAAAAAAAATACGGGAGAGACTAAAAACCATTTTTGTCAGAGTTGAATTTTCTTTTATTTTATTTCTAAAAAAGAAATCCCCTGTTTCCCAAAAAGAAGGCAGCATGAATTATAACTGCAAAATTGTCGGCGAGTTGGGAGAAGATAATAAACTATGGAATTATTTTGAAGTTGAAGTACCAACAGCTACCTTGTGTCCATGCAGTAAAGAAATTAGCGATTTTGGAGCGCATAACCAGAGAGCGAATGTAGTACTTAGAGTAAAGTCTAGCGAATACATATCTTTAAAAGAAATGATAAGAGTTGTAGAGGAAAGAGCTAGCAGCGATTTGTTCTCAATTCTTAAAAGAGTGGATGAAAAATTTATGACTGAAAAAATGTATGAAAATCCTAAATTTGTTGAAGATATAGTAAGAGATGTAACTTTATGGGCAAAATCCGACACCAGAATAACGGATTTTATTGTAAAATGTAAGAGTTTTGAGTCAATTCATAACCACAATGCCTATGCGATTATAATTAATGACGAAAAAAATGCTAATAACTAAAAAATTTACCCTTGATTCCGCTCATAAACTAATCAATTATAAGGGAAAATGCAAAAATTTGCATGGGCATACTTATACCCTCCTTGTTACTATAAAAGGAAAAATAAATAAAAGAACGGGTATGGTTTTTGACTTCGGAGAAATTAAAAAAATAGTAAAGGAAAAGGTTATAGATGTCCTTGATCATAATTATATAAATAATTTTATTGAGCAGCCAACGGCGGAAAACATGATAGTTTGGATATGGAATCAACTGGAGGCCAAAATTAAGTTATATAAACTGGAGCTAAGCGTCTGGAAACTATCAAAAGGAGAAAGAATCGCCCCAACGGCATTCTGCAAAAATTTTATTCTGACGGCCAAATCTTTATCTTTCAAAACGATGCACCCTCCCACCGCATCAGAATGTCCGCCAATATATTTAGTCATTGAATGAACTACAATGTCTGCGCCCAATGCCAGCGGCTTCTGAAAATAAGGCGAGGCGAAAGTGTTGTCTACCACAGTTAATATTTTTTTGGACTTGGCCATCCCGCAGGCTGAAGCAATGTCAACTATTTTCATCAATGGATTCGTTGGAGACTCAATCCAAATTAACTTGGTATTTTTTTGAATATGCCTTTGCAAATCTTTCCCGGTAACAAAATTTACAAAAGAAAATTTCAAATCAAATGTTTCAAATACCTGCTTAAAAAGTCTTCTTGTCCCCCCATACACATCATCTATGGAAATTAAATGGTCGCCGCTTTTAAGCAGTAATAGTATGTTGGCAATAGCGGCCAGCCCTGAGGAAAAAGCGAAAGCCGCCTTGCCGCCCTCAAGAGCGGCCAAATTTTCCTCAAGCGCATTTCTGGTGGGGTTGCCGCTTCTTGAATATTCATATCCGCCCGTCGGCCGGCTCACTTTTTTTCTGGCGAAAGTAGTGGATAAATGGATCGGGATAACCACATCACCGCTGCCCCCTTCTTTTAAATTCGGCTCATTGCCGGCATGAATTGCTTTAGTTGAAAATTTCATAATTACTTTTTTTAATTAATAAAAACTAATTCTGCATTATTTTTTCTTCTTTTTGTTTAAAAATCCGCAATGTATCATCCACTCATCGTTAAAAATTTTAGATAAATAATTTTTTCCGCTATCCGGCAATATAACCACAATCAATCCTCGCTTAAGCTTTTTAGCCACCTTTTTGGCGGCGAAAAGAGCCATTCCCGATGAACCGCCGGACAAAATGCCCTCTTTTTTTGATAAGGCTCTAGCAGTTATAAAGCTATCTTTATCCGAGACAGTAATTATCTCGTCAACTACTGAAAAATTTATGGTTTTTGGTAAAAAATCTTCCCCCACGCCTTCAACTTTATAAGTTTTAAAAAGTTTAGGGATTTTTCCGGTTTTATAGTATTCATAAAAAATCGACCCCGCTGGATCAACGCCGATTATTTTTATTTTTGGATTTTTTTCTTTAAGATATTTCGCTATGCCGGAAATCGTGCCACCCGTTCCCATGCCCGCTGCTACATGGGTAACTTTGCCTTGTGTTTGCTCCCAAATTTCCGGACCGGTTGTCCGGTAATGAGCTTCGGGATTTGTTTGATTATTGTACTGATCCGGTTTATATGCGCTGGGTTGATCTGCTAATTTATCAGAAACTTTATAATAACTGCGAGGATCATCGGGAGAAACAGCGGTTGGCGTAATCACTACTTTTGCGCCATAAGCACGAAGTAAATTAATTTTTTCTTCGCTCATTTTATCCGGCATAGTAAAAATAGTTTTATATCCCTTTACGGCAGCTACCAATGCCAGTCCTACGCCAGTATTGCCAGAGGTTCCTTCTACAATAGTGCCTCCTTTTTTTAATTTTCCTTCTTTTTCCGCTTTTGCCACTAAGTATGAGCCAATTCTGTCTTTGATGCTTCCGCCTGGATTTAAAAATTCCAATTTCACCGCCATTAATACTTTGGGGTTAGGATTAAGTTTATTAATTTTCACTAATGGCGTATTGCCGATTGTTTCTAAGATATTTTGATAAATCATATAGTTGTTATTTCATTAACTTAGCTAAAGATATGTTGATCGCTCTGGGCCGCCCGGGGATAAAATGTCTCGTTGTTTTATAGGGAAAACATTTTTCCGCCAGCGCCCGCATAATGATTTTTTCTTTACTCACGCTTATATTTGGACGCCGGCCGGCAACGCGAATCTTTTTATCCATATAGTCAACCAAAAAAACCGGCGCCAGCGTACAGCCCAAATCCTTTAACGCCTGCAGGCGGTGGTGGCCGTCCAGGACGATACGATGCCGTTTCTCAACAATCACCGGATTTTTTAAAAATCCGTCTCGTTTGATCTTTTCCCGCAGCGCCGCCAGAGCCGTCGGGCTCGTTCTTTCATGGGTGCGTAATTTCTCAATTGAAATGTATTGGATTGTTTGCATAAAAACAAAAAAAACTTTCTCATCTCTTGTGGCAAATAAAATTTTGCCAAAGGGACGAAAAAGTTTTTTTTACCCCGCCTCTTTAATAGGCGGGGTGAACTTATCCGCGGTTCCACCCCGTTTGCCTTGCCGTTGTTTGGCAAGACCGCTTTCAAACGCACTACACCGTACGTTCTAGCCTATGGTTACGGAGGCTGCCGGGCCGACACTCACGCATCAGCCATCTTGCCCCGCAGTATTGCGGGACGGCCGAAGCGCAACCCCGATTATTGCGCGGGACTCCGACCAAAGACATTGTGATTATTACATTTTCTTTAGTATAGACTACGGTGGTCGGGTTTGTCAAGACACGGACACGGTTTTTGAGTAATACAGTCGCTTGACATAATTCATCTATTTATTTAACATGTAGATATAAATTCGAAACCTAAAAACAAACATTTCACACAATACGGAGGTCAGTCAAATGAATACGATGTTGTATTATGGATTAATGGCCATTCTTCGAAATGGAAATTGGGTTATTATATCGCCGCATTTTGACGAGGTTATTCGGATAAAAGCGGATAGAATTAATGACCAAAATATTTTCGAAGAATTGAAAAGGCGAGGATTTTTTGGTCCAGCCAGCCCAAAGTTTAGCGGGCCAGAAGTTTCCTTAGTGACGCTTATCACCACTGGTGCATGTAATTTACTCTGTATTTATTGTTTTGCCAATTCCGGCGCGTCAACCATAGTGATGCCGGAAGAGGTGGCTTTTGCCGCTATTCGCAAAGGAATAAAAAATGCCTCAGGCAAAAAATTATCCATTCCTTTTTTTGGAGGAGAGCCTACTCTTACTCCGGATTTAATAAGGAAAGCAGTAGAATACGCAAAAAAGGCGATTATCGGCACGGATGTTTTAGGGGTTGAGTTTAGTATTACTACAAACGGGGTAATGAATAGGTCTTTTCTGGAATTTTTAATGGAAAATGACTTTTTAATTACCATATCCATGGACGGTCCGCCAATTGTGCAGGATTTTCAACGCCCTTTAAAAAATGGAGACAAATCCTCTTCGTATGCTGAGGAAACAGTGCGGATTTTAACGCGGAGCGGTAAAGATTTTAAAATAAGGGCTACGGTTACCAAATATTCTGTGCCATATATGGTCGATACAATCGAATGGTTGCATTCGTTAGGCGGCAAGAAGATCCATTTTGAAGTGATAAGTATCGCTGGCCGCGCCGCAATGCAGACTAAAGAAGAGAGACCGGCAAGACCCGATGTCCATGTTTTTACCGAGAATCTCAAACGCGCTATCACAAGAGGAGGAGAGTTGGGCGTGCGCGTTATAAATTCATCTTTTATGAATTTAATGAATCCTCCTAAGGAATTTTGTGATGGTAATACAAATAGGCGCTTTGCCGTGTCATATACGGGCGAAGTTACTACCTGTGTGGAGGTTCAAGATAAATGTCATCCGGTCGCATCCCAGTTTATAACGGGATGTTATGACAAAAGCACTGGGGAGATAGAAATGAATAGGGAACAACGAGGGCGAGCCTGCGGTGCAAAATTGCAAATAGGAGCAATCAATAATTGTTCAGAATGTTTCGCAAAGCGCATCTGCGGCGGTGGATGTCCGGTTCGGAATTTTCACACTACTAGAGATTCATTTACAGTTGATCCGTATCGTTGCCAATTAATAAAAGAAATAATGCCGTTTATTGTTGGTCTTTTTGATAAGGCGACTTATGGTGATTAAATACTCGAAGTGAAGAAAGGAATAGAGCCGATGCAGACAAAGGCGCTAGCAATTCCAGAAGGCATCCTCGTTGTCACCGGCAGACTCGGTAACTGCGACGATTGATCATTCACCGCGAGCGGGGCAAGGAAGCAGAGTTTTTTTTGCCCCCTAATTTTTTTAAATATAATTATATATGCGATTAAATTCAGAAAATAAAATAATAGATTTTAAAAGCGTGCCCAAACAATTATATCATTTGGTTCCTCAAGATATATTTTTTAAATTTACGGATAAAAAAGGGAGTTACGACTGCCGGAATAAAAGCGAATGGGGGATGAACGAAAGCTTTATCCATACTTCCAATACAAAAAAAATTTTAAAAGAAAGGGTCGCCGACGGAAAGTGGAGAGGTTATCCGTTAGATACGAATTTTGTCTTGTTAAAAATCAATACAAGTAAAATTAAAAATGTAAAAATTACGTACGCGGAATATAACGGCATAAAATATTATCATATTTGGAGCGCATTGCCTAAGAATTCTATTATGGTTTCTAAAGTAACACGCAATAAAGACGGAACTTTTAGGTTGTAAAATAAAGAGAACCGCCGATAGTTAATCAGCGGTTCTTGTTTCCCATTCTTTTTTCAAAAGACCAAAAAGAATGTTGTCGTGGTATTTTCCGTTTTTAAATACTATTTGCAGTTGTCGGCCCTCCTTTCTAAAGCCAACACTCAATAATGCCCGGATACTGCGTTTGTTGAAACTATAAGCTCCGGTTGCGATCCGGCGTAAGTTTATCTCCTGAAAGCAATATTTAATTAAAACACCAGTCGCTTCCCGGCCATATCCCTTACCCCACTGTTTTTTTTCGCCGATGATTATGTCTATTTCAGCATTTCTGTCCTTGGCGTTTATTTTATGAATGCCGCAGGTGCCTATAGCCTTTGTTTTTCTGCCTTCACTGATTTCAATGACGAAAAAAATATCCATTTGCTTCCGTGCAATTATTGTTTCTTCAATCCATTTTTCCACTTCCACTTCAGACAGAGGAAGATGTAAGTTTAAATACTTTGTCACTTCTGTGTCGTTGAACCATTTAAAGAACAACATCGCGTCCGAGCGTTTCACTGGTCTTAAAAGAACTCTTTTTCCTTTTAACATTTCCCTCTTCCTCCTTATTTTTTTCAAAATCATATTATTATAACAGGTCAGTTATTTGTGTCAATCTAAAATAATTTTTTATTGACTAATTTTTATAGAAATGTTATCATAAAATGCCTTATAAATAGCGCATTTATTTAGGCAAAATGACCTTTTAAAAGAAAGGAGAGGCCACGCTATGATAACAGAACGATCAGTATCTGAAGTTAGGGCACGGTGTAATCCCATCCTTGGTCGTCCCGATTTGATTGATAAAATCAATCGATGCACTCCTTCCGCTGCGACCATCGTGATAAAAACAGAGACCGGCGATGAAGGGTTAGCGAAAGCTGGACGCTGGCTAAGAATATTATATCGAGATTATCCGGGAGAGTATAAAACTCTCATGGCAGAAAACCAATCAAGCCGAACTATCACAGTAAGGCAAGAATAGGAGAGTAGTCATGGAATTAGTCACACCAAAAGCACACACAAGACAAACGGCATCTGAATTAAAAAAACAGGTGGGAACAGAAGTGCAAGTCACCGGTGCGGTATACCGAGTCAGGGAGTTAAGTAGTAATTTCTGTTTTATCATTATTCGGACTGACCGCGAACTTATCCAATGTAAATTGGAAGGGAGCGAACACAGAATTGATCCGCGGCAATATGCGGAGGGCAACTATATTACCGCGACTGGCAGATGTGTTGAAGAAAAAAAATCGCCTCATGGTTTTGAAATTTCAATCCAAAAGATTGAAGTTCTTTCAAAGCCAGCGGCGGAGATGCCTTTTAGTATTAATCAGCGTGAGCTTAACATTGGCCTTGACATTAATCTTGATGCTCGGCCCATCAGCTTGCGCCATCCCGGTCAGCGCGCGATTTTTAAGATCCAGGCGGCGATAGCCGAGCTTTTCGGCGAGGCATTGTCGGATATCGGATTTACAAAAATCCATACTCCTAAAATTGTTTTCGCCGGCGCTGAAGGTGGGGCTAATGTCTTCTGCTTGGACTATTTCGGACGGAAGGTATTTCTAGCCCAAAGCCCCCAGTTTTACAAACAGATGATGGTCGGAGTGTTTGGGCGAGTATACGAGAGTGGTCCAGTTTTCAGGGCAGAACCCCACGAAACAGCCCGTCATCTCAACGAATACACTTCCATGGATTTTGAGATGGGGCCAATTTCAAGTTTCACTGATATTATGGAAGTTGAAACTTATTGTCTGCGCCACATCCTTAATCGGTTGCCAGAAATTTGTTTAACTGAATTAGAGCTATTAAAAGTTACTCTTCCATATATTATCGAAATTCCAGCCATTCGTTTTTCCGACGCGATTGAAATCATCACAAAAAAGCATACGATAACTGACCGGGATGATTTGGACGCAACCAGTGAGCAGGTTCTCTGCAAACACGTGAAGCAGGAAATTGGCAGTGATTTTGTATTTGTAACCCATTACCCTACAACCAAACGGCCGGTATACGCCATGGAAGACCCAAATAATCCGGAGGTAACGCTAAGTTTTGACCTTCTCTACAATGGCCTGGAAATTACTACCGGAGGACAGCGCATCCACGATTATAGCATGCAGGTGGAAAAAATGAAGCGGCGTGGGTTGAATCCTGAGGATTTTGAGTCGTATTTACAAATTCACAAATACGGCATGCCTCCTCACGGTGGTCTGGGTTTAGGACTGGAACGGCTGACTAAGCAGTTGCTAGGACTTCAGAGTATTAAGGAAGCTTGCCTGTTTCCACGTACCATGAATCGGGTTACACCGTAATTTATTCTTTCTTTTATTATATAGTTCTTTTTTAAAGGGAGTAAGATTGCCATTTTTCTTACCCCCTTTTATTTTAGGCGTAAACAACTTATAGCGATAGATATTTAAAAAGCAGGCTCAAATTTTATTTTACGGGGTAAAGAAGTAATTAAAGAAGGGCGAAGTTTTCTAAGCTTCGCCCGGTTTTTTTATTCCAAAAAAGAAAGAACATATTCAGTCGTTTTACCGATAATTTTGCCGACGACGCGGTAAAAGCACGTGGAGTGGTTTTGGCCCTGTTCATTTTTTGTATGGCAGACGCCACCGCCTAGCTGATTAACTTTAATAAGTAGGCAGTCTTCATTACAATTTATGCAAATATCCATTACTGCCAATTCATTTCCGCTGGTTGCGCCTTTGCGTCGGACTTTTTTTGCCTCGCGCGAGTAAAGATGGACGCGCATAGTTTTAAGCGTTAAGGCAAGCGCTTCGGCGTTCATGGTCGCGGCGTACAATACGTTTCCTTTTGGATTTTCTTGCAGTACAACCGTAATAAGATCGGGCGCCAAAGTGCCGTCATAATGCAGGGCAGGACGAAACTTCGGTTTGAATTCCTTTGTTTCTTTAAAAATTATGGGCATCATCTATCTCCTTTTGTTAGGCTACGATGCCGTCAATGTTATGCCAGATAAT
>PFAR01000050.1:0-3625 GCA_002773655.1 Candidatus Falkowbacteria bacterium CG10_big_fil_rev_8_21_14_0_10_43_10 | reverse complement strand
TCTTTTTTCTCCGCGTTCATTTTAACGAGTGCGTAATTTTGCGCCAGATGGACGCCCGTAAGCATGTCCGCGAGGCATTGAATTCGTTTGTCGTTCGCTCGTTCCACTCGCGTTGAGATGACAACCGGCGCTTCCATCAATTCATCAATAACGCATAAATTGTTGGCGGCCAAGCTGGCGCCGGTTTCAGTAATGCCAATGCCGCAGTCGTAAACGCCGGCGGCAACCATGCTTTCAGTACTGCCGGTTGACGGTATTATTCGCGCGGCAATGCCATTTTCTTTCAACCAGTACTTGGTGATTTCTGGGTATTCACTAAGAATAGTGAGCCGGTCTAAATCCCTGGTATTTTTATAGATTGACTTGGCGCGAACAAAGGCGATAACGCGCGTGTTTTTTGTGAGCGTAGTTTTGCTTACCGACAAACTTTGCAAAATAACATAGCCAGCCCCTTGTTGCCAGTATTCCCGCAACATATCTTCGCCAAGAATCGCGCAGTCAAATTGCCCTTGCGCCAGACCAGCGGCGATGTGTTGCGGACGGCTGATAAATATTTTTTCCACGAGCTTATTGCCTGTTTCCTGCCACGCGGTACGCGATGACGGGTCGCAGGTAATTCCCGCTTGCGATAACAGCCAGCCAACTGATGCGGCTAAACTGCCGTTGCCAATTCCTATGCTAATAGGTTTTATAGCGTTCATCATTATTCTCCTTTTTTTTGAAATGATCGATTTTAACTTTCGCAAAGCAAAAGCCCCCTCACGGAGAGGGGGCTGTGTTTGAGTTTTAAAATATAAAAAACTTCAAGACAATCCTGTCTCCGTGAGAGCAGAATTGCGATGATGGTTTAATTTGGCCAAAAGCAAACGATAGCCGCCCGCGCCGTTTTTTAGCCACTTGGAAATGCGCGCCACGGTGGTGGAGCTTAAGCCGGTTTTTTGGACGATTTTAGAATAGGGGACTTTTTGGTCCAGCATTTGGGCGGCCTGCCAGCGGCGGGCAAACTCATTGATTTCGGCTTCGGTCAATAAATCCCGCAGGAATTTCTTCATTTCCGCCTGATTTTTGAACATTAGCAACGCCTCAACTAAACTATTAATTTGCAGGGTATCTAGGTTCATAATTGATATTTGTCACTTTAGTTAAGTAAAGTATAAAGCGGGGAAAAATATTTGTCAAGAGGTTGCTTTTTAGGGAAGTTTTTAAGTAAAATACAAGCGTAAAATACAAGCGCTTGACAAGATTTTTTTTGTCCTTTATACTGTAAATATCTTTACAATCATAAAATCTTAAAGCGTATCCCGCAGTACTGCGGGATTGGGTACGCTTATTCCGCAAACCCAGCCAAGCAGGCAGACGGGGTAAATATTGCGGGAAAGATGATTCTTGCATAAGTGAGAGTCCGGCTCCCTCCGTAACCATAGGGTAACTGTTGTCGCTCAAAACTAAAATTTCGCGTCAGCGTCCGGAAGGACTGCTTGCCGCCCGAAGCTTTAGCGCAGGGCGGAGTCAGTAAAGTGGTTCTAAATTTCCGTTTTACTGGCGGATTTTTTTGTTTTAATCCGTCAGAAAGCAGTATTTTAGGATAATTGGGGTGGTACCACGGAAAGATATTCCCTATTAAATAAAAAAAATTTAACAGGGTAAATAAAGGCTTTTCGTCCCTTATATATAGTTTTAGCTATGTTTAAGGGATGAGAAGCTTTTTTGTTTTTCTGCCCTGTCGAATGACGGGGTTAAAACGATCTTTAAAATAATACTGGAGGTTTTACCATGAACGACGAATATGAAGTAAAAGGCGGAGATCTTTGTTCCAAATGCAGTACCGGGCGATTAGTAGCGATGAAGCCTTTTGGCAACTCAGAGCTGGAATGCAATAAATGTCATACAAAGTTTGACATAGCGACCGGTAAGGAAGTTGTATTGCCCGGGCCGAAAGAGGAATTTTGGAAAGTTATTTTTGCGATTATGAAATTTTTGCAGGCAGTGATAAGGAGGTAAGAAAAGTGAGCATCGACCTTTTTTATGATAAGTGCAATGGGACGCTGGTCGAAGTTCCGGCTTGGGTAAAAAAAGGGATTTCCCATAGGGCTAAATCAGGCAGGGTTATTTTAGTATCGGCTGTCTGCCCTGACTATGAAAGAATAAATAGCAGATTTACTTATAGAGGGGTGGGAAGCGAGATCCCTTATATAGCGGGTGTTCATCTGGAGATAGTAAAGGAGATTGCCGGGACTTTGGAAGATTCGGGGGTAGAGTTGGTATATTACATAACCTTAGCTGACACGGAATTTGATCTGCCCTTAGTGGTAGATCATATGACCAACGGCAGTGCCGATGAATTTTTAAGACGTTGTCAGGCTAGCTGCGATAAACTCTTTATAGCGGCTGAAAAGTTAGGGCTTCCTATCGCAGAAGCAGGGAGATTTACCAAAGTTTTCGGCGATTGGTTTGATAAGTATCAGGATGCGCTGAATTTTTTAAGGCAACAATTAGAGGAAGACTCCGGCCTTAGGTGTAACTTAGCCGAAGAATCAAGCGCGCGCGTCCCTTTATATCAGGCGATGATCGGAAGGGCGGCGGATATGGGCTATTGTTGCGAAATGGTGCTAAGGCAATGGGCGCAGTATATGGCATGGGGAGAGTGCGCCACTGAAAAATTTGGCACAGATCTGGTGATGATGAACCACTCTACGTCGAATCTCCGGAAAATCAACCATCCGCACTTTAGGCAAGGTCGGGAAAGGATACCAATTCTCCAGTTGTCGGCCGGCACCATGCCGGAGTGACGTCACCCCGCCTCTTTGAATATTTTTAGAGAGGCGGGTTAATTTTTAAATTTATGATTAAATATATTATTTGCAGCGCGCCAGTTGAATATAAAATAAATGGCCATGACATTTATGATTCTTTTGATTTGATTTCTCAAGGGAAATCATCAGCGCCGCTTGGCAAAAATGCAAAAAAAATAATCTCAAAGCATAATTTTCCTTTTAATATTAATAAAATAAAAAAAATTTATACCGCCCGCCGAGGGCAGACGGTTGAAACAGCGAAGTTGATTATAAGGATAAAACAATTATCTGATGTAAAAGTAATTCGTTTATCGTGCCTAAACGGCGTTAAATTTTCCATGCCGCAGTTAATATCCAAAAAAGAATTTGATAATTTAGAATATCAAGAAGCAATAAAGCGAGCGCGGCAAGAATTTGCCGCTAAGCTTTATAATAATCAGCTGCTGGAATCATTTGACTCAGTCAGAAGGCGGCTGAAAGAATTTTTGTATTTAGTCAATAAAGACGGCGAGGAAGTATTATTTATATCCCATAGTTTTTATATGCGGATACTAGAGGTTTATTTAAAACAACCGAAAGCGCTGGATGATATTAATTTTTTTATTAAGTCGTTTAATCCTGGAAAAAGGCCATATATTCCGCTGGATGGATTTAGCTTTAATAACCGCGCAATGTGATTGTTTAATTCTTTTATCCAGCACCGTGCCCGAATACCCTGCGGTCTCTGCCGCAGGGATGAAGGGCTATCATCATTCTTGCCGCAGGGTTTAATATGCGGTCTCTGCCGCAGGGATGAAGGGCTATCATCATTCTTGCCGCAGGGTTTAATA
>PFAR01000037.1:13579-28967 GCA_002773655.1 Candidatus Falkowbacteria bacterium CG10_big_fil_rev_8_21_14_0_10_43_10 | reverse complement strand
AAGAACAGCAAAAGAAAAAACAGCCGCCGCGATATGATGGGCGGTGCCGCAACTTAAGCGCTGAAGAAGTTAAAAATAAATTAAAAGCAGGCGGTAAATATGTAATTCGGCTGAAAGTTCCGGAAAATGAAACAATAGAATTTGACGATTTGGTATACGGAAAAATAAAATATAATTCTTCAGAAATTGACGATCAAGTTCTAATGAAGTCAGACGGGTTTCCGACTTATCATCTGGCAGTAGTGGTCGACGACCACGAGATGGAAATAACGCACGTCATGCGCGGGGAAGACTGGCTGCCGTCAACGCCGAAGCACGTCTTATTATATGAAGCATTTGGCTGGCAGTCGCCGGAATTTATCCACCTGCCGAACATTTTAGGAGAGAATAAGAAGAAGTTAAGCAAGCGGACCGGCGACGTATCAGTAGAAAGTTTCAAAGAGCGGGGCTGCCTGCCGGAAGCTTTGATAAATTATCTGGCGCTCCTAGGCTGGAATCCCGGGACAGAGCAGGAAATTTTCAGCCTGCCGGAGCTTGTTAAACAGTTTGACATCAAGAAAATCCATAAAGCCGGAGCGGTTTTTGATTCGCAGAAATTGGATAACATCAATGGCCAGTATATCCGTAAGTTGCCAGTTAAACAGTTAACCAGTTTGTGTTTGTTGTATTTAAATAAAGTTTATGATTTAAAAAAATACTCTGCTGAATATATTGAAAAAGTTGTGGAAGTTGAACGGGAAAGATTAAAGAGATTATCAGACATAACTGAAAACGCAAAGTTATTTTTTATAGATAGGTTAGAATATAACAGAGAGTTGTTAATTTGGAAAAAGTCAGATACAGAAAAAACAAAAAATAATTTGACAATAATTTTACAAAAATTAAATAAGATTAAGAATTGGAGCAAAAAAAATTTAGAGAAAGAAATAACGCGAGTTATCAAAGATAATAATATAACTAACGGCGAAGCGCTGTGGCCGCTGCGAGTGGCTTTATCCGGGCAGCAGAACAGCCCGGGGCCGTTTGAGATTATGGATGTTTTAGGCAAAGAAAAGAGCTTAGAAAGAATAGAATGTGCGGTAAGTAAGTTGTAGATTACACAGGGGATGGTGCCTGCACCGTTAACTGCGCAGCTAGTTAACGGTGTGGATAAATAGCTTTGCTAATGTTAGAGAAGGGTGTATAGTTTTTAATAAGGAGGCTTTGATATAATTTATTAACCTTAAAATTATGCCTAAATGGTTTGATAGATTTTTAGGGCGAGAAACAACACCAAGGGAAACCGAAAATCAACCGTCTGCTCCTGAAGAAACTCCCGAAATTATTTCATCCGATGAAGTCGCGGAACAGGCTAAAAAAGATGAAGAGGACTCCGCTGCAGCTGCCGAAAAGGCTGTAAAAGAGATAGAGGAGCTGGAAGATTAAAACAGAGCAGTTTATCAAGATTTTACAGCAGAATAGCCTTCCCGCACCATTTTTTGGTGTGGGATTTTATTTTTTTGGCCAGCCTAATCGCTGCACGATTAGGCTGGTAAGCCCGCTAGTTATACTACGCCAGATAACGGGCAGGCAATAAATAATTTTGACACCGTCATAAAGATAAAGTAAAATGAACATATAAATTACCACTAAAAGACACGATTAACCTGCCTCGCGTCAAGGCGGGTCGCGTCTCTGCTTTCACATTTATGTCAGAAACACAAAGCCCAGCCCAACCTGCTATGGCAGGCGGGCGGACAAGCGAACGACAAGACAGAATAAAAAAATTAGAGCAAATTAAAAATGCGGGGATTAACCCGTATCCGGCCAAGGCCAGGCGGGATTTCAGCATCAAAGAGGTTTTGGATGATTTTGAAAATATAAAAAAAACAGACAAAGGTTTTTATATTGCCGGCCGCCTGCGCTCCATCCGCGAACATGGCAATTTAATTTTCGCCGACCTGCAGGACGCCAGCGGAAAAATCCAGCTTGTTTTAAATAAGCAGAAACTTAATGAAAAGCAGTTTAAGCTGTTTATGGATTTAATCGACAGCGGAGATTTTATTGAAATACAGGGAAAAACTTTTACCACCCAGAAAGGCCAGCCGTCCATAGAGGCGCTGGAGTGGAAATTATTAACCAAATCTCTGCGCCCGATTCCGGCCGAGCATTTCGGCCTGCAGGACGAGGAAGAAAAATTGCGCAAGCGCTATTTAGATATTTTGCTTAATCCGGAAGTAAAAGATGTGATTATAAAAAGAGAAAAGTTTTGGAGTTCCATGCGCAAATTTTTAACGAAGAAAGGATTTTTAGAAGTGGAAACTCCGGTGCTGGAAACCACTGCTGGCGGCGCGGACGCCCGGCCGTTTAAGACCCATCATAACGCTTTGGATATTGATGTTTACTTACGTATCTCCTGCGGCGAGCTTTGGCAGAAGCGCCTAATGGCCGCGGGCTTTGAAAAAACTTTTGAGATTGGCCGCATTTTCCGCAATGAAGGCATGAGCGCCGAACACGCCCAGGATTACACGCAGATGGAGTTTTATTGGGCATACGCCAATTATGAAGACGGCATGAAGCTTGTAAAAAAAATTTACCAGTATGTCGCGCAGGAAACATTCGGCACCTTGAAATTTAAAATAGGGGAGAGCGAGATAGATTTAGGCGGCAAGTGGGGGAAATATGATTATGTGAAAATAATAAAGAAAATGACCGGCATTGACGTGTTAAAAACTGATGCAGGGGAAACAGAAAAAAAACTGCAGGAGCTTAACATTGATTATGATAAGAATGGTTTTAATATCACGCGGGGCATTGATAATCTCTGGAAATACTGCCGCAAGCAAATTGCCGGGCCGGGATTTTTAATTAATGTTCCGGTTGCGATGGAACCGCTGGCCAAACGCAGTGAAAAAAATAGTAAAGTCGTGGAGCGCTTTCAGGTCATTTTAGCCGGTTCGGAAATGGGCAAGGGCTATAGCGAATTAAACGACCCGATTGACCAGGCGGAAAGATTTAAAGAACAGCAAGCCCTGCGCGACGCCGGCGACGACGAAGCGCAGATGGCGGACATGGAATTTGTGGAAGCTTTAGAATACGGCATGCCGCCAACCTGCGGCTTTGGCGTGAGCGAGCGCCTATTCAGCTTCTTAATGAATAAGCCGATCCGCGAGTGCCAGGCGTTTCCATTGTTAAGGCCTAAGCCATAAGTTGCAAGTATGACTATAAACATTTGCGGGAGTATGTATTTTGCCAAGGAGATGCTGGAGGTGAAAAAAATTTTGGAGGAGTTGGAGTATGAGGTGACCGTGCCCAACGATACGCAGGAATGCCTAGAGAATCCGGAGTTGAGCGAAAGATGAAATAATTAAGGGTGATTTGAATAGAGTTAAGTTATGATTATGGACATTGAATATGAAGCCACTTTCTATCCGATAGACAAAGACAAGATGCGCGCTAAATTAAGGCAAGCGGGCGCCAAGCTGATTAAGCCGGAATTTTTAATGAAAAGGATAAATTTTTATCCGCCGCTGGAAAAAAGAAAGGAACCGGGATGGATTCGGGTCAGGGATGAAGGCGATAAAATTACCATGAGCTTTAAAGCAAACTATCCTGGCGAAGGCATAGAAGTTCAAAAAGAGATTTGCCTGGAAGTAAATGATTATGATAAAGCGATAGCGTTTTTAGACGTTATTTTGGAGCGAAAGGCGTATCAGGAAACAAAAAGGGAAATTTGGGAACTGGACGGCGTAGAAATTGATTTGGATACCTGGCCGTGGCTGGAGCCGTTTGTGGAAATTGAGGGCAAAAACGAAGCCGAAGTGAAAAAAGTTTCGGAAAAATTGGGATTTGATTATTCACAGGCGATTTTCGCGGCGGTATGGGAGTTATATTATCGTAAATATGGCGTACCACATACTGTCGTCAACGATGAAATAAAACGAGCCACTTTTAAAGATAGAAATCCATTTATATGAGTGAAGAATTAGGAATAAATCTATCACAGGCGCAAAAATTACTGGATGAATATATCAAAGATTCCGTTACAAAATTACATTGCCGCGAGTCGGAGGTGATTATGCGCGCGCTGGCAAAACATTTTGACGAAAGTGAAGATGAATGGGGGATTATTGGGCTTTTACATGACATTGATTGGGAATTAACAAAAAATGACACCAAGAACCATTGCGTAAAATGCATTGAAATATTAAAAAACGCGGGCGGAAGCGATTATTTAATAGAAACCATAGTGTCGCACGCTTATGGTAATGAACATTGTGGCGATTATAAAGATAAAATACGCACGAAAAAAATAGAGCACGCGCTCGCGGCCGCCGAAACTTTAACCGGTTTGATTGTGGCGTCGGCGCTGGTTCAACCGGATAAAAAATTAGCCAGCGTGCAATTAAAATCATTGCAAAAGAAATTTAAAAACAAAGCTTTTGCCGCCAACTGCAACCGGGAAATAATTTTAGAATGCGAACAAATCGGCTTAAGTCCGGAGCAATTTTTAGAAATCGGATTAACGGCGTTGCAGGATATTGCCAAAGAATTAAACTTATAAGCATATGGGGTTTGAAAATTATAGAATGCAATTCGTCACTTTTGAAACGCCAAATCCATTTGCCTAATACTAAATACTTTATACTAAATACTAATTTATGCTAGACATAAAATTTATCCGTGAAAACACAAAGCTCGTAAAAGAGGCGGCAAAAAATAAAAATATTAAAGTTGATATCGGCGAATTATTGAAATTAGACGAAGAGAAGAGGGAGGCGCAGACAAAGATTGACAACCTGCGGGCACAGCGCAACGAACTCGCTTCCGCCGCTAAAGGCGGGAAACCAATTGCCAAGCAAATTGCCAAAGGGAAAAATTTAAAAGAAGAAATCGCAAAATTAGAGAGAGAAATAGAGAACGTTAACGTTAAATACACTGAAATATTAGAGCGCGTGCCTAATTTACATCATCCGGACGCGCCTATCGGCAAAGATGATAATGACAATAAGGAGGTTGAGATAGTAGGGAAGCCGACCAAATTTAACTTTGAACCAAAAAATCATCTGGAACTAGGCAAGAGTTTAGATCTATTGGATTTTGAAACAGCCGCTGAAGTATCGGGCAACGGCTTTTATTATTTAAAAAATGAATTGGCGCTTTTAGAGTTCGCTTTAGTGCAGTTTGTTTTGGAAAAATTAGTCAAGAAAGGCTTCATTCCTTTTTCCACGCCCGACCTGGCTCGCGGTTTTGCCATGAAGGGGACGGGTTATAACCCGCGCGGCAATGAAGACCAGATTTATGAAATAAAAGGAGAAGACTTATCGTTGATCGCTACCGCGGAAATTACCCTGGGGAGCTATCTGGCTAATAAAATTTTGGCTAAAAAAGACCTGCCGATAAAATACGTCGGTTTTTCCCATTGCTTCCGCAAAGAGGGCGGCGCGTATGGCAAAGAATCGCGCGGATTATACCGGGTGCACCAGTTCAGCAAGGTGGAAATGTTTATCTTTTCCGCTCCCGAACAGTCGGACGATCTACTTGAAGAAATGAAAGAAATAGAAAAGGAAATATACGGCGAATTGAAGATTCCCTTTAGGGTGCTGAATATTTGCACCGGCGATTTAGGCGCGCCGGCCTACCGTAAATATGATTTGGAAGCCTGGCTGCCGATGAAAAATAATTGGGGAGAGATAACCAGCTGTTCGAACTGTACTGATTTCCAGTCGCGCCGGCTTAATATAAAATATAAAGATAATGACGGCAAAACTAAGCTGGTTCACACCTTAAACGGTACCGCGATGGCTTTTACCCGCGTGCCGATCGCTATCTTGGAAAATTTTCAGCAGGCAGACGGCAGCGTAAAAATTCCTAAAGTATTAAAGAAATATATGCCCAGTTTAGTTATAACCCCCAAATAATATTGATGATTTTAGATTTTAGTATGTCTGTAAGAAAAATTTATTCCTCAAAAAAATATTGCAAGAATCCCTTTTTCCAAAAAAGGCGGAGCAGAATACAAGGAATGTCCGGGAAAAAAAAACTAACAATAGCGGGCATGATAGTGCTCGTCTTTGTTATCTTTAATTTTCTTTTTTTCAACTCCTATTTTTTAGCGGATAATATAATAATTGAGGGGAGCGAGAGAATCGACGAATATAAGGTATATAATATTGTAAATAAACAGCTGCAGCAAAAGAGGTTTCTTTTTTTAAATCAGCAGAATATTTTCAGTTTCAGCAAGAGGCAAGTGAAAAAAGAGATCTTAAAAAATTATCTGGTGGACAATTTAGAGATAAATAAAAACCTGCCGAAAACCATAAAGATAAGCTTTAACGAAATAATTCCGGCCGCGGTTTGGTGTGAAGAGGAGCAGTATTATTACATTGATTCCAGTCTGAATGTTTTGCTAAAAATTGAAAGTTTGGAAATAAACACTAATGATTTTATTGTTTTAAAAAGCGCTGACCGGAAACCACAAATAAAAACTCAGGGGGTGAATAAAAAAGTTATGGTAGGGGAGGAGTATCTGAGAGCGTGCCTGGGTTTGGCAAAAAGGGCAAAAAGCATAAATTTAAACATTAATAATATATGCGAGATAAACAAGCCGGAGGCTACTGTGGATTTAGGCGTTAATGAAGGACCAAAAATTTATTTTAATATCGAGGATGAGTTGGAAAAACAATTTAAAAAATTGGAAGTATTATTGGCGGAGAAAATAAAAGGAGACGGGCTTAAGAAGTTGGAATATATTGATTTGCGGTTCGGCGAAAAAATATACTACAAGTAACTTTGTGCTTGTCTAAACCGTTTGCGATCGTTTAATGCAAATCCACTGCACGTATCTAAAGGTGGGGCAAGGTATTTACCCTACTACTCAATTTTTAAATTTTAATATATAATATAAAATATACAACAGCGGGGTATTATACCCTGCCGCTAATTTTTTAAATTTTTACATAATCAATATGAATAAGTCGTCAATGGAAAATTTATTTAAATTTACCTTTGCCTTTGGAGTTATTTTGGCGGTAATTGTAGTCGTCGGGTTATTTTTATTGTTATTAAAAATAATTTTATTGTTCGCGCCGGAACTGCACCTAATGGGGATGACTATCAGCTGAGTGTATAATTTTTTTATTATATCACTTCTCTTAATCTACATTATGCGAAGTATAGATAATATATTATAATATAATAAAAAAAGGCCTCAAACAGACAGAGACCTCTATTCCCTCCTTTTGGCAAAGATCATATTTTATCTCCATTCACAAACAACAATTATATCCGCGCCGGTAAATTTATATTTGTCATCATCTACCTGCCGGCGAGCTTTTCTGGCAAGAGCTTCATGAGGGCAAATGATTTTTATAACCCTTGCCTCTGCCCCATCCTGGTCAGTGCAAATAGCCGGGCAAACAATCAGCCGAATATTTTCACATAATTCGGTCAACAACCGACTGACCCGTTGTTTGGCTTCTTTTATTTCCGCATTATTGAAACCGTGCAATTCCGCAACAATCATCAACATCCTCCGTTCCGCAGTTTTTAAAATTTTAACAATAATAATAGCTAATGTCAAAATATGATATAATATCTATATGATGCAGAAAACCAGCCAGCCAATAATTAAATACATTCCCGATTATTTAGATTACTTGGAAATTGAGCAAGGCCTCTCCCCCGCTTCTGTGGAAAATTACGGCCGCTTTCTTAAAAAATTTTCCAATTGGCTGAAAAAATTTAGCTTATCTGGCTTGCTACCGCACGAATTAACTGCCGAACATATATATAAATATAAAACATTTTTAGCTCGGCAGGGATCTTCTGATAAATCCCCTGCCCCGCTCAAGAAAGTTACTCAGAATTATTATTTAATCGCTTTGCGCAATTTGTTAAAATATTTCTCGGATAAGGACATCACTTCCCTGCCGGCCGACAAAGTGAAGCTGCTGCGCGACAAAGACGACAAGCAAATTAAATTTTTAAAGCTGGAGCAGGTTGAACAGCTGCTCTTGGCGCCCGATATAAGTTCTGAAGTCGGTTTGCGGGACCGGGCAATTCTGGAAACTTTATTTTCCACCGGCCTGCGGGTAGCGGAGCTGGTGGCGCTTAATCGGGATCAGTTAAGACTTAAATTAGGCACAAATTATTTAGAAATCGCCATTAGGGGCAAAGGCGGGCGCATTAGGACGGTATATTTTTCCTCCAGGGCCGTAGAATGGCTTAAAAAGTACCTAAATTCGCGCCCAGACCTGGATAATGCTCTATTTATATCTTATAGCAAAAAAGACGCTCAAAAGGGCTCTAGGCGGCTTTCCGTGCGAAGTATTGAAAATATAGTGAAAAAGTACGTAAAAATAGCCGGTTTGCCCATTATGACCTCGCCCCATAGCCTGCGGCACAGCTATGCGACCGATCTGCTTTCCAACGGGGTTGATTTAAGATTAGTGCAGGAGTTTTTAGGCCACCGCAATATCGCCACTACGCAAATATATACGCACGTAACTAACAAACAGCTGGGCGACGTGCACCGGAGATACCATAGCGGCAATAAAATTAGAAATTAAAAAAATAATTAAACAGTAATTTAACAATAATTATGAAAAAAAGAATTTTTATTCCCCTGCTATTATTAGCATTAGGAGGCGCGCTTAGCGGCTGCGGACAGAAAAAAGAAATAAATTGTGAAGAAATTGATTATAATAAATGCGGCGAATACAGCGAACAGTGCCAAGTCTGCCCGGACGGCATTAATTCTCCCAGGCAAAGCTGCCATCCGGTTGCGTTTTGCCGGAATTTTGAGAATTTAGACGGGACACAGCAGTAGCTAAAATATAAAAATAAAAAAAATGGGTGTTTCCCATTTTAAAATTTGCCATAGCCATAGCGCAAAAGCCATTGATGAAGCGTTGCCGGCTCTGTTGGAGGCGCTATAAGATAGCCATATTCCTCTTTCTCTTCGTCCACAGAAATAAGGCCATGAACCTCCAAAGAGGTTGAATGGATATGAAAGAGCTCTTTCATATCCATTTCCTCCCGTTGATCATCAATACTATTTATTGTCAACAAAATAGTATCAAAGTCAACAACTCGCTCCAGAATTTTTTCGTTGACAATTAAGTCTCGGAGCGTATTGCGACAGACATCACAGGGATGCAACGTAGGAGATTCCACTCCGCTGGCGGCATCTTTTTGGGGCGGGCCGTATACTGCGATAGCGACAATAAAATTATAATCGGCCGTAACCGCATTCATAATGGCCACGCGCTCGGCGCAGACTTTTACCGCGGATTCTGCCGGCTTAAGGTTAGCTCCAACAAAAATTTTATATTTTTGTTCAGTCTCTGAATAAGCCAGTACGGCACAACCTACATTAAAAGGACGGTAGGTCATAGCTTTTTTAGAAGCTTTTTTTGCCCTCTCAATAAGAGAAACTTTGCGTTCTTGGTATGCAAAAGTATGTTGCTTATAATTCATTTCGACCTCCCTTATTGGGTTTTTGTAGTTGTAGTAAAAAGAACTTAAAATATTAGTATAAATATTAATTTTTGTCAAATGAGATAAATAAAAAGTAGGGGCGGGTTTTAAACCCGCCCCTACTTTTTATATAAAAATTTTTTATTTAAAATACTTCCCTATCATCTCGTTATCTTTCATCTTTTCTAAATTTTTTGTCACTTGCTTATAAAACCGCGGAAAGTGCTGGCGCACTATCCATCTCCCCAGATACCACTGCCGGTACGGCGGTTTCTGGTGATGCGCGATTTCGTGCGCGAGAACGGAGAGGATGGAAGATATTTTTTTCGGTTTGCGCAATCTGGCTGTGTAAATATCTAAAGTTATAATATTGCCGCCAATTTTAGTGTGCCCCATAATATACCCCCTGCCCCTTTTTACGGCTTCGCGTCGCCGCATTATTTTAATTTTTAAATTCGGATATTTTAAAATCCGGCAGGCGTAATTACAAATATTTTGCACGATTATTTCATGGCTTTCGATTTGTTGTGTATTTATTTGGGGCATTCGCTTGTCTGACGATAGGCAGGTTGGTTTAAACACGCACAGTCGTACTTGAACTTACTTTTTGTAGATAATTCCCAACGGCTTGGCGGCAAGGATAATAGCTAGCGCCAAGTACCAATACCATTCTACTTCGGTAAACTCAGGAATTAATGAGGCCAAAAATAAACCGGCAAACAGCGCGCTTAATTTTATTAAGACTAAATCAAGCGGCGTTATCTTTTTTAAAGCCTGCTCCAACGGTGATTTTCTGCTTAAAAACATAAGCTTAATAAATTAATAAATTATTAAGAGTGGATATAAAATAATCAAGGCAAATAATTCAAGGGATTAACCGGTATGCCGTTTAAACGCACTTCAAAATGGAGGTGCGGACCGGTAGTAAGGTACCCCGCTCCTTTGGTGCCGGGCATGCCGCCGGATGCTCCGATAATTTGTCCCTGGGCAACAAAATCATCTGTCTTAATATTAATACCCGACACGTGCCCGTACACTGTCGCCAGCCCGTCGCCATGCACAATCATTATGTAACTGTAGCCGTAGCCGTTATCAACCGCCTTGGCTACATAGCCGGAGGCGGCCGCCATTATAGCCGTTCCCTGCCCTGACCGGATATCAATCGCCGGATGTTCAAAAATATGGCGGTAAGGGTAGTCGGGATCATGAAAATAGGCGGTAATTACATTTTTCGGCACCGGCCAGACAAAGCCTTTGTCGCTGAATTTTAGGGCATCTTTCCCCTGCTTCTCCGCTAATTTTTTTCGGATTTCCCTTTCCGCGCTAATAATGGCGGCATTGGCGTTATCCTGCTCGGCCTTCGCTTTTGAGAGCAAGGATTGGTATTCTTTTTCGGACTGTTTTGTTTTATCTAAAATATACTGTTTATTGACCTTTTGGTCGCCTATTTCCGCCTTCTGCTCTTCCAGTTTCTTTTTCAGCTCTTCCAAAGATTCTTTCTTTTTATTCAGATTCGCGTTCTGCTCTTCCAAGCCTTTTTTTACTTCCTTTACTTTTTCCATAACATCTCCCAAGTTGGCGTTAAGATTTTTTATATATTCAACCTGATCCAGGAAATCCGATATGGAATTGTAGGATAAAATTATTTCTAAAGCGCTTTTATCGTCATTCCGGGCGATTAAGCGCAATAAAGCCTCTAAATATTGTTTTTTGCGGGCGATATCGTCTTCCGCCTGTTTTATCTCCAGGGTGACTTTTTTAATTTCCAGGTTTGTTTTATCAACGTCAATTTGGGTTGATTTTATTTCAATTTCAGTCTTGGCGATATTATTATCCAATACCGCCACCTGGGTTTTTAAAGTAGCCTGCTCCGACTGCTTCTCCGCTATTTTTTTCTTGTATTCCTGCTCTTGCTTTTTATAGTCTTCCAACTCTTGCTGCTTGGCATAAATTTGGTTTTGCAGCTGCGATATTTCTTCGTCAACCGGATTGCCGCTATTCTGGCTAAAACCAAAAGACGGCCAGCCTAAAAAACTGATAATCAAAACAATAGAGATAATATTTTTCCCTCTCTTTTTCAACATGTGATTATTATAGCATATTTTATTCAAATAAAGAACTTTTATAAAATAAAACGTAGAGGCAGGTTTGAAACCTGCCTCTACGTTATTTAAAAAATTTATTTTTTCTTAATTTTAACGCCCTGCGGCGTGTCTTCAACTATATAACCCTGGTTTTCTATTTCCTGCCGGATTTCGTCGGCCGCATTAAAGTCGCCTAACTCTCTAAATTTTTGCCGGTTGTCGGCTAAGGCCTGTATTACTTTGGGAATTTCCCCCGTTTCCGTCTTTAACTCGTCCAATTTTAGTCCTAAGACGCCGTCGAAATTTAGAATGGTGAGGAGTTTTTCTTCGTTGATAAATTTGTCCGACTTTACCACTTCCCAAAGCACGGCCAGCGCCTGGGGAATATTAAAATCTTCCTCCAAGGCGGCGATAAATTTTTCCCGCAAATTTTCATTTATTTTTGCCTCGCCAGCGCTTTTAATATTGCTTTTGATCTCAGTTACTTCATTCCGCAATTTTTTCAAAGCATTTCCGGCCGCGTCAAGCGTTTCCCAAGTGAAATTTTGTTTGGAGCGGTAATGCGCGCCTAAAAATAAATAGCGCAAAGCCAGCGGGTCATATCCCTTGTCTTTAATTTCCGCCAAAGAATTTATTTTGCCGGAAGACTTGGCCATCTTTTCATTATCCACAACCAGCATCTCATTATGCAGCCAGTAATTGACAAATTTTTTGCCGTTGGCTGATTCGCTTTGAGCAATTTCATTAGTGTGGTGTACCGGGATATGGTCAACTCCGCCCATATGGATATCCAAAGTTTCGCCCAAGTGCTTCTTCGCCATCGCCGAACATTCAATGTGCCACCCGGGAAAGCCTTGTCCCCATGGCGATTCCCAAGTCTGCATCGCGTTAGCATGCTTTCCTTTCTTGAAAAACCAGAGAGCAAAATCAGCCGGATGTTTTTTATTCGGGTCAGACACTTCCCCGCTGCCGGCCTCGGCAATATTTTTGGCTAAATTTTGGCCGGACAACCTTGTGTAGTTTTTAGCCCTGGACACGTCAAAATAAATCGCCAGTTCCGTGGCATAAGCGAAACCTTTATCCAAAAGCGTTTGCGCCATTTCTTGCATTTCCTTAATATGCTCGGTTGCCCGGGGCTTTACCTCGGCCGGCATCACATTTAGATCTTTTATGTCCTGTTCAAAAACTTTTATATATTTATCCGCCACCTCCTGCGGCGATATTTTATCCCGTTTAGCCCCTTTTTCCAGCTTATCCTCGCCCTCGTCCTCGTCAGAAGTTAAATGACCGACATCCGTATAATTGCGCGCGAGCTTCACATTGTAGCCCAGATATTCCAATGACCGCACGATTAAATCGCAGAGCACCATCGCCCGCATATTGCCGATATGCTGGGTCCAGTAAACAGTTGGTCCACAATGGTAAAAAGAAACCTGTTCGTCAGATATGGGTTTGAATTTCTCTTTTTTTCTGGTGAGAGTATTATATATTTTTAACATACATTTTTTGTGTCATTCCTTCTGTTTGTGTCATTCCCGCGAAAGCGGGAATCTAAAATTTACAGGAGATTCCCGCTTTCGCGGGAATGACAGAATAGTAACTTTGGTTGAAATGACAGGCTTACTTTTCACCTCTCATTATTTTCTCAAACCTTTTTAAATCCGTCGCGGGCAAATTTAATAATTTTATATAATCTAAAGCAAAATTGAAACTTTGTTTTTTATTTTTTTCCATTTCAGCACGTTTAGCGCGCGCGTTATAAAATACATCTTTATAAAATAAGGCTAACTTTTCAACTTCATTTTTTGATGATTCTATGGCTGCCAATAAATTAGCCAGAGCCTCTACTGGCCTGCCTTGGTCCTTGTAAACTTTTAATAATTTTTCAAATTCACTTTCTCTTGCCGCTTCTATTGAATTGCTGGCTGAAGCCGAACCCCACTCTTCTTTCAGGTGCCTTCTGATTTGCTCTAACAGCTCATTGACCGGCTCTTCTTCTAAATTATTTTTCGCATCGCCGCTCTCAACGCTTAAAGATGGTTTTTCAATATTCATTTTATTCCAGCACAGCCTTAATCCGGCGCACTCCGGCGGATGATGACTGCTCTTTTTTAATTTTAAATTTTCCTAACTTTCCCGTGCGCTCAACGTGCGGGCCGCCGCAGATTTCTCTGCTAAAATTTCCAACGGAATATACTTTCACTTTTTCGCCGTATTTGCTGGCAAAAACTCCGGTCGCGCCCATTTTTTTCGCATCCGCCACAGTCATTTCCTTTACGGCAACCGGCAGGTCTTTTTCAATCTGTTCATTCACTATATTCTCAACCTCCTTAATCTGTTCGTCGGTCATTTTGTCTGCGTGGGAAAAATCAAAACGCAGTCTCTCGGCCGTAATATTGCTCCCTTTCTGCTGGACATGTTCGCCTAAAACTCGCCGCAAGGCTTCTAACATAAGATGCGCTGTAGTATGCAGTTTTTTTGTCTCTTCGCTGGCGTCGGCCAAACCGCCCTTAAACATGCCAGCCGAAGCGGTGCGGGAAAGGTCTTGATGTTTTTTTAATTCTTCGCAAAATCCAACTTCATCCACTATAACACCTTTTTCTCTTGCTATTTCCTTAACAAGCTCTAATGGAAAACCATAAGATTGATATAGATTAAATACATCGTAGCCTAATAAAACTCTTATATTTTTTTTAGATAAAACTTTTTTTGTTCCATAAATATTTATTTCAGATTTAGTTACAAAAGCGTCTAAAATTTTATTGAAAACCTTTAATCCTATTTCTAGAGTCTTTTTAAATTTTTTTTCTTCTTTTTCTAATTCATCAAAAATAAATTTTTCATTCTTTTTAACTTCAGGATAAACATCTTGATAAATTTTTACAATTACTTTCGCCAATTCCCCCGTGAAGTTTTGATTAACACCTAATTGTTTAGCATAGCGCACGGCGCGGCGGATAAGGCGACGCAAAACATAACCGGCGCCGGTATTTGATGGCGCCACTCCCCTGTCGTCGCCTAAAATCATGGTAGCGGCTTTAATATGGTCGGCGATTATGCGCATTGCCCTACCCCCTCCTGACCTCCCCCTTGGTAAGGGGGAGGAATTATTTTTTGTATAATATTTTTCTCCAGACAACTCTTCAATTTTTTCAATAATCGGCCAAAATAGTTCTGTGCGGTAATTATCATCAAGCCCGTTAATAACCGCCAGTGTGCGTTCTAAGCCCATGCCCGTGTCCACATTTTTCTGCTTCAGGGGTTCAAATTTTCCCTCTTTGGTTTTATTATATTGCATGAAAACATCGTTCCA
Source organism: Candidatus Falkowbacteria bacterium CG10_big_fil_rev_8_21_14_0_10_43_10 (assembly GCA_002773655.1). Lineage (GTDB taxonomy): Bacteria > Patescibacteriota > Patescibacteriia > Patescibacteriales > XYC2-FULL-47-12 > 1-14-0-10-43-10. The sequence goes on along the minus strand of PFAR01000037.1, from coordinate 14,111 downwards.
AATTTCCACCCATCCGCCAGCTGGCGGATTATCTTTCGGATTGAATTTTTTTGGCGCTTCATTTTCGCCGGTCCAATAGAACATCTCCGTGTCCGGTCCGCAAGGTCCGGTTTCGCCAGCCGGTCCCCACCAATTATCTTCTTTCCCCAATTCTGCAATCCGCTCTTTCGGCACGCCTCTATCCAGCCAAATTTTTTTAGCTTCTTCATCTTTGGGAGCGTCTTGATCACCGGCAAATATTGAGATCGCCAGCCTGTTTTTATTTAAGCCCAGCCACTCCGGAGAAGTCAAAAATTCCCAGCTCATTTTTATAGCGTCTTCTTTAAAGTAATCTCCCAAGCTCCAATTGCCGAGCATTTCAAAAAAGGTATGGTGCGTAGCATCGCCCACTTCGTCTATGTCGCCGGTGCGGACGCATTTTTGCACGTTCGTCAGCCGGTTTCCTTCCGGGTGCTTTTCCCCCATCAGGTACGGAACTAGCGGATGCATGCCGGCGGTGGTAAATAAAACTGTCGGGTCGTTTTCCGGAATT
>PFAR01000037.1:0-13532 GCA_002773655.1 Candidatus Falkowbacteria bacterium CG10_big_fil_rev_8_21_14_0_10_43_10 | reverse complement strand
GTCTAAATATTTTTGGCGTAATTCACTTGCTTTCATAATATTGTCATTCCCGCGAAAGTGGGAATCTAGTACTTTAAAATTCGGGATTCCCGCTTTCACGGGAATGACATTAGTATTATAATACTAAAAAAATGCCTCTTTAACAAGGTGCGTGTGTAAAATTTGACAAATTTTTAAAAATAGTTTATATTATATTACAGTAATTAGCTCTTTTGACCAAAGTCCTGCATTGGCAGGCATATTTCTAATGAGGTTGAGGTGAAATTATGGACGCAAAAGGAGTAAAAGCAATCGCCGGGCGGATTGTCAAAGAAACTGATACCGCCGCAGAAGAGTTCCGGCTTATGGTCTGCATTATTATGTTCTCCAGAGAGGGTAGCTCTATGGAGAACAACCTGCAGAACAGACTTTGGCTCCTCCGGCGAGTAAAAGTCGGAAAAATTTCTCTTAATTGAAAGGAAAAAAAAGATGTGGAGTGACATCTATTTCCCTATACTAAAGGGAGTTGGAGAAGCTCTCTTCCAAGAGGGCGGGATATTTATTCTTTTGGTTATTGCAGCAGGATTCCTCCTGTTAAGTCGGCGCAGAAGAAAAAAATACAGATTTGTTGATGCAAACGTGCTGTTAGGGTTGCATTTACACGATGCAACAAAACATCCTGGCAGCCATCGCCGGTCAACTTTCTCGCCTTAATCGCGGTTCGTTTTTAGGAACGGCCGCCTTTTTTATTTCTGCAAATTTTCTTTTACAAATTTTACCAGCTCCTCCTTGCTCCTCTGCCCCACTACGCGGTTAAACTCTTTGCCTTCTTTGTCTAAAAAAATAAAAACCGGAATCTCGTCGCCGATATCCCACTTTTTTATCTCCTCGGGATTTTCATCATAGTCAAAATATTCCGCTTTTAGCTCTGGAATTTCTTCTTCTATTTCCGCCCAGATTGGCTTCATCACTATGCAGCCTGTGCACCAAACCGCGCCGAATTTAAGGACTTTCATAGCTCTTAAATTATCCGCCAATAGTTTCGCCTACGGCTCACAGTTTGGCGGACAAGCAAATATACAATTAGATTTTTTATATTAATATATTACCTAATTAAATTTTTTAAGTCAAAGGAAGTTGCTAAAATATAAAAAGTAAGAGTATAATTCAGGTATGAAAAATAGATACGACATTCATATTCATAGTTCGTTTTCACCTGATGCTCAGGATTCAATCCCTGATATTATTAAAGCCGCGAAAAAAGCCGGATTAAAGGGAATCGCTATCACCGACCATAATACAGTTAGCGGGCTGGAAAAATTTGTCCTAGCGGTTAAAAAGGCGGATTTGGAATTTTTAGAAGGGATAGAAATTTCCAGCCGCTATAAAGACTTTGATATGCACATCCTCGGTTATTCATTGAATTTTAACAAGCAGCTTTTGCGAAAAGAGCTGAAACATACTTTAGGCGGGTACAATCTGCGCGCGAAAAAATTATTGAGAAAATGCCAAGCAGCCGATTTAATAAGTGAAAAGTTTAAATTTGAAAATTTATTAGAAAAGAAAAAAGATTCTTATGTCTCAACCAGGGATATAATGCTGGAAATAGAGAAGTTTAAAAGAATACCTTATACGGAGGCGGCCAAACTTGTCGCTCGAGGCACGCCTCTTTTTGAAAAAATGCCGTCCTCGGGAGTTTTATCCCCTGCGCAAGCGACAAATTTATTGCACCGGGCCGGTGGAATAAGTGTTTTAGCTCATCCCTATTACATAACGCGCCAGCAAAAAGCATCAGGCAATCCTAAAAAATATCTTCTGGAAATTTTAAAAGCGGGAAAATTTGACGGCATTGAAGTTTATTATTCCAAGCACACCATGGAAGAAAAGAAGCTATTTTATCAAATTGCCGAACAAGAAAATTTAGCTGTTACCGGCGGCAGCGACTGGCACGGAAAAAAATTCACGCCTAATTGGCCGGTCGGCTGCCAAGGAATAAATTCAAAACAATTTTCTGCTTTAAAAAATCTTATAAAAAAAGGTCAAGCGTTATTATCTTGACCTGGCGATCTGGATTAATTCCCGTTTGAATTGCTCCAGCCGCTGTTCACGCTCGCTCAAAGGAAGACGAAAATCCATTTGAGTGAGATAAAAAAGATCAGTCAATCTTTTCGGATCATCCGGCACGAGCCGGAAGGCGATTTCTCGTAAATCATCAACATCCCAAATTCCGAGCTCTTCAATAATGCCGGTGATTTTCCCTGTTTCATTAGTCACCAGCAAACTTCGGACAGTTTGCTCTGGAAGTTCGGAAAACACCTGGCCCACTATGCCAGCGCCAACAACATTATCGGCGCACTGGAAAAATACATCTTCCAAATGTGCGGAGATGCGAGAAAGGTTAAAGCGCAAAATCCGCAGTAAACCTTCCAACGTATAATATCTCCGGCGTGAGTAAGCGGCTAGTTTTTGGTCTTCTGGTTGGGGAAAACCAACCAGGTCAATGTCACCACAGCGATACTGGGCAGGCCACAGGTCAACGTAACTTAATTTTCCTGCGTGGTCCATCGCCCAATTAGCCGGATGAGGATCAATTCCCAGCCCGTCTTGAAAGGCGATGGCGGCAACTTTACCCAACATTACCTTTACGAGCTCTGTGGTTTTTTCTAGAGAACAACCGCCAAGTACTCGAGTAAGGTCATCTCCGCAGAAAGTCGCTATTTCCAAAACAGCAACCTCTCCATTGAGTCTGACCGCCCTAACTTGGTGGAAATCAGGAATAGCGAGCCCGGCTTTGACTAATAACTTAGCGTAATGTGATACCCGCGAAGCTATAGTTTCTGCCAAAAGCCAGCAGTCTTCGCCTTTTGTCAGACTTTTAGATTCAATGTCCTTGAGGAAGAAATTTTCCCTCTCGGTTTTAAATCTGCTAGCCTGGCAGTGAGAAAAAACTCCATAATCCTCAACAACCACAGGTCCAAAAACTTCCCTCAAATACCCCAGTACTTTTTTCGATCTCATCTTCTCTCTCCCTCGTTCTGATTCTGATGCACTCTTTCCTAATTTGCCGAAGCTAAAAAGGAACGCCGGATGTTAGAAGTTTTTCTAAAATCAGGTGTTCCTTCTCGTAATTTTTTACTCTTTTATTTTTAATTAAGTTAATTAGCTTTTTTATTTCTACAAAAGTGGCGTAATCATGCTCGCCGTCGCCTAGTTGCACTGATTTTGAATCCACCGGCCGGCCGATAAAATAGTAAGTTTTTTTGGGAACGCCCCGGTGCGTTTTTGAACTTAAGCATCCCAAGCGATCCCGTAAGTCAACCACGAAACCCGTTTCCTCTAAAATTTCCCGCTTAGCGGTTTCTAGAATATCTTCTTTATCTTCCCGCGTTCCTTTTGGCAAATGCCAGGTATCGGAAACCCGCCGATGCATAGCTAAAACCCGCACTTTACTCCCCTTTTTAATATAGATAACCCCTCCCGCCGAGATATGCCTTTTTACAGTTTTTTCCATATGAATTCAAAAATTATTTTTTGCGTTTCATAAGTATTCTTATCATCAAAGATGACGCCGATGGGCTTACCGTCGCGGCTGATGGAAATCATCGCGATTTTATTTTCATAAAGCAGAATGTAGGTCGGCGACCCTTTTTCCTTGCTTAGCCATTTACGCTCATCCAGCCCCGCGGTCTGCCCGCCCGGGCCGATAGAGATACTCTGCACGCTTATATTCGCCTTAATTCGGTCTTCGGTGAAATTGCGGTAAGCGCTGTAAAGGTATGATTTCAGGGCTGAAGAGGAATAAACGTAATAGCGCTTGCTTCCCCGCTCGCAGGATTCAATCACATCCCGCAGAATCGTTTTTACGCCTTGGTTGCCCTCATAGTATTTCACTACCGGCTTGCTGGCGGCATTATCGTATAAAGAACGCAACTCGGGAATAGCGGAACTTATTTCATCCCTCATCTTTTCCAGCTGCTGCTTTTGGTTTTCCAGCACATCCTGCAAAACGGCCGGATCTTCGGCGATAAAATACTGGTGCTTGTCTTTGTGATAAAAAGAAATAATCCCCTTTTCCTGCAAAGACTTTAAAATATCGTAGGCAGTGCCACGGTTGATTTTTGACTGCTCCGCCAGCTTTCTTACCGGAGCCGGCCCCAGCTGCAGGCAGGTAAGATAAATCTTTATTTCTTTATCGCTTAATCCTAGTTTTTTTAAAATGGTTTCTATCGGCATGTCTTAATGATATACACAGTATAACATTTTGTCAATTATTTTTCTACAAAAAATTGTGGATAAAATAAAAGTAGCTAAATTTAGCTACTTTTCTGATATGCTTTTGTCATTTTTATATGAAAATACTAACGTATATTCTTTAAAATCTGCTTTGCCTTTATACTCATGCGATCAGTCATAAATTTTATTTTTTTTGCCAATTTTTCCTTAGACTCTGTTTTTAAATAATAATCCAAATGGTTTTTGTCAAAAAAAGCCAGGCTGTCGCAATCCCTTATTAAATCCGCTTCCCTAGTGCCGCCGAACTCGTGCAATAGTATTATTTGCGCTGTTTTTTTCGCCAGTTCGGATTTGCCGATTGATTTTAAAATTTTACCGGCTATCGCCGCGGAATTTTTACTGTGCTCTTTTTTATAGCTTATATAATCAGTAAATTTATTTTTTGGCCGGCGCCTCTTAAAAAAACGGTCGCAATCATGCAATAAAGCGGAAGCAACTAAAAATGGCGCTGGTTTCTTTTCAATCTGATACAGCCACTCAACAGTATGGAGCGCATGATTTGTCTCATGTCTTAAGCGTTCTAAATCAACCTCTGATTCTTCAATCAATTTATTTAAAATTTTTTTTATTAATGAATTTGTGATTTTTTTCATATAGTTTAAAAAATGGGGAGAGGTTGGAATTCAATCTCTCCCCGGCTACTTGCAAATAGAGCAGATTCCTTCCGCAAACCAAGAAACCGCTTCGTGGTGGCAGAATGGATTTGGGTAGGGATTAACGTCCACTACCTGTCCATTGACAAACTCTACGCCAAAGAAATAAAGGCTAGTTGCCTCTTGAATCCGTCTGACAATATCCAGTTGTTTTTTATCGGTATCCGGCAACATCTTTTTTGGTTGGCGTTTGTCCGGCGGGCAAGCGAAGACGCAGGACTTGGCGGCAGTGAAGCAATGACCAAATACCCAATAAACGGTGTTGGTTATTCCTGATGGATTTTCGACCAGTTTTTGGAAAAAGCCAACCTCGTCCGAACTATGAATCCGATCGCGTTGGACCAACTGCACAAGATGCCCGGTCAATGATTTTTGTACTACCTCTTCCCCTAGCTCGGGGGGAATATCACCAGGATAACCGTAATACCAAAGGGGCTGGCTAATGCCTTGGTCATCAAGGAATTTTGACAGCCCAACCCTGTGGTAAAGCCGGCTACTGACTAAGAAAGGATTTATAACCTTTATCCCGGCCAGTTCAAAAGACTCAATAATCGGCGCCACGGCGTTAGGAATCCCAAGGTCAAAGTGAACCACTAAATCCGGCGGTTCCAATTTAACACCTTTTCCGCCAATAACGATTTTTTTTGCCAATTCCTTTGAATGAACGGGCCTGATGACTTCTATATCCTTGCGCTGCAGGACAGAGGCTACCTTACTTATTTCTTCCCGGACATCGCTGCCCAGGTCAATTATCATCACTTTCACGGTCATTACCTCCTTGATTTTGATACTGGAATTATACCTAAATGGCAAATTCAGTCAATTTTTCCAAGGTTGACTAATCTTACTAAAATTTGTATATTAATATAGTAAAATATAACGATGGCCTTATCGTCTAATGGTTAGGACGCAAGGTTCTCATCCTTGAAATCGGGGTTCGATTCCCCGTAGGGCTACATAAATAAATTAATAATTTTATTTTTATGCCTCAATTCATAATTAACGGCGGAAAAAAATTAAAGGGCGAAATTAAAATCGCCGGCAACAAAAACGCCATGCTGCCGGTTTTCGCCGCCTGTTTGCTGACTAAAGAAAAATGTATTATTAAGAACGTGCCGGATATTGCCGACGGCCAGGCGATGCTGGAAATTTTGATGTCCATCGGAGTTAAGGTGGAGCGCATTAATGCCCACGCCTATTCCTTGCAAGCGGACAAAATAAAGACAACTGACCTTAACCCGGAATTAACAAAAAAATTACGCGGCTGTATTACTTTGATGGGCGCCTTAACCGCCCGCTTTAAAAAAATGTCCATGCAGCACCCGGGCGGATGTCTGATCGGCAAACGTCCGCTGGATGTCCATCTGCAGGTAATGGAGGCTTTCGGCGCGAATATCAAAGTGGGCAACAGCCAAGATAACACCCCAATCTACAACATCACCAACAAAAATTGTAAAGGCGCAAATTTATTTTTAGAAGAGCAATCGGTTACAGCGACGGGAAACGCGATTATCATGGCAGTTTTGGCTCCGGGAAAGACGCGCCTGGAAAATGCCGCCAGCGAGCCGCACGTGCGGGATTTAATTATTTTTTTGAATAAGATGGGGGCCAAAATTAAAGGCGCTGGCACGAACACATTGGAAATCGCGGGAGTAACAAATTTGCGCGGCGCCAGCCATTTTTTAGTTTGTGACAATGTTGAGGCCATTTCTTTCGCTTGTTTGGCGGCCGCCACTAAAAGCCATCTAAAATTGACGGGTATTATTCCTGATGATTTGAAAATGTCTTTAGTAACTTTTAATAAAATGGGAATACGCTATAAACTGGAAAAAAATACCCTAGAATTATTTCCGTCCGCAATATCCGCAGTGGAAAAAATACAGGACGGACTCTGGCCGGCTCTGCCGACTGACGCCATCAGCCCTTTTATCGTGCTGGCTACCCAGGCGTCAGGCACCACTTTAATCCATCAATGGATGTTTGAGGGGCGCTTATTCTTCATTGATAAATTGATCCGAATGGGGGCGAAAATCGTCCTCTGCGATCCTCACCGGGCCTTAGTTGCCGGTCCGACGAAATTAAGGGCTAAATCCGTTGAAAGCCCTGATATCCGGGCTGGAATCGCCCTCCTAATTGCCGGCTTGATAGCTCGCGGGACCACCACCATTGATAATATCTACCAGATTGAACGCGGCTATGAAAATATTGCGGAGCGCCTGCGGGCAGTCGGGGCGGATATTCAAAAAAAGTAGAAGTTTAGCTTTACGTTTTTAAGCAGCCTCTAATTCCTTAACACGAATCCGTATATCCTAATAAATCCAGCACCTTGACCGCAGGGTATTAAACCCTGAGGCAAGAATGATGATAGCCCTTCATCCCTGCGGCAGAAACCGCAGGGTATTCGGGCACGGTGCTGGATAAACCCGTACAAATTATCTTGAACATATGACGCTGTGGCATAGACGCATATTATATATTATTTTTATACTCCTTTTTTTTATTTTAGCGCCAGCCATCTCTTTTTACGCGGCCGGTTATGAGTTTGATTTTAATTCCGGAAAAGTCCAGCGGACCGGAATTCTTATTATTGAAAGCGAGCCCAAAGGCGCCTCTATTGATTTGGGAGATAAAAAAAAATATAATTGGTTTTATGATTTTTTTTATAAAGATGAGAAGATGACCACTCCGAATAAATTAAGAAATTTGCTGCCTGATGAATATGAAATTACTTTAAGCAAAGAGGGATATTACGATTACCGCCGGAAGGTGGAGATAAATCCCGGCCAAACCGTAATATTGGACGACCCTCTTCTTTTTAAGAAAGCGGAGCCGCAGCTTATAGACTCCAATGAGGTGCTCGGGCAAGGAATGTCTCCGGATAAAAACAAGTTGGCGGCAGTGGCTGGGGAAAATTTATTAATTATAGATTTGTCCAGCGGACAAACCAAAAAAATTCCCTTAGATTTAAATATATCAATCGCCCAGGGGAGTTTTGAAATAATCTGGTCGCCCAGCAATAAAAAAGTTGCCTTAACCCTGGATGATTACCCGGTTTTTAACGTGGAAAACGGACGCAAGGAAATAGAGGCGCGGAATTATTTTTCCGGACGGATTGACCGGTTAAAATGGGATTCATTCAGCGATAATAAAATATATGTCCAGCGCGGCAATATTATTCATCAATTAAATATCGCCCAAAAGAATATCGACTTAACCATAAATAAAGGCAGCAACAGCGATTTTATGGTTGAGAGCGATAATTTATATACCACGCAAAAAGAAGAAGACAGCAGTTCTTTATTAATTTATGATCTTAATAAAAAACAGCTTATCAAGAAAATTTCCATTCCGCCGGCGCTTAATTATATTTTTTTAAACGCCGGGCAAAAATTAATTTATTTGTATAACGAGAAGCATTGTATTTTATATACAATCGATCCTTGGTCGATTTTTCCCCTGCAGGATTCAATCAGCAACTTGCGGGATTTTTTCCTGATAAACAGCGAAACAATGCTTTATTGGAACGATTATGAAGTATGGCTTTACGATATTGGCAGAAAAAACAAAACGCTCCTCATGAGAATAAGCGAGCGGATTGATAAAGCCATCTGGCACCCGGATAATAACCATCTTATTTATAATACTGCCGGCGGCATCAATGCCATTGAACTTAAGGACTGGATTTATTTAAGCGCCATGCAAATATTAGATTGGCGGGACACTTCCGAAACGATTATCAGCCCGGACAGCCGTTTTATTTATTTTACCGGTTGGCTGGACAGTGGGCGAAACTTATATAAATTAGAAATAAAGTAAATTTCACGAACATTAGTGGGAATTAAATCATACTCTTTAAATATTTTTTTAAATCATTTTTTAAGTCATCTCGTTCAAGCGCGAAATCAATATTAGCTTTCAGCCAGCCGAATTTTGAGCCGGTATCATAAAATTTTCCTCTGATTTTTTTAGCGTAAATCGGGCGTTTTTTTGATAAAGCAAAAATCGCGTCCACCAGCCAAAGTTCGCCGTCTTTGCCTAATTTTGTTTTCGCCAAAACATCAAAAATATCCGGCGTTAAAATATAAGCGCCGATGCTGCCCCAGCGCGAAGGCGCTTTTTTTGGCCCGGGTTTTTCTATAATATTTTTTACCTGGATAATATCCTTTTCCACTTTTAGGCCGTCAATGATGCCGTATTTGTTCGTTCCCTCATCGTTCACTTCAATGCAGCTTAAAATCGGGTCAGTGTATTTTTCGTAGGCTTCCATTAATTGCTTCAGGCGCGGCTTGCCCTCGCCGACAAATAAATCATCGCCCCAAATAACCGCGAATGGCTCATCCCCTATAACATGGCGGCAGTTTAAGACCGGTGTGCCGTTGCCATAAGGCCCCTTTTGCCGCACATAAATAAAATTAGCCATATCGGCGATATCTTTAACCGCCGCCGCGTCTTTTTTCTTCCCCTGTTTTTTTAAGAAATTTTGCAATTCGTAGTTATAATCAAAATGGTTTTCAATAGAGACCTTGGACGGGCCGGTAACTAAAATAATGTCTTCAATGCCGCTCTTAACCGCCTCTTCTACGATATATTGCACCACCGGCTTGTCGATAATCGGCAGCATTTCTTTGGGTTGGGCCTTAGTAGCAGGCAGGAACCTGGTTCCGGCGCCGGCGACGGGAATAATCGCCTTCTTTATTATACTCATACGATTTTGTGTAATTTTCACTACTACTAATTACGAATGGATATTATTCGTATATTAGTAAGTGATTAGTAATTAGTAGGAGATTTATATTATAAGTTTATCCGCCAGTTTTTCTTTCGCTAGATTTTGCGCCAATAATAAACTGTCAAAAGTTCCGGCGTCAATCCACTCCCCTTTTACCATCGCCACTTCCAGTTCGCCCAATTCCAGATATTTTTTGTTAACGTCGGTTATTTCGTATTCTAAACGGCTGGACGGTTCCAAATTTTTAGCGATTTCCACCACGCGGTTATCATAGATGTAGAGCCCGGTTACGCAATAGTTGCTTTTAGGTTTGGTTGGCTTTTCTTCTATAGAAATAGCCTTCATATTTTTATCAAATTCCACGATCCCAAAGCGCTCCGGATCCGAAACTACCTTGGCGAATATTTTTCCGCCGCGCTTAAAGCTTTTTATTTCTTCCGACAAATCATCCTCAAAAATATTATCCCCCAATACCATACAGACGCTTTCATTGTCAATAAAATTTTCTCCGATGATAAACGCTTCGGCAATGCCCTTGGGCTTATCCTGTATTTCGTAGGTGAATTTGCAACCGAACTGTCTGCCTGAACCTAATAAATTCAGGTAATCCCCCGCCCTTTCCGGCGTTACTATGATTAAAATTTCTTTAATGCCGGCCTTAATCAGCGTATTTAAAGGATAATAAATCATCGGCTTATTATAAACCGGCAGCAGTTGTTTCGATGTAATTTTAGTCAGCGGACTTAGGCGAGTGCCAGAGCCGCCGGATAATACAATGCCGCGCATATTTTACCTCCCCTAACCCCTCCTTGGTAAGGAGGGGAATAATTTCTTCCCTTACTAAGGGGAGATGCCCGAAGGGCAGAGGGGTGTTATTTATTTAAATAATCTCGCAGCGCTTCTTTATAATTCCTCAACTTCGGCAGTTTGTTATTATTCAAAACCGCGTATTTCGGCCTCGCCGCTGGGCGGGAAAATTCATCTGCGCTAACTGGTATCAGCTTAACATCTTTGCCTAAGATGTCAAACAATGTTTTGGCGCTTTGATACCAAGTGCAAGGTCCTTCGTTGGTTATATGGTAGATGCCATAATCGCACTGTTTTTTCAGCAATTCTTTAGTTGCCAAAGCTAAATCCGGCGCGTAGGTGAAGTTGCTTAATTCTTCATCCACGACTTTTAACTCGCGTTTTTTCTCTGATAATTTTATCATCACGTCAAAAAAATTTTCTTTGGCTAATTCGCTTTTGCCTTTTTGTCCAAATAGTTTGGAGGTGCGGATGATGTAATATTTTAAATTCGGCCGGCGCAACATTTCTTGTTCCCCGAGTAATTTTGATTCACCGTATTTGGAAATTGGCTTTGATTCAGCGTCTTCGGCATAACCTTGTTCTTTCTCGCCATCAAAAACGTAGTTGGTTGAGTAATGAACTAACGTTGCCTTGAGTTCTAAACAAGCATCAGCTAAATAGCCGAGCGCTCCCCCATTTATTTTTTTAGCTAAGGCAAAACCGGCTTCGTTTTCGCAATCGTCAACAGCGTTGTAGGCGGCACAGTTGATGATTATATCAGGTTGCAAGTTTTTTAGTTTGTCGTTTACTTGCGTTTCGTTTACGATATTAATTTCTCCCCGGTCCCAACCGACGGCATCCGGAAAAACTTTTAACAGTTCCTGCCCCAGCATTCCTGAAGAACCAATTATTAATACTTTGGACATAAATCATGTATTGACTATCGTGTTTTAGTAGTTTATTATATAATTGCAACCTGAGATATAGTATTTGCCAGAAGTCGGGGAGGTAGCCACGCGTATACCTGTCTCGGGTTGTGTTTCAAGCACTTTTTGGGTCTGTCCGGAGACTAACAAATCTTTTCCATCGCGCAATGCCATGGTGGTCTCTTCTCTGACAGACCCTATTTTTATAGTTTTTTATAATTTTCCACAAAACCCTTCCCTAATAAAGACCGCCACCATTTTTCATTTTTAATATACCATTTAACTGTTTTATCCATACCTTTTTCAAAGTCTATCTCTGGATGCCAGTCAAGTTCATTCTTGATTTTAGCAATATCCAGCAGATATCGCCTATCATGGCCGGGGCGGTCTTCAACATAAGTCTTTAATGAAGCCGGCTTATTTAATCTGCTTATAACCGCCTCGGCAATTTCTTCCACGCTTTTTTCAATATTGCTGCCGATATTGTAAGCTTCGCCCACCCGCCCTTTTTTAATAATCATATCTATCGCCCGGCAATGGTCTTCAGTGTGCAGCCATTCCCTTTTATTCAAACTGCTTTTAAACAAGGGCAGTTCCTGATTCTGCAAAGCATTCGTGATAAACCGCGGTATCACTTTTTCCGGAAATTGGTATGGCCCATAGTTGTTAGAACAATGGCTGATAGTCACCGGCAGTTTAAAAGTATGATAATAAGCCATCACTTCATGATTGGCGCCAGCCTTAGTTGAATTATACGGAGTTTTTGGCCTATATGGATCATCTTCTTTAAATGCCCGCTCTTCATCCAGCGCCAGATCGCCGAATACTTCGCAAGTTGAAATATGGTGAAAACGCTGTATGCTGGCGTCTTTAGCAGCTTCCAAAAGCATCTGCGTGCCAAGCACATTGGTCTTTACAAAAATATCCGGCTCAATCATCGCCCGGCCATTGTGCGATTCAGCCGCAAAATTTACAACCACCTCTATTTTTTCGTCCCGCAATAAATTTTTGTTTTTTTCTAAATCGCTTATATCGCCCTGAACAAATTTGTAGTTTGGGTTATTTTCAACATCGCGCAAATTTTCCAAATTGCCCGCGTAGGTCAAAAGATCTAAGTTTACAATCTGATCATTGGGATATTTTTTTAACCAGTAGTGGATAAAATTGGAACCGATAAACCCACATCCGCCAGTTATAAGTAATCTCATAGTATTTAAATTAATTTAAGCCGACTTGTCCGCCGAAGCTTTAGCGTAGGCGGGTGAATCCGGCGCCACCGGTTACTAGAAGTTTGTTCATAAAATAAAAGTTATAAAAATTTCAAATTTTAAGCACCAAATTCCAAAAAAATTATAAATTATAAATTCTAAAGATATTTTTATAATTTAAATTTTAAATTTTACGATTTTTTTGGTATTTGGAATTTAAGGCTTGGAATTTATATATTATCCGCAATTTTTTTGGCAACACTCTCAATCTCCCCTTCTCCATAGGTCGTGTCTTTTCCTTTCCATAGCTCATAGCCGTCTCCGGCAAAGCGCGGCATAATGTGCCAATGAGTATGGAAAATAATCTGCCCTGATTCGGCGCCGTTATTGATGCCGATATTGCAGGCGCGCGCGCCAGTGGCCTTCAGCACAGCCCGGGAAATTTTATTGGTTATCACGGCGAGGTGTTTAACTAAGTCGTCCGGCGTTTCTAGGGTGCTCTTATAATGCTCTTTCGGCACTACTAGAGTATGTCCTTTATTAATCGGATTAATATCTAAAAAAGCCATTATTAAATCGTCTTCATAAACTTTATAGCTTGGCAGTTCGCCTTTTATAATTTTGCAGAAAACGCAATCAGCCATAAGTTTTAAGTTAAAATTATTTTTTATTCCGTAAATATTCCCCCAACTTTCTCGCCGCTTTGCCGCGTTGGGAAAAAGAATTTTTTTCTTTCAGGCTCATTTGTACAATCATTTTTTTGTAGCCTTCCGGTATAAAAATATGGTCATAAGGCATCGCATCCGCCTCCGGGAAAATTATTGTAAGCCTTAAAATACAAGCCGGTATCTTCCGTTATAACGGGTTTATTTAATTTTTTGGACAGATGTTTCGCGCTTTCTGCGGCCACCTCCGCCATCTCCTTTTCTTTATCTTCCGGATATTCCATAACAAC
>PFAR01000005.1:17398-21492 GCA_002773655.1 Candidatus Falkowbacteria bacterium CG10_big_fil_rev_8_21_14_0_10_43_10 | reverse complement strand
TTTTTTATTTCCGGAGAAACATTCATTTTACAATTTCTCGCCATTGTCGAAAATATCCTTTCTTTTGGTTTGAAATGATCAATCTTTCTTATTTTACCTTACAAAAAAAGGCCGGCTTTGTCAATCGTTGCGGCTAAAGTTAGTGGAAAATAGCAAGCAACGAGCAAAAAGCCATCAGCCTGCCACGATAGAGCTGAATAATTTCCAAAGTTTGCGGAGTAGTGAAAGTTCCTGGAATGCTTAAGCCGATATTTTCCGCTCCAAATTTGTCCGAAGCGATTAAAATTAAATCAATGTTGCGAGGATTAATTAAAACATCTCCTCCTGAAAAGTCAATGCGAAAACCAGATGGGTCTAATCCAGCTAAAACTTCAACTTGTTGGTTGAACGACAACTCTCCTTCTATCACAGGAGTGCTGTCGTCAATGGGATAAATTTGCTGGAATCCATAAACATATGTTGCTGATACGCAACAAAATGTGCACCGAAACGGGCATAAACGAGTCAAATTCCATACAATATTCTTCCGTTTCATGTTCTTTCCTCCTGTGTTGATGTAAGCTGATTTGTAATGCCTCTAGCTTTGTTATATGATAAAAAGAGCAAAACCTAATAAAAAATTGGCATTTTAAAAAAATCCAAATTTTTTAGGTTCGGTAAAATTTATCATAAATTAAACAATATGTCAAATCAGCACAACTCAAATTTCCACCGATCATTTTTAAATTTTCTCCATGCGGCGCATTTAAAAACCTATGCGGGAACTGATGAGGAACGCAAAAAAACTAAATGCGCCGCTCCTAAAATATTAGGGCATCAAGAATATCTTTATCGCGAAAAAAATTGGACATATTTCGACAGCTATGCCGGACATACATTTCCGCCGGGTAAAGAAATAGTTTTTTATAAAAATAAGCCCTTTTGGGCCATGAGCTACCAAGGCCAGTATATTAATAACGAAAAAACAACTCCAAAAGAAGCGTACGAGTTTTTAAAGGATGCTCTTAGAAACACCACTCCCAGCAGTCCATTAAGAGGCCCTAAAAAGTATATTAAAGGCGACTGGGAGTATATTTTTAAAAAAGAAGGCGGCTGGGAATATTTTACAGGCAAGGAAAAGGTTTATTACCAAAAAAAATTAATATTTTTTCAGGACATAATGGGAAGTATAATCAAATAATTTAATGTCTATGTTTTACAAAATACACGGCGTTCGCATTATAATACGCAATAAAAATAAAATTCTCGTTCTAAAAAGGGCTGATTCTGATAAAAGTGATTCTAATTTATGGGATATCCCTGGCGGTAAAATAGAGCAAGGAGAGAGTATTGATGACGCTATAAAAAGAGAAGTCCTTGAAGAAATTGGGGTAGCAATGCCGCCCGTTATCCTCAAGGACTTGCATGGTTTGATTTTTGAAGATTTTGATGATGTTAACAAATTAGTTATCGCTGTTTTTTTCTGCGATATACCAAGTATTAACATTCATTTAAATCCAGAGCATTCAGAATATGAATGGATTGATGTAAAAGAGCTAACTGAACGCAAGCTTGGACGAATACTGCGCTCGCTTCAGCCATTCTTGAGTCCGCAAGACGACATTGTTGATAAAACTTTTTGAAAAATGATTTCTCCAATATCATCTTCCTTGTCTGTACCGTCAATAAAAAGATCAGTGCTATTCATTAATTCCAGATAATTATTGTGGACATTAGAAAGCTTTTCAGATGAATAAGGAGAAACCTCGCCGCTGCTTCCTATTCTTTGCTTATATATTTCCGCTGTTATATCAATATAAACGGTCACATGAGCTGTCGGTAAAGGAGCGGCCACATTTTTAATCCAATCACTGCTCAAATTTTCCATTAAGCCATAGGCCAAAAGAGAAGCGACATATCTGTCAAAGATAATAATCTCTGACAAAGGTGAGTGAGAATGCAGGTGATCAAACAGTTCGGCGGCGAATAACAGAATTTTCAAATCAGGCGGAAAATCACCTTTTTGAAAGCGGCTTTTAATCAAATCATGGATTGGCGATTCATAATTAAAAGCGTTAGCTACTGAAAATCCGTCAGCTTGAAGCCTTTTTTGCAACTTCAAGCATTGTGTTGTTTTTCCGGCGTTGTCAATGCCCTCAAAAGCGATAATGAACATTATGTGGCCTCCTTGTCTGATTTTTTTGACGGCAACACCGGGAGCCTGCCGCGATCCAAATAGGTGTTGACTACTTTGCTTTTTAGATCGTAAGACGATAGTTGACCCGGTCTTTTATATCCGGCTTGTTCAAGCACGCGAATCATCTCTTGAATAACGGCCGCTATTTCCTCATTCGTTATATAGGAAAATTTCAGGCCGATTTTGTCAGGCAGGGCATCTATTGAAAAACCGCTTAATAAAATTCGCTTATCAAAATAAATGCCGTGCTTTTCGGGTTGATGCCAATAATAAGTCCCTGGCATTGGAATAAAGTGATGAATGCTTATTTCATCCGGCTCAAGCTCAAGCATAAGATCAAGAGATCTCATTTGTTCGCCGTAATCACCCGGCAAACCTACCATCCAGCCGGTTTTTATTCTGATTCCGGCTTTCCGGCAAGCATTAAAAGCCTCTTTCATTTGCCGTCTGTTTAGTTTTTTATCAACGGCTTCCTGAATTAATTCAGAACCCGTTTCAATTCCGAAAGAAACGACTTTACACCCAGCCGCGCTCATTTTTTCAGCAACTTCATCGTTAATTGTGTCAACCCTAGAGTTAACCGACCAAGTGACGCCATAATCAGCATTGATAATACGGTCACATATATCAAATAAGCGGGTATGTTTTAATGTGAATGTATCATCAATAAAAACCAGATGATTAAACCCATAATTTTCAACTGCGCGCTTAATCTCCTGGAATACTCTTTCAGCAGAATGAAATCTTACTTTTTGTCCCCAAATAGTTTTGGAAGCGCAAAATTTACAGCCAAAGGGACATCCGCGTGATGTGAGCAAAGGATATTGATCATATTTGCGCATATCAAAAACATCAATTGCCGGCATAGAAAAATCATCGATGTCGTCAATGCAAACTATTTGATTATGGCAAATTCCGCCAATGTGGTTTGCATCAAAATAGGAAATACCCCGCACCTCTTCTCTTATAAGAGAATCGGCACTTAACAATTGTATTATTTTTTGAAAAACAAATTCTCCCTCGCCTCTAACCACAACATCAGCTCCGGCGCGCAATGTATCTATTGGTTCAGCGGTTGAATGAGCGCCTCCGGCAACTATCAATGATTCTGGGGATACCTTTTTGATCATCTTGATTAATTTTTCAGCGAATATAAAATCAACTGAAAAAATGCTCAACCCAATGACATCTGGTTTTTCTCTGCGGATTTTTTCCAATAAGCCGTCATCAACCAGCATATTAAAAACCTCTAAATCACAAAAGTCTTTGACAGCGGCGGCTAAATAAGCAATTCCTATTGGAATTTGCTTAAAAGCATAAATGTCTCTCGTTTCCGGATTATAACATTTTACCAGTAACACCTTTTTCTTCATGATGAATTCTCCTTCTATTCTTTAATTGTTATTTAATTTGCAATGTTCAAACTAGTAAACTGCGCTAGTTTAATAGCTTATTTTATAGGAAGAGTTTATTATTGTCAACAATAAGCATATGCCAAATAAATTTT
This sequence comes from Candidatus Falkowbacteria bacterium CG10_big_fil_rev_8_21_14_0_10_43_10, assembly GCA_002773655.1. Taxonomy (GTDB): domain Bacteria; phylum Patescibacteriota; class Patescibacteriia; order Patescibacteriales; family XYC2-FULL-47-12; genus 1-14-0-10-43-10. Next base: position 17,809 of record PFAR01000005.1, on the reverse strand, counting down.
AACGCAATAAAACATCAGGAGAAACAGACAATGCTTTAGCTATTTTTTCAATATTTTTCAAAGATACATTCCTGATGCCGCGCTCAATATCGCTGATGTAAGTACGGTGCAAACCGGTTTTAGACGACAAGTCTTCCTGCGACATATTTTTTTGCAGCCGCAGGGATTTTATTCTTGCGCCGAATTTTTGCTGTATATTATCCATACAAGTGAAACTTATTGACTGCATAATATCATTTGTCTATAATAAAACCATAGACTATAAGTTACGTCAGGTTGGGGTGGTGGCCGGGGTTGCGGATGGCAAACAAAAAAAGAAAAGTTTGCTTTTGGCTAAAATAAAGTTCGAGCCGATATTTTTTTCAGGTTCTTTGGCAGTTTTTAAAGCCCCGTCTATGGCGTGGGCAAAGT
>PFAR01000005.1:17080-17362 GCA_002773655.1 Candidatus Falkowbacteria bacterium CG10_big_fil_rev_8_21_14_0_10_43_10 | reverse complement strand
GGGTTCGGGGGACGGAGCTTTCGCTTCGCTTTAAGGTAAATCTTTATATTTTCGTTCAAATTCCGTTCGGATTTCGCTAAAAAAGCTCCACCAATTAGGATAAGCTGCGCTTCGCGCCGCCTTATCCCAGCCGAAATTGGCTAACCACAAAAACGTTTTACCTTTCGCCCCGTCGCAACGGGGCAAGCCAAAAGCAAACTTTTCTTTTTTTTAATCTATATTTAAATATATATTTTAATATATATTTCCTATGAAATACTTTCTCTATGCGCGCAAATCAAC
>PFAR01000005.1:1561-17053 GCA_002773655.1 Candidatus Falkowbacteria bacterium CG10_big_fil_rev_8_21_14_0_10_43_10 | reverse complement strand
CGCCAAAGAAAAACTTGAAATCGCCGCCTCGCTCTGCGAGGCAAAAACTGCCAAAGAACCTGGCCGAATGAAATTCGGCGAAATGCTCGCCAGAATCGAAGCGGGCGAGGCAGATGGTATTTTAGCGTGGCATCCTGACCGTTTAGCGCGCAACTCAATAGACGGCGGTAAAATAATCTATCTCGTTGACAAGGGTAAAATAAAATCTCTTAAGTTCCCTACTTTTTGGTTTGAAAACACGCCGCAGGGAAAGTTTATGCTTAATATCGCTTTTGGGCAGTCCAAATACTATGTTGATAATTTGAGCGAAAACGTAAAGCGAGGAATACGCCAAAAGCTAAGGCGGGGAGAATTTCCGGGCTGGGCTCCGGTCGGCTATCTCAATGACTACAAAAGCCGGACAATTCTTGTTGACGAAAAAAAGCATAAACTGGTAAAAAGAATTTTTGAAATGTATGCAACCGGACAATATCCGTTAAAAACTTTGTCAGAGAAATTTTACGAATTAGGCCTGCGCGGAAATATGGACAAAAAAATTTCTCCGAATGCAATACAATGGATATTAAAAAATCCTTTTTACTACGGCGTATTCAAACACAAAAATGAATTGTATCAGGGAACGCACGAGCCAATTATTACCAAAAAACTTTTTGATAACGTGCAAGAGGTTTTAGAGTCCCGAGCTAAATCGCACCAGAAGAAAACTCACGACTATATTTTTACTAATCTTATGACTTGCGGCTCTTGCGGGTGCGCTATTACGGCTGAAAAGCAAAGAGGCCATGTTTATTATCGCTGTACCAAAAAGAAAGGTACATGCGAGGAAAAATATCTGCGCGAAGAGGATTTGGCAGAACAGATAAAAAATATTTATCAAAAAGTTTCTATTCCGAATGATTGGGCTGATAAAATGATTAAAAAATTAGACGAAGAAAAGGAGGATAACGCCCAATCATCTGTCGCCCTTGCTGATTCTTTTAAAAACAAAATTTCTGCGATTGAAAATAAGCTGGATAAACTTTTAGACTCTCATTTAGAAAATATTATTTCTAACTCTGATTATATTTCTAAAAAAGAAAAACTAATCAATGAAAAAGTTGCTCTGCAGGAAAAAATCGCTGAAATTAACAATAAGGGCAATAGTTGGCTCGAACCGTTGAGAGATTTTATTTTAACCTCTAAATTAGCCAAAAAGACCGCTCGTGAAGGCGATCTTATTGAGCTTCGTGCATTTCTAAAAAATATCGGCTCGAACTTTAGGTTGAAAGGTAAAACGTTTTTGTGGTTAGCCAATTTCGGCTGGGATAAGGCGGCGCGAAGCGCAGCTTATCCTAATTGGTGGGCCGGGTTGGATTCGAACCAACGAAGGCGAAAGCCAACAGATTTACAGTCTGTCCCGTTTGACCGCTTCGGTACCGACCCTTTTTATTTTAGATTTTAGATTTTAGATTTATGATTGCCGACCAATCTGAAATCATCCATCTAAAATCTAAAATCCTATAATTCATCTATTTGTTCCTTCATCTCCCCCAGCTTCGCGTTTTCCGGATTAATATCCTTAAGCTTTTTATAGGCATCCAGCGCTTCAGCTTTATCTTTGCTTATTATACTTAAATTAAACATTGCGTCAAGGTATTTGGGATTTTTCGGCTCTATTTTAAGCGTTTCTTTCATTGATTTTATCGCCTCTTTATAATTATTCTGCAACTTATAAATCTCCGCCAGATTAAAGTAATTCTGGCCATTTTCATTATTTAATTTAATAGACTCAACATAATAAGTCTTAGCCCTTTCAAGCTGACCGTTTTCTTTGGCGACTTCCGCCAAATTGGCATAGACATCAGCATCCTCCTTGGTCAGCTTTAATACATGCTCCAGGGTTTCTTTGGCTTCCTCAATTTTATGCGTCTCAAGATACAACTGGCCCAAGAACTTAAAAGCGGCGACATTCTTGCTGTCAATGCTGATTATCTGAATATATATTTTTTCTGCTGTCCCAAAATCTTCTTTCTTTTTGGCCTCTTCCGCGGCCAGCAGGAGTTCGTCTATTTCCGAAGCGCTGACATTTTTATTGGAAGCGCTTTTCGCCAAATTTTCCCTGGCGGACAGAAGCTTTTGGTAAAGTTCTTTCGAGTGATCAACTAAATAATTAAAAACCGGATGAAAAATTCTTCTAAACCACAACGACCATCTGTTTAAATTGCGCTTCAGCCTATTATTTATTATCCGCTGCTTAACCTGCTTTTCTTTCTCCCGTGGCAGGGTGGATAAATCTAAATTAGCGACGGCGGGAAACTTTTTCGTAATTATATAAAAAATAATTATGCCGCTGATTAAAATTAACAGGATTGGAATAATGTTGTACCACATAAATTAGAAATTTATAATATTAGGCCTTGCCGGCCGAACCAAACACTTTCATTTTTTCCTCCACCACCTGCTGCACGGCGGCCGTCGCCGGCGCTAAAATTTTGCGCAGGTCAATTTCTTTTTTATCGTCCTGCAAGGCGCAACGCAAGGCTGTTGCCCACGCTTGGCGCATTTCCGTGTCAATATTGACGATGCGCACGCCAAGTTTAACCGCTTTTTTTATTTCGCCATGTTCAACGCCGGAAGCGCCGTGGAGCACGAGCGGCAGCTTTACTTTAGCGTGAATTTTTTTTAACCGCGCCAGATTCAGCCGCTCCAAACCGACAAACATGCCGTGCATGTTGCCGATAGACATCGCGAACGTATCCACTTTTGTTTGCTCTGCAAATTTGGCCGCTTCGCCGGGATCAGTCAGGCAATCTTTCATTTCCAATTCGCGTTTTTCTATTTTCATTAATCCTTCCTTGCCTAAAATAATTCCTAATTCCCCCTGCGCCCAAACATCGCGCTTATGGGCGTAAGCGACTGATTCTTTGGTTAAATTCACATTTTCATCAAACGGTAAATCCGAACCGTCAATGTGGATAGAGGAAAATCCGGCCTTAACGCACTCGGCCACGCTTAAAAAACTCTTGCCGTGGTCCAAGTGCAGAGCGACCGGGATGCTCCCCGCCTGATTTTTGGCGATAGTTTGGACAATGTGAGTGATGGCTTTCAAACTGGCATACTTGATAGCTGATTCGGAAACTTGAATTATAACCGGCGAGCGCTGCGCCACTGCCGCCTGCGCGATGGCCAGTGTAATTTCCAAATCTTGCGTATTAAAAGCGCCGATGGCGTAATTGCCATTCTGCGCTTTTTTAATGATGTCCTTAATGTGGACTAACATAAATTTTAGATTTAAATTTTAGAAATTTTAAATTATCCAGCGCGAACTGCTACAGGCTCTCCGCTATTTTGGCGAATTCGTTAATTTTCAAGCTAGCGCCGCCCACTAAAAATCCATCGATGTTGTCTAGACTGGCTAATTTTTTTACGTTTTTTCCATCAACGCTTCCGCCGTATATAATTCTGATTTGGCTCTTAACTACGTCGACTCCAAACATATCAACAACCGCGGCCCGGATCATTTCGTGCATGTTTTCCACGTCATCCGGCCGGATGACTTGCCCGGTGCCGATCGCCCAAATCGGCTCATAGGCGACTATTGCTTGCTGATTCGGCAGAAGTTGAATCCCGCTGAAAGCCTGTTGTACCTGGCTAATAATAATATTTTCGCGCTTTTCCGACTCCCTGTCTTCAATAGACTCGCCTACGCAGACAATCGGAGTTATTTTGCTGTGGTCTAAGGTTTCCTTGGTTTTATTATGGATCATCTCATAGTTTTCCAATAGATACTGGCGGCGCTCGCTATGGCCGATAATAACATATTCACAGCCGGCTTCTTCCAGCGTTTTAATCGATATTTCACCGGTGTAAGACCCGATCTCCTCCCAAAAAACATTCTGCGCGCCTAATTTAACCGGCGAATCCTTAACGGCCTCTCTTACTTTGGTTAAAGAGATTTCTGACGGGCAAATAACCACTTTCCGGCTCGCCAAGTCGGCTGACCTGGCGGCATCTTTAAACCGCTGTGCGTATTGCTCGGCTAATTTTACACTTTCTTTAATACCCAGCCTCATCTTCCAGTTGGCGATGATAATTTTATTCATATATTTTATACAAACTTGCAAATTCTATGTAAACCTACGAACTCGCGAATTGATTTATTATTTGCATGTTAGCAGGTTCGCATTCTTAATTTGTAATTTCGCATTATGTTAAATTAATTACTCCCAAGCTAACTAAGGCTACTATAACTGCTGAAAGTATAACTCCGATACTGACAAAAAGCAACGCGCGCAGCGGCTTAATGCCAATAACTACCGCTGCCAGGCTTCCAGTCCAGGCTCCGGTCATCGGCAAAGGAATTGCCACAAATAATGTTAAGGCCAAAGCGCCCAAATATTCGTATTTTTTAGCGAACTTGCGCTCGGTCCTAGTATAAAGCCAGGTAAAAAACTTATCAGCCCAACTTAACCTCTTTACCGCTATCCGCCGCGCTTTTTCCAGCAAAAAAATAACTAAGGCGGCGGCTAAAATACTGCCTAATGCCGACCAAAAAATAGCCGAGAAAACCGACATCTGATACGCCCCTAAAGCGACTGGGATTGATACTCTGTTTTCCGCTATGGGAATCATGGCGATCAGCATCGTTGCTATTTGCGGCGGAATGTTTTTGAATATTTCCAAATAGTTAATCATGTGCATCTGTCATTCCCGCGAAAGCGGGAATCTAAAAATAGTAAGGGATTCCCGCTTTCGCGGGAATGACATAAATCATGGCCAGACATAATTCTCATAAGCCCATCTTACGAGTTCGTCCGTTTCGCTGAACCTTAAATCCACTCCTTCACTGCCTAAAACAACTGAAATTATCTCTTGCTCGTATTCTTTGAACTTGCCGGCAAAGCAGAAGCCGGCGCTGCCTAAGTAGCCGGTCTTGCCGCCTAAAATTTCATATCCGTTCTTTTTGTTTAACAAAATATCCGTGCTTTCTATTGTTCTTGCCTTCCCCTGTTTTGTTTTTAAAATATATTTATTTTGTATGACTGTCTGCTGGATTTTTTCCCGCGCCAAAGCCGCCTCTATTATTTTAGCTACTTCGCGGGCGGTGGACTTATTATTGGAACTTAAACCTATCGGGTCAACAAAATTTGTGTTTTTTAAACCTAATTCTCCTGCCTTTTCGTTCATCTTCGCCACAAACTCCGGCTCGCTGAAACCGAGCGCATGCACCAGCGCGATAGTCGCCGTATTATCGGAACCGACCAAGCTCGCGTTAAACAGGTCTTCAATGCTGATTTTGTCCCCCCAAAATAAGTTTATCCGTCCGCCATCCCGCCGATCCTCTTCCCTCATCGTATATTCGCCGGCAAAATCAGGCTGATGATCCAAGGCGACCAGGGCCGTTATCAATTTAGTGATGCTGGCGATTGACGACGGTCCATCGGCATTTTTTTCCATTAGGACTTTCTGGCTGGCCGCGTCGATTACTATGGCCGAGCTGGCGGATATTTCCGGCTCTGCCATGTGCACTCCCTTTTTAAAGGGCGTTATATCCTTTTCGCCGCTGGCCGGCAGAATTGCTGTACTTTGCACCGGCAACGCGCCGTCCGCCGCTTCGCTTACGCCCATTACTATTCCTTCGTTGTTTTGCTCCCCTAAAACAACCGCCTGCGAGTCAGGAGTTATAAAATTATCTCTTACTGCTGTAAGAGGATTTATTTGCAAAATAGATAAGGCTATTATTATAATGACTGCTGGTATTATCAACATCTATATTGTGTCATTCCCGCGAAAGCGGAAATCTGAAACCTGTACGAGATTCCCGCTTTCGCGGGAATGACAACTTAATAATTATACTTCTCCTCTTAAAAAAGTCTTAATGTCTTCATTATTCCTTAATTTTTCATAATCCGGCAAATCCTTAACTTCGGGCACCCCCAAATGCTTTAAAAAATTCAAAGTCACGCTGTAATATATTTCCTTCTTGCGGCTGTCCTTTTTTTCTTCCACCAGGCCGCGCAGCATTAAATTGCGGAGAATCAGCGAACAATTAATTCCTCTGATGCGTTCCAGCTCCCATTTCGCTATTGGCCCGCGGTAAGCGATTATCGTTAATGCCTCAATCGAGGGCTTGGTCAGCTCGCCGGTAGTTTCATCTTTAATAAAATTCTGTATTACCTCTGAGTTATCACTACTGGTAACCATCTGCGCCTGACCCGGGCTTTTAATTATCCGCGTACCGCCCGCGCGCTCCTTATAATCCTTAATTAATTCATCAATGGCGTTATTAATATCTTTCGCACTTGCTTTTTCGCCGACCAATTCCCCTATTTTGTTTGGCGTTAAAGGCTTCCCTGATATAAAAAGCAAAGACTCAATTTGTTGTTTTAAATTAGACATATAATAATATAATCCAAATCTACAAATTAAATTCAAATACTACAAATACTACAAATCAAATTTGAATAAAATTTATTTGTAGTATTTGAATTTAATTTGTAGATTTGAATTATAATTTATATTTTTAAAATAGTAATATCCATAAACAGCTCTTTCTGTTCTACTATCACAGCCCGCTGTTTAATTAGCTCAAGCATCGCTAAAAAACTCACTATCACGTCAATTTTAGTCGCCTGCCGGTCCAATAATCCCTTAAAATCAAAACTGTTCAGCTTTCTAAGCAATAACTGAATCTTTGACATTTTTTCTTCAATGCTGATCGCCTTAATAATTGAATCTTCCTCCAGCTGTTCCGCCTGTTTTAATCTGGCAGCCATTTCCTCAAACACTTGCCGTAAAACTTTTTGATTAACGTTTTGAGGCGGATAAAATACCGCTTCATCAGTTAATAAATTCTTATTGAATTCGCGGCCGAACATAAAATTCCTTTCCGCGAGCATGCTTTCAATTTTTTGCGAGGCTTCCAAAAAATCTTTGTAAATCTTCAGCTGTTTTTCAAAATTATGGATTTCTTCCTCTTCTTCTCCCCTGATTAAATAAGGCAGCAGTGTTTTTGATTTTATCAGCAACAGCCGCGCCGCCACCACTAAAAAATCCGCCATCTCCTCCGGGTCAATATCCGCTTTATTTTTTATGTAATCAATAAACTGGTCCGCGATATTCGCCAGGCTCACTTCCGTAATGTCCAGCTTCTCCTCGTCAATCATCTGCACTAATAAATCCAGCGGGCCGTTGAATTGTTGAAGTTTTATGTCCATAATTCAGCCATAAGTCGTAAGTAATAAGTTTTAAGTCTTACGGCTTACGGCTTATAACTTTTTCACTGTTCACTGTCCACCCCTTCTTCGCCCCGTTCTTTTTCTTTATCACAGATTTATTTTTAGCAGACTTCTTAATTTTCTTAGCGACCGAAAAACTCCCCTCGCTCGCTTTTTCCAAATTTAAAAAATCTTTAATCTCCATCTCTATTGAATGGTTGACTCCGCCCGAAGAAAATATCGCTTTTTTTGCCTTTGTCAGCGCTTTGTCCATTATTACCGGCAGTTTGTGCAGTTGGCCGAACGCGCTTACTGTTTCATCCTTGAGTTTTAAGGCTTCTTTCATAATTTTTTCTCCGGGAATCTTTAACATTTTTACGTCTTTCTGCCGCAATTTAGAGATATTTTTCTTTACTTTTTCCAAATCTAGGCTCTTGTTGGCGGGCAAAATAACCAAAAAATAATCCTTATCCGCCTTTACCACCAATGATTTGGCGATTTCTTCTAATTTTTTCCCCATAGTCATGGCCGCGTCGTAGGCGGTATAAACGGTTTTATGCTCAATAATATTGTGCGGCACTCCAGCTTTCGTTAAATAATCAATGACTTTTTGTGGCAATTTTTTGTTATTTTCAGGCATATGGTTATTTTAAATAAATTAAATTTTCCTACCAATTACTAATCACGTACAAATATACAAATAATTTTCATTTGTAATTAGTATATTTGTAAAACCTGCCGGCAGGCAAAAATTTGTAATTTGTAGTTATATCTATATTATACCCCATTTCTCTCTTGTCCGCAAAATATAGCCAGAAAATCACTCTTTTTGAATATCCCCAATCCGTTACACCACCCCCTTGTAATTATTATTATTATTATTTGTTAACATAAAATTGGTTATTGGTTCTTTTCGCCCCCCCCTGTTGTTTGGAGGGGAAAAATCGCACCCGCAAGTATTAAAAAGGAGGAAGCCCAGTGAAGGGTCGGGTTCACGGCCCGGGAAGAAAGAATTTAAGTAGATAATATCTACTTATTTAAAAACTTCCAGCACCCCTTTTCATTCACATTCACAACAACAAAAGCGGTCGGAGTCGCACACGATACCCGATTTGTGAAGCGACATAAACCACGGCGGTTGAATGATGTCTATTCAACCGCCGATTTTTTATTTTAAACTATTTCATTATAGACTTTTCATTTAACACTATCGGTTAAAACTGTCTCTTATCTCACCATCATCGGCTTTACGGTATCGTCGTTAACTTTCTTTTTTAAACAATCATATCCGGCTTCGTGCCTGTACCTGCCCTCCAAATAGCCATAACTGTAATTATCCTTGTCTTCCATATTTGATCTTAAAAATTCAGTGCAAAGCTCATATTCTCTTTCACTAGTTATTTTATATTCAAACTCCTTCTTAGTAACAACATTCTGCAAATCTTTCCCCTGTATATAATCTATATCCTCAATTAAAACATCCAGATTCTCGGGAAGCTTTTCTTCTGTCATATAATATTCCTGAATGGCGCTTTCTACGGCGTTCAAAGCGTTGACAACCTCATTGTCCAACCGCTTTTGCCGCGCCTCGGCCGGGGATTCAACAAAAAAGATGCCGGAAATAAAAATTATTATTGCCAGAACCGCTGTTAGGTAAAAATAATAATTTACTACTTTGTCTTGTTCTATTTTTTCGCGTTTCATATCATAAAAATAATAAGAAAAAACAACTCCGGCAATCGCCAAGATTGTTAAGGTTTTTAAGCTAAACTTTAAACTTAATTCGCCGTTTAAAAAATTATAAATTACGGCGATTAAATCCCCTATTATCACTAAAGCGGAAACCAATAATATTAAATAAGTCAGCCATTTGCGGATGCCGGAATCTTTTTCCAGCAGGCCATTGGCTAAATTTTTATTGATCTGCCAGACGGTTACGAAATAAATCGGCGCCGAAACGATAATGGCGGAAATCGCAAAGCGCAAAGCCTGAATATTATAGAGCATATTATAAGACTCCACAATATCGGCGATGTTTTTATTAATAAGCTGGAATAAAATATTGCCGGCGGAAATCGCAAAGAATCCCAGCGCGATCAGCGACAATAGGTACAAAAAGGTAAATTTGGCGGTGTTGTTTGACGTCATATGTTTTTATTAGTAATTATTATTTATATAATACCATTATACCACAAATTTATACATACCTCGTCCCCCGCCCTCTCCTTTATAAGGAGAGGGGTTAGGGGTGAGGTGTTGTTTATCCCTTGTTTATTTTCAAATGCAATTCTTTCAGCTGCTTCTCCTCTACCTCGCTGGGGGCGTCCAGCATTACATCCCGCCCGGCGCCGTCTTTCGGGAAAGCGTAGATATCGCGGATGGAGTTCCAGTCATTAATTACCATCAATAGGCGGTCAATTCCGGGAGCGTTTCCGCCGTGGGGCGGAGCGCCGTACTCAAAAGCGCGGATCATATGTCCGAATTTTTTATCCACCTGCTCTTTAGTATAACCGGCTATTGCAAAGGCTTTATACATTATCTTCGGGTCATGGTTCCTGATGGCGCCGCTCGTAATCTCAAAACCGTTCAAAACAAAGTCATATTGGTAAGCCAATATTTCCAGAGGGTCTTTCGTTTGAAGCGCCTCCAGCCCGCCCTGGGGCATGGAAAAAGGGTTATGGCCGAAATCAATCTTTCCCTTTTCAATTTCGGAATAGTCATACATGGGAAAATCAGTCACCCACAGCCAGGCGGCTTTTTTTGGATCTTTTAATCCCAAACGTGCGCCGCATTCGCTTCGCACCGCCCCCAGGCTTTCGCAAACCGTCCGCCACTTATCCGCGCCGAAAAATATAATATCGCCTGCTTTTGCATTTGTTCTTTTAATAATTTCTTCAACTAAATCAGCGCCTAAAAATTTAATAACTGGGGACTTTGCTTCGTAGAGCTCCCCTCGCCCTTTGGGAGAGGGGTTGGGGGTGAGGGCGATATAAGCCAACCCTTTCGCGCCTTTGGCTTTGGCCACTTCGGTTATTTCATCAATTTCTTTGCGCGAAAACTTTGCGCCGCCGGAAACATTTAGCGCGTGTACCACGCCGCCGGATTTAATCGCGTCGGTAAAAATGGAGAAGCCGCAATTTTTTACAATTTCAGTAACCGGCTTAATTTCCATCTCAAAACGCAAGTCCGGCTTGTCGCTGCCGTACTTAGTCATCGCCTCTTTCCAGGGAATGCGCGGAAAAGGCTTGAACATAACTTTTTTCGGGCTGAATTTTTCCGTCAGTTCTATCATCAGCGGCTCCATCATCTTAAAAATATCTTCCTGTTCCACAAAACTCATTTCCATATCCAGCTGATAGAACTCCCCGAAATGCCGGTCAGCCCGCGGATCTTCATCGCGGAAACAGGGCGCGATTTGGAAATACCGGTCAACTCCGGCTACCATTAACAGCTGTTTGAACTGCTGGGGCGCCTGCGGCAGAGCGTAAAACTTTCCCGGATACAGGCGGGAAGGCACGAGCCAGTCACGCGCTCCCTCCGGCGATGAGTTCGCTAAAATAGGAGTCTGCACCTCTAAAAAATCATTCTTATGAAAATACGCCCTAATATATTGGATTACCTCATCGCGGACTCTTAACATCTCCTGCAATTTCGGCCGCCGCAAATCAATAAAGCGATATTTTAATCTTAAATTCTCATTTGTATCCGCGTTTTTATCCTCATCAATGGAAAATGGAGGCGTTTTTGATTCGCTCAAAATTTCCAATCCGCTGATTTCAACTTCAATTCCGCCGGTTTTTAATTTTTTGTTGATCATCTCCTCCGGACGCTCCGCCACCTTTCCAGCTGCTTTAATTACCCATTCATTGCGCAATTTGTCCGCTTCTTTTATTTTACCCGGATCAATAGTTAGCTGGGTTAAACCGTAACGATCGCGCAAATCAATAAAAATTAATCCGCCATGGTCCCGCCGCCGGTGCACCCAGCCGCAGAGCGTAACTTTTTCCCCTTTTGATTTAGCGGTTAATTCTCCGCAAGTGTGTGTTCTTAACATATCGTTTATATGTCATCCTGAGCGATCCGCCAGCTGGCGGAGAGCCAAAGGATATAAAATTTATATTTCTCAATCGCTACGCTCCTTCGAAATGACAATAATAAATTGATAATAATAAATTAATAAAAAAGTCCGTCTCTAAATACCACAAAATATGATATTCAGGGACGAACTCTCTTGAGTGCGCGGTGCCACCCTGATTTACATCAGATATTAAGATGTACGTCTTAATTGCAGCTATAACGGGCTTACCCGTCAGGATCTACTTTTTGCGGATAACGCAAATTTCTTCCCGCGCCTTCCTCCGGTGTTTGCCGAAGTCCCTGCCCCATTGCCTAACGGGGAAATGGCTTTAATTCATTGTATATTTATATTAAACAAAATGATAAGATTAGTCAAATATATACATTTTATATTTCAAAATAACATCTTCTAAATTCTTAGTTAATATTTCATCAAATTCAAAATTGATTAAATTGCTGAATTTGTTCTCCAAAACTATTCGCATAGCGCTTATCACGTCTTGGGCTGGCTTAAGTTCGCCTATTTTAAATCCGTCTAATTTCGGCTGATAACCCAGAATGGAAATTAATTTTAAAACAAAAGCATTTTTTAGAATTTGAAGGCGAAACAGCGCCGCCTCGCTTCCGGCAATATTTAAAGTCTCTAAAAATTTCTTTAACATTAAAAAAATCCGTTCATCTTTTTCTTCCCCTTTGACGATTTCATCCACCGCGCGGACAGCTTCCCCTGCTGTTATGGATTTTTCATAATTATCTTTGATACCGCTGAAAATTTCTTCGCTGACGCAGCTGCCAAGATAGTCATATTGCCTGCCTTTGATTATCATTATTTCGGCTAAATTCAGCGGTTCAATATGGGCGGCCAATTTTGAAGACAGCTTTTGCGTGCCGCGGGCGATCAAATCCAGCTTGCCAAAATCCTGCGTATAAACAAAAACGCGAGAATCGCTCTCGTTGAAAAATTCCCGGCGCAATATAATTGCCTTGGTTTTTTGGGTTACTTCCATAGTTTAAAAAAATTACAAATTCCAAGCACCAAATTCCAAAAAAATTTAAACTTCAAATTATAAATTATAAAATTTTTTTGGCTTTAAAGTTTAAAATTTATGATTTATAATTTCTTTGGGATTTGAAATTTATTATTTGGAACTTTTATCAAAATGTCCTTGCAATATGCTCACGGCCGCTATTTCATCGCGGGATGCTTTTGTTTTTTTATCCCCGATTAACGAATCGGCGTATTTGCTTGACAACCTTTCATCTTCAAAAATAATTTCCGCGCTGATTTTACTTTTTAATTCCCCGGCAAATTTTCTAAAATTTTCCGGCAATTCATGCCCCCTGTCCGCGACTGAATACGGCTTGCCCAACACTACCGCGTCAATATCTTCCTCTTTTACAATTTTAACGATTTCATCAATATTATTTGCCGTACCAAAAACAACAGCGGTTTTTGAATCGCTGCCGCCAATCGCCAAACCTATTCGCTTGGTGCCGTAATCAACGCCGAGATATTTTTTGACCATCAATTTTCAATGATCAATTTCCAATTTTCATTCAATTTTCAATATCTTAATTTTCAATTTCAAAAATGTTTGAAAATTTTTCATTGAAAATTGATAATTGATTGAAAATTGCAAAATTGGAAATTGAAAATTTAATAATATTTTATATTACTCTATCGCCGTTATAATAATACACCCGTCTTCCGTCACTGCCACTGTATGTTCAAAGTGAGCGCACAAGCTGCCGTCTTTGGTTAAAATGCTAAGGCCGTTGGCGCCGGTTTTAACGCGCCAGTCGCCGATGGTCAGCATCGGCTCAATGGCTATTACCAGACCCGTTTCCATCTCCTGGCCCATTATATTATCTTCGCCGCTGTCATAATTGGGAACTTGGGGCGATTCATGCACTTCATAGCCGACGCCATGGCCGACCAGCTCCCGCACAACGCCGAACCCGTTCGCCTCCGCGTTTATCTGCACCGCCCGCGCGATGTCAATCAGCTTATTGCCGGGCTTTACCTGTTGGATAGCTAAATCAAGGCATTCCTTGGTAACTCTTATTAATTTTTCCGTTTGCGCGCCGATATTGCCCACCGGAACGGTAATGGCCGTATCGGTATATAAATTTTTATATTTCATGCCTATATCCAAACTGATAATGTCGCCTTTTTTTAAATAACGATTCGGCAAAGCCGGAACATGCACCAGTTCTTCGTTAATCGAGGCGCACAGAGCGGTCGGGAAAGGCTTTTTATCATGCTTAGCGCGATATCCCTTAAAAGAGGGTTGTCCTCCAGCCTCTTTAATTGATTCTATCGCTTTTTTTTCCAGATCACCGATATTCAGTCCCGGTTTAACCATTTTTTTTAGCTGATCTAAAATATTTCCCAAAATAAATCCGCCCTCTTTCAATATTTTTATTTCTTCTTTTGTCTTCAACTTAACCATAGTTCAAATTTATTTTCCTATTCTATCGCCTCATTTATGTCTTCAGCCACTTTTTCTATGCTTTGTTCCCCATTAATTTCCGCGACTTTATTTTTACCTTTATTTTTATAATAATCAATTAACGGCTCAGTCTCTTCATGGTATTTTTTCAGCCTCTCCGCCACCGCTTCTTCTTTATCATCATCCCGCTGATATAGCTTCTTATGGCACCGGTCGCACATCTCGTCTTCTTTCGGTTTGGGCACGGTGTAAAGATTATAAATTGATCCGCAGCTTAAGCAGTGCCGGCGGCTGGCTAAGCGCTTAATTGATTCCTTATTGGAAATATCAATCACCACAACTTTATCAACCTCAATATACTCATCAAGCAATCCAGCCTGTTTTAAAGTCCTGGGAAAACCATCTAAAATAAAACCATTGGCGCAGTCAATATTAGAAACGCGCTCTTTTAATAAATTAAATGCCGTTCCATCCGGCGCTAAGTCTCCCTGATTAATAACTTCCTTAACCTTCCGGCCCAGCTCCGTGCCGCTTTCAATCGCCATCCTGAACAAGTCGCCCATGGAAATATGGGGGATATTCAATTTTTTTGTTAATAACTTGGCTTGGGTGCCTTTTCCCGAACCTTGCGGGCCGAAAAGGCAGATTACTCTTTTATCCATATAAATATTACACTAGTGCCCTCCATAACTGGGATGTTAAACAATATTGCTCTTCTTTAGGGAATTTAATTTTTGATAAATTTTTTAACTCTTTAACAAATTGCCTAGCATCTTTATAAACCTGGAAATCTCTAAATCTAAATTTCTTTTTAAAATCAACCGTGGTAATCATATTAAAATTTTAATAAATAATTGTCAATTGTCAGGTGTTTTTAAATTGCTAATTTTGGCGGCAGCTTCGGCGGAGTCGGCGCGGACGGCTGATTTAAGCCTCCGCCGACTGGCCGGGTAGTTCCTCCGGATAAAGGATTAACGTCTAATCTGCCAGAAAAATCATGGCCGTTTGCCTGTTTGGACGAAGTTGTTCCGCCGGTCAGGGGGTTAATCCCCGACTGCCGGGAACCGCCCTTTGATATATCAACTCTTAAGCGGCTTGCTCCGCCCTTATTTCTAATAGACTCAATGCTCACACCGGTAGATGAATTATTTTTTTCATCTTCATAACTCCTGTCAAGAGCGCGGAGGTATCTGGCAACCGGCGGTTTTTTTTCTTCCCGGCGGAATTTAAAGAGGTCTAATCCTTTGTCAGCCTTTGCCGAAGAGCTATATTTATCCGCCAATCCGGCGGTAGTGTTTTTATTTTTTGGATTAAAATGCTCTAAAATTTTTTTGATGCCGCGAACATCTGGCGCAGTGACGGCAATGCCTTGCTCGCTGCTCTTTTTTTTAATTTTGCCCAAAGCACTGCGCCGCTGCAGGCTGTTTAAACCGCCTTTTCTTCTGACAGCGCTTTGATACTCTCTTATAGTTTCAACTATCGGATCAATATTATCGCTTAAACTTTTAAGCTCGCCATACCGCGTAGCGCGTTTCATTTTCTCTGAAAAAATTTTGGCTCTGAATTTTGAACCTGGTTTTGGCAAATCCTGTAAACTCATAAAATTTTATCCTCGATAAATTAAAAACTAACAACAACAAAATAAAATGGCATGACTATAAATTATCAAGTTATTACCTTAATAATGCCATAAAATCTGATTTTTGTCGCAATTGCTGAACGAAGCTCGAACCTTTTTCGAGCGACAATCGCTCGAATGATTTGAA
>PFAR01000005.1:0-1447 GCA_002773655.1 Candidatus Falkowbacteria bacterium CG10_big_fil_rev_8_21_14_0_10_43_10 | reverse complement strand
TGCCTCGCTACGGCTCGGGCGTGGCGGAATTCCTCCCCCCAACCACCTTCCTTTTCGCCCGCCTGATTGGACGGCCAGAATTTTTTGCGAGCGGACGGCTGGACCTTAAAATGGGAGGCAGGTGGGTTAAAATTTAGATTATAAAAAATATCTACGCTATTATTAGTGTATCTTAAAAAATAACATTTTTCAATACATACCATGGTTTTTTTTCGAGTATATTATCATTTTTATTCAAACGGTACGGTATTGATATATTATGTAAAATAGGGTTATACTAAAAAATCAAGTAAAGCAATTGTGCTTTGCTTGCAGTACTTTGAAAACTAGCCACTCTATACCATCTTAAAGAAAGGAAGCAGACGATGGAAACTCTAATTGATGTAATGTATGCGCCCGCCTCCTATTTCTTCGTCCTGAATTCTTCAGGCGGTGAGGAGGCATTGCCGACTGACGGTAATTACGAACAGTTCGACCCCGGACTCAGCAAGCTTATTATGGCAACAGTCGGGTCCGACAAGTCCGTTCACTTCGCCCGCCATATGGATACAATCCGCAGGCTTGAATGGGCAGACAATGAACCGGCCAGTGACAAGGGACACTTCCGATACTATCCGAATGGCGCCTTGGTCTACCAGCTCCTCGTGGAGTGGTGTGAACAGGTTGCCTTAAATGCTTTCGGAGCATTGCCTTTAAGAACGCCGTTTCTCTATCTTTCGGACAGCCAGGCCGTAAAAAGTCAGATAGGAATGTTCAAGAAGAATGTCTACCTTGTTTATGGAGGACAAAATCACGAAAAGTTTGTTCTCCGGTTCAACGATGATTTGGGCCTCTTCGCTGTGATGAAAGATTCACAGCTAACGCACAGGCATCTGCCCATTAGAATCTATGAACACACGCCGAGCTTCCGCTACATTCAAAGCGGAATATTGGCAGGGATCAGCAAAGGAAGATATTTCTCTTTGACTGATGTCCATAGTTTCTGCAGGGACATGGAACAGGGACTTGCGGAGTACGCGCAGATCCAGAAAATTCTGACGGAGGTGGCCAAAGGTGTCGGCATAGACCTTGCGATACACTTCAAAGTGACGCGTGATTTCTATCCGACAGCCAAAGCCACTATGGTCTCAATGCTGTCTGGTCGGGAAAAAATGCTCGTTGAGATGATTCCCAGCCAGCGCCAGTATTTGGCAATGAAACACATCGCCTGCACGGATCATCCGCAGAGATTGTTCCATGTTCAGTTTGATCTGGATAATTCGGAGCGTTTCGGCATAAAATATGTCGCGGCTGACGGAAGCCGAAAAAACTGCGTCATCATCCATACATCGCTCGGGACGCCCGAGAGATGGATGATCATTGCAGTTGAAGACGCCCTAAAGAAGGACCCACCGACTCTACCGTTGTGGCTCTCGCCTACCCAGGTGAGAATCATTCCGGTCTCCGA
>PFAR01000017.1:3574-5341 GCA_002773655.1 Candidatus Falkowbacteria bacterium CG10_big_fil_rev_8_21_14_0_10_43_10 | reverse complement strand
ACAAGGGTTACAACGCGGTTGTCAATCTCCAGCGGCATGCTGGCCAACGCCTCCGCCCGCCCACTTCCCGTTTCTCTGCCGGACAGCAACAGCGGGTCCAGAAAGTAAGCCAAGCCGCCGGTTGTTGAGCGCACCGCAAGCACATAGAGCGTCCAGCGTTTGCCATCTAACTCAAACCAAAGCGCGTCCGCAATGAGCGCCAACCAACCAATCGGATACTTGTTGGTTCTCGCTGTGGCCGACATCGTTTTTTTGAGCCGTTGACTCAGCGCCGACCGGCTGACAGAACCTTTCCGTTCCGCCAAGTGAGATACTTTGCAGCCCTTGCCCAAAACCTTGCGGAGCAAGTCGGCGTTGGGGCGCTTCGGCTTTCGGCCACGCTTTTTTTGCCTGATTGACCACGTCTTTTTACACAAAGAACACTGCTTTCTTTTGCCGCCACCTTTATATATTTTTGCCTGACAGCAGGGCGATTTCCCTTGTAATGTATTCATACAAGGGAACTATGCTAAAGAATGCCAGATTTTACTATTACCTTAGCTAATATTTTACATATCTTTCCACAGAATTAATTCAATCATCCCTCATATTTTATTATTTTTTTAACCTCGCAAGATGCAATTTTGCTCGGGGACAGGGATTTGAACCCCGATTACCTGGACCAAAACCAGGTGTCCTACCATTAGACGATCCCCGAATGTAATATTATCTTTTGTTTTTCCTCTCTGCCATATCCTGCACACGCCTTTTTATATTATCTGTTTGGCGGCATAGCTCCATTTACTGGATCCCTGCCGGCAGGCTAAGGCATCCCGCCGTTAATTACTATACTATAATAATTAAATCATTTCAATTGTTTCTTGTTTCGCTCGTCGCGAAATAAAAAAGTAGTGTTTTATTTTTAAAATTATGGTAAAATTAAGCTATATTCAACAATTAACTTTCTATGTTTTTTAATTTTATCATCGTCATTATCGGCCTGGTTGTTTTTGAAGTAATTTCCAGCGTGGATAACGCCATCGTCAACGCCAACGTCTTAAAAACCATGCCCGAACGCTTCCGCAAGATTTTTTTATTTTGGGGCCTGCTGTTCGCGGTGTTTTTGGTGCGCGGCGTTCTGCCGTTTTTAATCGTGCAATTCGCCAATCCGGATTTATCCATTATGGAAGTCATTACCGCGGCTTTTTCCGGCGATGAGCTAGTCGCGCAGTCGCTGGAAGAGTCAAAACCATTATTGCTTTTGGGCGGCGGCGTTTATCTTTTTTTTGTATTTTTAGGCTGGATTTTTATGGAAGAAAAAAAATACACTTTTTCCCTGGAAGGTTTTATCCACCGCCAGTCAATTTGGTTTTACGCTTTTGCCTCAATATTTTTAACCGCCATTATTTATTTCTCCGTTAAAACCAACCCCCTCTTGGCGCTCGCCGCCTCCATCGGCGTCAGCGCTTTTTTTATCACGGACGGCTTTAAGCGCAATGCGGAGGAAAAAGAAAGAGAACTGCTCGGCGGAAACTTAAGCGCCTGGAGCAAGATTTTATATCTGGAGGCGATTGACGCTTCGTTTTCCATTGATGGCGTTATTGGCGCTTTTGCCTTTACCATGTCCGTGCCTTTGATTATAATCGGCAACGGCATCGGCGCGTTTGTCGTGAGAGAAATGACCATCAAAGGCATTAACGTGATTACTAAATTCGTTTATTTAAAAAATGGGGCAATGTACACCATCGGCTTCTTGGGCGCGATTATGATTTTAGAAAGTTTTGGCCG
>PFAR01000017.1:0-3518 GCA_002773655.1 Candidatus Falkowbacteria bacterium CG10_big_fil_rev_8_21_14_0_10_43_10 | reverse complement strand
AGAATGATGATAGCCCTTCATCCCTGCGGCAGAGACCGCAGGGTATTCGGGCACGGTGCTGGATAAAACCTATGCCACTTCTTAAAAACATTGATTTCAAAACGGGCAGCATCCTTAAAATTACCGGCCTGGCGCTCGGTGCGATTATTATCATCGCTTTGGCTTTGCGCCTGATTATCCCCTCATTCAGTGCGCTTTTTCCAGCTTCAGGCATTAAAAATATAATGATGCAAAGCGCGCCGGCCTTTGATACTGACGAGGCATATTATAAAGCGGGAAGGGGAGAGATGGAAATTTACAGCAAAGGCGGAACCGGAGGCGTTACCATGGGCGCTGACGCTGAAGAGTTTGAGGTAACCGAATACAGCGCGGCTATTGAAACGAGGCGGCTGGAAGATACCTGCGCCAGAGTGGCCGCCTTGAAAGCCCGGGATGATGTTGTTTTTGAAAGCGCCGGCGAATACGAGAAAAGCTGCAATTACAGCTTTAAAGTCAAGCAAGACAGCGTAGCTGAAATTCTCTCTATTATTAACGAGCTGGACCCTAAGGAACTTAACGAAAATACTTATACTATAAAAAGATTAATTGACGACTATGCCGGCGAAACCGAAATACTGGAAAAGAAAATGGCTTCTATTGAAGAAACTTTGGCTAACGCGGTCAAGGCCTACGACGACATTACCAATTTGGCAACCAGAGTCCAGGATGTGGAAAGCCTGGCTAAAATAATTGACAGCAAAATTAATATCATTGAACGGCTGACACAGGAGAAGATTAATGTCAACGCCCAATTAGAGCGTCTGGAGCGCGCGAAAGCCGAGCAGCTTGACCGGCTGGATTACACTTATTTCAACATTTATGTCTTAGAGAATAAATTCGTTGACGGGCAGAACTTAAAAGATTCCTGGAAAATAGCGGTGAAAGAATTTATCCGCGATATTAACGAAGTTGTTCAGGATATTACGGTCGGATTGGCGGCCATGATCTTCTTCGCTCTGCAGTATATAATTTATTTCTTTATTATTTTAGTCATCGTTAAGTACGGCTGGCATTGGACGAAAAAAATTTGGGATAAATAAGAAAAACATAGTAAAAAAAGGGGTTAGCAGTATTTCTACCGTTTCCATATAAAATGCATCACACCCGTTTTATTGCTGTTGGGTTTTTTGCATCAGTTCCCGTTTTTTTTCTGCAAGAATTTTATTTTGACAAGAGGTATTTTATTTGTTATATTAGTTAATTATCGCACCTTAGCTGAAAGGGGAAAATAAAAAATGGCCAGGCATCTTTGGGATTCGGAGGACGTTGTGCCGGATAAAAGAACGTATGCCAAACTGACAGCAGGATTATTGCTCGCCGCAAGCACCGCAAGTATCATTTTTATTATTCTTTATCTTTGCGGAGCTTTTTCCTGAAGAGTTGATTAAAAGCATCAGCTCTTTTTTATTCAGCGGAATTATTGCCTTATGTTAAAATATGCTATAATATAATTATAATAAAGCGTATGGAAAACCAGCTGAAAAATGTAAAACTGTTATTTATCTTGATAGCCGTAATTTGGTTCATATTCGGGATATATACCTGTTTAGAATCAGGAAATATACTTTTTACCGCCATAATGTTCATCAACTCCGGTTTGTTTTTCTGGTTGGGAAACAGGGTCTGCCGGAGGGAAAAAGTGGCATATTACGGCGCGCTGATAGTTTTAGCGATTAATATTATTTTAACGATTACCGACCAGTTCGGCGTCTATGATTTTATTATTCTTGTTTTAAATATTTATTTATTTTGGCTGCTGGTAAAAATCAAGCATTATTTTTAAATATATTATATGAAAAAACGTTTTTTAATCCCCTTGGGGATAATATTAATGCCGGTTACGGCCCTTTTGGCCGCCCTGCTGACGGAAAAAATAAATGGCACTTTTGTCAGCGGCTGGCAGTTTCTGATTATAGCCGTTATCGCCATTATAGCGGCGATAATTTTAGTTATGGCCGTTAAGCTGCCGAAATTCATCGCCGGCGCGATTGTCGTCGGCCTCCTGCTTTCGCCTTACTTCCAGTTTATGTTCGGTAAAATAAACGTCTTTCTGATGGATCCGCCCGATCTGCGGCCATCGGTCAGCGTGCCGGAAGTAAGAGTGGAGATGGGCGACCTTATTTTTACCAACGATGCCGGTCGGGATATCGTAGTATTGCCCTCGAGCGGGGTAAAAACTTTGTACCCGGGCAAGAATGTGGTTAATTTGGGCCAAATGGACATTCCCGCCGGAACCTATAAGTCAGGGAAGATGAGCGTGAAGAATATTGAGGTGGATGTTAACGTGGATTTAAAGAAAGAAATAGATTTGATGTATGATACTTTTAAGAGCCAGTACATGCCGCCCCTGCCCGCCGATATGCCGGAGGAGGCAAAGGCCATGATTCCGGGAGACGAAGAAATTAAGCAGAGAATCGGCGGCGAAATCGGGAAATATTTAAACGCGGGTATGATCGCGCCTTATCTGCCGCCGTTCGTGAAAATAAAATCATTCAGCCAGACCGCGGATACTATTGCCATGGTTTTATCCGCTGCAATTGATCTGCCGGTAATGCCGATCGCTTTCCCTTATCCGACTGGAACCGGCGGACCGGATATAGTTTTGGACATTACCTTAAACGCTATCGGCCTGCCGACCGGCATTACGCCGATTATCAAGTTGCCGCCGGGCGCGCCGGACATTAGTTCCATGATTCCGGATATGACCCCAAACATCGGCAATATCAATATGCCGACCGACTTTAATATTCCGGCCGCCGCTTTAGAACAGATAAAGAGGGAAGTTGAGGCCGGGGTAGCGCAGGGCGAGGCCATAAAACAGCAGATGATGCGACAGCCATAAAAATATAATTATAATATTTCAGCGCTTTAGAGATGGTTAAAGATAAATAATAATAAATTTATGCGGCTGCCAACGAGAAAATCCGAAAAGCAAAATATCCAGCCGGTTGATTTGCATATTACGCCGGAAAAGTTTGCCGAATTGGAAGTTAAATTGGCGCAGATGAAAAGAGCGCGGCCGCGCCTGGCCGAAGAGGTAAGGCGTTTAGCGGAGCTGGGCGATTTTTCCGAAAACGTGGAATACCAGATAGCCAAAGGAAAACTGCGCGGGCTGAACCGTCAGATTGATGAAACCGCTTATCTTATCAACCACGCTTTTATAATCAAAAATTCCGGCCGTGAAGCGGTCGAGCTGGGGCGCGAGGTAACGGTCGAGGTTAATGGGCGGCGGAAAATTTACCGGATTTTAGGCTCCGCCGAAACCGATCCGGCGCGCGGCATTATTTCGCACAATTCTCCGATTGGCGCGGCGCTCCTTAACCGGCGGGCAGGGGAGAGTGTTGCCGTGCGCCTGAAGAATGGGGAAACAGTCTATAAAATTATTAAAATAAGTTAAATGAATCCGACCAAATTGGGTAATAAATCCAGCACCTTGACCGCAGGGTATTAAACCCTGCGGCAAGAATGATGATAGCCCT
>PFAR01000044.1:9174-26580 GCA_002773655.1 Candidatus Falkowbacteria bacterium CG10_big_fil_rev_8_21_14_0_10_43_10 | reverse complement strand
CTGCCGCAGGGATGAAGGGCTATCATCATTCTTGCCGCAGGGTTTAATACCCTGCGGTCAAGGTGCTGGATTTATTTGTATATTTGTCCGCCTCGGCAAGCCGTAGGCGAGACGGGTAAGTGATTTATAATTTATAGAGTATAAAAAAATCCCGCCGGTTTGGTGGGGATTATATGGCTGTGGCCAATGGTCCTCTGACTTTGGCAGCCATAATTTCAAGGGCAATCTCTGATGTCATAAGTCCTTCAAGTTTAGGCCAGATATCTGCATCAGGAGGAATATATTCATCAGTTGCCTGAAAGTGCATAAATTGCGATAAAGGATACTCAAAAATTAGCGGCTTTAATTCCTTTCCTTCGCAATCTAAGATGGTCCAAGTCTCCTGGTTGGCCGGGCAAAAGAAAGAAGATAAGATTTTGCCAAGAGAAATTTGTTCCCGCAGATAAGCCAGAGCTTCATTTAAGAAGTTTAGATTATCCGGAATTTTTTTACCATCTTTAACTTTTCCAACCACAAACCATCTCATAGCGGCCTCCTTTTTCTTCTAGAAAAAATTTTTGGGAAACAGTATATTTCGTATATAACTATAAGATTAAAGAAAAGTCAAATTAAAGGCAGGCAAAACAAACAAAGTTCATTCGGTTAGGTTCATGAATTTTTCATGGCCTTTTTTATTTATTCAATCCTTGAAAAGATAGTAAAAATAAGGTAGTGTGTAATTATATGGAAATTCCCAAACAGGTGCAAAATATATTACAGCGATTAGAGAAAGCAGGCTATGAAGCCTATGTCGTGGGCGGATGCGTGCGGGATTTGTTGTTGCTCGCTTCGCTCGGCCGCGCTACAAATGCGGCACATGCGAATGTAAGAATGAATCCTAATGATTGGGACGTGACGACCAATGCCCGGCCGGAGGAAATCACGAAAGTTTTTCCGGACAGCAAATATGAAAATGAATTCGGCACGGTTTTGATTAAAATCGCTGAAGATGAACGTGAAGACGGATTGAAATATGTAGAAGTGACGACCTACCGCAGTGAGCAGGGATATAGCGATAGGCGGCATCCGGACGAAGTGCAATTTGAAAATTCGCTTGATAAGGATTTAGAGAGGCGAGATTTCACGATCAACGCATTAGCGCTTGGCGCAAGCAGCAAATTCCAAGCACCAAATTCCAGAGAAATTATAAATCCTGAAATTAAAATTCCAAAAGGGTGGAAACTTGTAGATCTGTTTGGCGGTTTAAAGGACATTGATAAAAAAATAGTAAGGGCGGTAGGGGAGCCGAGCGACCGATTTAAAGAAGATGCCTTAAGAATGATGCGGGCAGTCAGGTTCGCCGTGCAATTAAATTTTGAGATAGAGCCGAAAACCGAGCGGGCGATCGTTAAACTGGCTGGCGCGATAAAATTCGTTTCCCAGGAGCGCATTCATGACGAACTGATAAAAATTTTGCAGTCTGATTATCCGGCAGACGGAATTTTGTTACTATATAAAACAAAGCTGTTGCGGTATATTATTCCGGAGCTGGAGCAGGGCGTCGGCGTGGCGCAAAATAAACACCATCCCTATCCTGTTTTTAAGCACGCCGTAGAGTCTTTGCGCCACACTAAGAATAAAGATTATCAGGTGCGCCTGGCGTCGCTGTTGCATGACGTCGCCAAACCCAAAGTAAAAGAAGGTATGGGCGAGGATGCCACTTTTTACAACCATGAGTATGCCGGGGCGAAGATGGCGAAGCGAATTATGGAACGGCTGAAATTTTCCCGCGAGGATATTAACCGCGTTACCAATCTGGTCAGAAACCATATGTTCTATTATAATGTTGACGAGGTAACCGCCGCTTCGGTGCGCCGTTTGATTAATAAGGTAGGCAGGGAAAACCTGCAGGACTTGATTGATTTGCGGGTAGCTGATAGATTGGGAAGCGGAACTCCGAAAGCTATGCCGTATAAATTACGCCACTTGCAGTATATGATGAAAAAGGTGCAGAATGATCCGGTATCGGTAAAAATGCTGAAAATCAACGGGGATGAACTGATGCCTTTGTTAAATATAAAACCTGGACCGAAAATCGGCGCTATGCTGGACGTGCTGCTGGCGGAAGTTATTGAAGAACCGGAGCTGAACGAAAAAGAACATTTGGAAAAACGGAGCAGAGAATTAAATAAGATGGATTTGGATGAACTGTGCGCTAAAGCGAAGAAAGTAATTGAAGGCAGGAGGGAAAAGGACGAAGAGAATATGAAGGGGGAGTTTTGGGTAAAATAAACTATCACTGATTAACACAGATTTAATACAGATAAACACGGAGCACAGATTTCTGTATTAACCTGTATATAAAGAAATGAAAAAAGTATTTGCGTTAACAATAAGCTTATTAATTCTATCCGGGTGCTCTTTGCCCGCGGGAAAACAGGTCGAAGAAAGCGTTTTGCGCGGCGCGCCGGAGGATAATAATATTGCTTTCAGCGAACAGGATTTGCTGGAGGACATAAATAAGAGCAGGGGGGTGGTTTCATTAAAAAATACTGCCCGGCCGGACTCCAGCCAAAAACAAGAACAGGGGAATAAAATTGAACTGGAAAATTTGTTCTCTACGTATAATCAGGCATTAATCAGAACAAATTTTGGCAATATCAAGGTACGATTTTACAGCGAATCGCCATTAGCCGTGAATAATTTCATGAATTTAGCCCAGAAAGGGTTTTATAACGGAACTAAATTTCATCGGGTGATAAAGGATTTTATGATTCAGGGCGGGGATCCGAATTCCAAGGATGATAACTGGGATGATGACGGTACCGGCGGTCCGGGATATAAGTTTCAGGATGAAATTAACAGCCACAAATTAGCGCGCGGCAGCTTGGCTATGGCTAATTCCGGGCCAAATACCAATGGTTCGCAATTTTTCATCGTCACCAAAGAAGCCACGCCTTGGCTGGACGGCAAGCACACGAATTTCGGCGAGGTCGTTGAAGGCATGGAAACGGTGGATAAAATTGAAGCGGTAAAGACGAACGAAAACAGCCATCCGGTTGAAGGCATAATAATTGAAAGCATTGGATTATTAAGCAGCAAAGATAATTATAAATTAGGGGAAGAGGAGCTGAAAGAGCTGGAAAATTATAATGGAACTTCCAGCGAGGAAGAAGCGACAAGTACAGAAGAAAATTAAATTTCTAATTATAATAATTATTCTAATTAACCTAATCAAATCCCAATTTAAAAGCCCCAATAAATTTTGGAAATTAAAATTGGTTATTGGATATTGATTAGAATAATTAGGTTAATTATAAATTAAAAATTTGAAATAAGGGGCCTGTAGTCTAGTGGTACGACGCCGCATTCGCATTGCGGAGGCGGGAGTCCGATTCTCCCCAGGTCCACGGAGATAATTTTAGATTACAGATTTTAGATTTAGGATTAGCAGGCGTAATCTAAAATCTAAAATCATAAATATTTACGGGCTGTGGTATAACGGTATTACGCACCCTTGCCCCGCACCATATGTACGCCACTCGTTCTATATTTTACAGAGCGGGGCGTGGTATAGTGGTATTACGCACGCTTCGGGTGCGTGTAATCCGGGTTCGATTCCCGGCGCCCCGACAGACAAAGTAATATGGTGCGGGGCAAGGGTGCGTGTAATCCGGGTTCAATTCCCGGCAGCCCGACATAGATAAACTTTCGTGTCCACGGAGTGCCAGACTGTCCGAAAACTCGCTTGCGAGTTTGAGAGCAATAGCCGAATTTTAATTAAAAACAATTTTAGTCCGTCAATCTCTGATTATGCCAACCTGCCTGCCGGACAGGCAGGTTGATAGCCTAAAATTGTTCCTAATTTTTCTACCATTTGGTTTCCGTTATCCCATTTTGCCGCTTTTTTCAGATAGTTTTTGATTTTTTTCAGATTATGCCCAAGGGAAATGAGCCCCAGTTCAACTAGACACTTGGGTTTTCCTCTAAGGTTGAATGTCCGAAAATTCATGTTTCGCTTAATATCGCCGATTACCGGCTCAACATCCTCCCGCCTCCGTTTCATCATCTCCTTGCCTGCTGTCGAGTTCAGTCTGACACATTGGGTAAATTTGTATCTGGCCAGTTCTCTATCTGGGTTGTTGGCATAAATGCCTTTTCTCCTTTCGGCCATTTCTTTGTTGAATTGTCCGTAGGGAATGAAAGCGGTTATTCGCTCGCTCTTTAAATATCGATAATTCATTTTTCGGCCGTAGCCGGCATCCGCCATTACCGTTTCCGGTTTTCTGCCGGTATTGGCTTCCACTTCTTTTACGGCGGGTTTCAATTGCTTGAAATCGTTTCGATCTGAAGTTAGGCCGTAGCCGAGTATTACCTGATGTTCGGTCGCGAACTGGGCGTTGTAGCCGGAGGCGATATGGCCTTCTTTCATCATCATGAGCGTGGCGTCTTTATCCGTACTGCTCATAGTGTTCCGGTCTTTTCTCATTTTGCGCAGTTTTGAATTGATATCGTCTTTTTTGGCTTTGAGCTTCTGCTTTTTCTTTTCCAGCGAGGTTTTTCTCTTTTTTAGTTTAGCCAGTTCGCGCGCCACCCGGTTCAGGTCGAGCCCCTTAATTCGGTGTTCGGTTGAATCGCCGTAGAGCTTTTCTTCTTGGCGATCAACCTCGTCGGCTTCCCGAAATATGTCATCCACCTGTTCTTCAATTGATTCTTTCTTTTTGTTTAGCGTTTTCCGGTACTGCATTTTGTTGCCATTGGAGTCGCTTCTGAACTTAGTTCCGTCAATCGCCACTTTGCCGATTCTGATCATGCCTAATTGACGGCACAATCCCAACACTTCCACGAAGGTCTTTTTGACATCAGCCAGCTTGTCTTTGCGGAAATCGGCAATGGTCCGGAAATCAGGAGCAGAGCGGCCCGAGAGCCACATAAACACCACATCCTCGTTCAGCCGATCAGCAATTTTGCGGGAGCTCCGAATGCCTATGGTGTAGGCGTAGACCAAGACCTTAAACAGCATTCTCGGATGGTATGCCTTTTGACCCAGAGGCGAATACTGGTTTAGAATGAACGACAAATCCATTTCATCTATTACTTGATTTATTAATCTCGCCGTATGATCCGAGGAAAATGAATCGCTTAAACTTTTGGGCAATAATTGCCCTTGATTCTGCTGGTAGTCTTTGAACATATTGATGGTAAAATTAATTGTAATTCTACCTTAATTTTACCATTTTTCTGCTCAAAAAAACAGTGGAAAACTGACCACATTTTCAGCTCAATCGCTTCGCGATTTCGCTGAAAATCAGTTTAGTTTTCGGACAGTCTGACGGATTAAAAAAAAGTTTTTAAATTCAGCGTTAAAATCAGCCAAAATTTTCCACTCCTCCCTCCATTCCCAAACCACCTCTCTATTTAGCAAGCGGCGGTTCGTTCCAATTTTTTCCGTAAAAGATTTTATTTCCATAAAATCTTTAGACAATGCAAGTTTTTTGGCGTAGTTAGCGTCAATTATCCATTTTTTCAATGGTTCGAGCCATCCGCCAGCTGGCGGACCCTTTCGCCCAAAATCAGATTTCTTTTCCGAGAGGTCTGTTTTTGTTTGCACGAGTTCGTTCTTTTTAGCTAGATAAATATCTTTTTCAATTGTGCCCTCTAAATAGGCATTTATCAGCTTATTAAGTTTTGTTTCTGCTTCTTTGGTTTTCTCATTAAGATTTTGGGCAAAAGATTGCGCCGATTGGACGTTATCTTTTTCCCAAACATCAACTTGAGCTTTCATTTTCTCCGCCCAGTCGTCGCCAAGAGCGACATTTTGAAGCCGTGATTTCAATTGCCCCCTGAAAATTTGCAAAAATTTAGAATAAATGATATTCTACGATAAAAGAATATGTAAAAATTTATGTCCAACTTTATTCACTGTAAAAATAATTTCGGAGAAGAGGTTGACGTTCCAATTAACAAATTTTTTTTTCGTCCAAGTGTTTATGGATTTATCGTTTATGATAAAAAAATATTAGTTATGCGCAATAAAAGTAATGGTAAGCTTTGGTTCCCTGGCGGAGGATTAGAAATTGATGAGCGATTAGAAGCGGGTCTGAAGCGTGAAGTAAAAGAGGAAACTGGTATAGATATAATTATTGATAAATTAATTCTTACAAAAGAAAATTTCTTTTACTATCAGCCGCTTGATGAAGCTTATCATGCTTTTCTTTTCTTTTACTTATGTCGACCCATAACACAAAATCTCTTGGCAGATGATGATGTAAACGATCTCGAGTCAAAAAAACCACGTTGGATTATAATTGATAGCATAAAACCCGATGATATTAGCGATTTATCGAGTGATATATATTCCTGCCTGCAAAGATTATTAAAAATCATTGATATTGGATAAATATTATAAATGTGCTATACTATAATAATTTGATCTTTTAAAAGTAAATACCATGGTGTTTTTATCGGCATCAGAAAGGAGACACGCGATGTATGTTCGCATAAGGAAAGAACGATTTGGATATGTGTTTTTCGAGCGGTTCACGCGAAATGTGCATTTTGTCGAAACCAAAGAAAATCTTGAGCAATTAGGACGCGAGCAACTGCGCAAATTTGTCAGCCGTTATTATTCTGGCATTGGTAACGCTTTTCATTACGAATTCGTACAATCTCCCGAAAACCAGTTCGAATTAGGGTCGCCCATTGGTATGTATATGGAAATCACTCGCCGATGTGCGTTAGATTGCCGTCACTGTTATAAGCCCGACGATCCCAATGCACAACTTTTAACACTTGAAGGTTGGAAACGATTGATTAAGGAACTCTATGATATTGGCGTCTTTGAAATAAGACTGTGTGGAAATGAACCTTTAATTTCTCCGTATTTTCGCCAGATCTGTGAATTCATTTCAGGATTAAATTTATTCCTGGGCATCAATACTTGTGGATTTTTTGGCGAGCAGACCAGGGAGGATTTAATCGCTTTGCATCCGGATTTTGTCGCCATCAGTATTGACGGCAACGAAGAAAGCCACAATCAAATACGCGGGCCAGATTCGTACCAAAGGGCAGTAATGTTATTGAAAAAGTTGAGTAAAACAAATATCAGACGGCGCATCAATTCAGTGGTTTCTACCCTAACCCTAAGTACCACTGAACATACTGTTAAGCTAGCCGATGAGTTTGGGGCCGATGTCAGTTTTATTCCATTCCGTCCAATTGGTCGGCACGCCGATTTTAGTGCCAAATGTTCCATTGGAAGGGATCAAATGTGGCAATCGGTACAAGAGGTTACGCGGTTGCGTCAACAATATCCGCATCTTCTGCTACTTACATATTTTGACGTTCTGGGCGAACATGCGACATATCATCATTCAATGAACTTCAATAGCCCGTGTCCAGCGAGAAAAAATGGATTCATTGGCTATAGCGGCGACTTTTATCCATGCGACTTCCTCCGGAGCCTGGGCAGGATTTATTATTGCGGCAATGTTGCCGAACATGGTTTTTGGCCAATTTGGACTTCTTCACCCGTACTTAATGGGTTTCGTTGCCTGAAACACGACAAATGCAAACGTTGCAGTCACTATATGAAAAAATGCTACGGGGGTTGCATTTCCGGCTCAATTGCCAGCACGGGCTGTCCCGATGACCAGCTGTGTTTTATTGATATTCAATGAACTCCCACGAAAGCCGTGTTTAAATAATACGGCTTTTATTTTTAAAAACCACCCAATCCTTGTTTATTTAAATAAACCAAATAAATAAACCAAAAATTTGCAGAAATTCAAAATAAGTGATATCCTATGATAAAAAATATTTTTTTATTTTTGCATCTGGTTTTTATTTTTTGAGCCAAGGCTCTCCTTTTTATTAAAAAAGAGTGGAGCACAATTTTAAAATTATTTTCAGAGAATTGTTTTGTTTTGCTCGCCGAACTTCGGCGGGCGGAAACGCTGGGGCGGGGTTTCAAATCATTCGCGCGATTGTCGCTCGAAAAAGGTTCGAGCTTCGTTCAGCAATTGCGACCAACTTAAATTTTTATGAACAAACTGCAAAAAGAATTCCGCGAGCGGATTTTGGGATATATTATCGGCGCGTTCGGGCTCGTCGCGAGTTTGGCCTGGAATGACGCCATTACCGCGATGATAGAAAAAATTTTTCCGCTCGGCAAAGACACTATCGTCGCCAAGTTCATCTACGCGTTCGTCATGACGGTCGTTTTGGTTATTATTGCGGTGTATTTGGTAAAATTACTGAAAAAAGACGGCGAGGGCAAGAATTAAATATTAATGGCAAAAACAAATGAAATATCAGGACCGGGTTTACGGCGAAATTAAAATTGACGAGCCGGTACTCTTGGAAATTATCAGCGCGCCGGAGTTCCAACGGTTAAAAGACGTTGATCAGGGGGGCTACTATGAAGTCCATTATCCCGGCACCAAACATACTCGCTTTGAACACTCTCTGGGAGTGTTTGAATTATTGCGCCGCTATAGAGCGTCTCCGGAAGAGCAAATAGCCGGCCTTATTCATGACATTTCTCACTCTGCTTTTTCTCATACCATGGACTATATTGTGGCGGACGGGAGCGGAAAAACCCAATGCCACCAAGACAGGATTTTTTCTGATTATGTTAAAAATTCAAGTATTGCCGGAATTTTGGGCAAATACAATTTTGACGTTGACAAAATAGTGGATGACAGTAATTTCCCCCTTAAAGAAAATGAACTGCCGGATATCTGCGCCGATCGGATTGATTATTCTCTGCGGGGCTTATTGGCTTTCAAGATGGAAGACAGAGAGACTATTAATTATTTTTTGGATCATCTTAAGGCCGCACAAGGAAAATGGTTTTTTGATGATATAGCCAGTGCGAAAAAGTACGCTGTTGCCTTTAAAAAGTTAAATGATATCCATTATTCAAGCGAGATAACCGCTTATATGTTCCGAACCACGGCTGACTATCTAAAGCATGCTTTCAGCCGAGGTTATATTAATGAAGACGATTTTTACACTACAGACACGGAGGTTTTAAATAAAACTAGAGAGCACCATAGCGGCGATCCCGTTTTAGAAAAGTTATGGCAACGAATGGAAAATAAAATCCGCTGGGAAGTTAATAAAGAAGATTATGACGCGCGGGTATTCTGCAAATCAAGGGCGGTTGACCCGTTTTGCCAATATCAGGGATCGCTCAAGAGAGTGTCAGAAGTTATCCCTGGCTGGAAAGAGATTGTGACTGACAACTTAAAACCCAAAGAACATTTTATAAAATTTTATGATTGAACATTTTAACATTAAGATAACCGGAGAGGTGCAGGGAGTCGGCTTCCGTTGCTATACGCAAAAGAAAGCTAAAGAGCTGGGTATAAAAGGATATGTTGTAAACGATCCGGACGGCGCGGTTTATGTTGAAGCCGAGGGCGAAGAAGATGCCTTAAAGGAGTTTGTTAATTGGTGCCGGCGCGGTCCGGACGGCGTGCGGGTGGCTAAGATTGAAGTTATAAAAGGGGGAATAAAAGAATTTACAAATTTTAGAATTAGCTATTAAATATTTATGCAACTCGGCGCTAAAATTGTTAACGAGATCGCTCAAGAGCATATTATATTGGTGGACGAAAATGATAATAATATCGGCGTGGCGGAAAAGATTTCCGCGCACGTTAACGCGCAAATGCACCGGGCCTTTTCTATTTTTGTGTTCAATTCAAAAGGCGAATTAATGTTGCAAAAGCGGGCAAAGAAAAAATATCATTGCGGCGGGCTATGGTCTAATACCTGTTGCAGCCACCCGCGGCCGAATGAGCCCATAGAGCGGGGAATCCATCGGAGACTGCGGGAAGAAATGGGATTTGACTGCCCGCTGGAGGAAAAATTCAGTTTTAAATATAAAATAACTTTTGACAACGGCCTGACGGAAAATGAATACGACCACGTCTTTGCGGGAAAGTATGAGAATAATCCGGTGTTAAATCCGGCAGAAGCGGATGGCTGGAGGTGGATCAGCCTGCCGGAACTGAAAAGTGATATAAAAAAGAATCATAATAGATATACACATTGGTTGAAGATTGCTATTAATTGCCCACAAATCAACGAATCAGCTACAAATAACACAAATGATAAATAAATTTAAAAGACAATTTAAGCAGGACGGCGAGGTATATCTGCGGATTAAAGCGCGCCCGAACTCCATGCGTACGGAAATAAAAGATATTCTGGCCGATGAGACAATTAAGATAGATGTAGCCGCGCCTCCGGTAAAAGGAAGGGCAAACGCGGAATTAGTTAAATTTTTGGCCAAAGAGTTTGGCGTTGATAAAAATGGTGTTAAGATAATCAGCGGAGCAGAGGAGAGGGTTAAGTTAATAAAGATAAACATTTAGTAAATTTAATTATTAATTGAAAATTGCAAAATTGAAAATTGATAATTAAAATATTGTAAATAATTTCTTTATGGAAGAACCAAAAGACGGTAGAAGAAAAGTTCCAGTCCACGTGGGACTCATTATGGACGGCAACCGGCGCTGGGCCAGAGAGCGGAATCTGCCGACGCTGGAAGGACATCTAAAAGGATATAATAAGCTACAGCATGTTCCGGACTGGTTTTTTTTGCGCGGAGTAAAAGTGTTAAGTGTGTACGCTTTTTCCACGGAAAATTGGAACAGGGAAAAGAAGGAGGTGGATTATTTAATGAATTTATTAGCACGGGCGATAGAGGATGACCTGGATGAATTTCATCGCAAGGGTTACAAGTTAATTTTTAGCGGCCGGATCGACGAACTGCCGGGAAAACTGCCAGAGTTGTGCGAGAACGCGGCGCAGAAAACAAAAAGCAACGGCAGCGGCACAATAAACATTTGTCTTAATTACGGCGGGCGGCCGGAACTGCTGGACGCTGTGAAAAAAATTGTAAAAAACCAATTAACCGAAGAGCAGATCCATGAAGGCATTATTCGCAAGTATCTATATCACGGAGAACTGCCCGATCCCGACATTATTGTGCGCACCAGCGGCGAAGAAAGAATATCGGGGTTTCTTCTTTGGCAGGCGGCTTATTCGGAATTTTTGTTTTTAAAGAAGTATTGGCCGGATTTTGAGGAAATGGACGTGATTAATATTATTGATGAATATAATAAGAGGGAGAGGAGGTTTGGAGGTAATTAAATTGTTTTATTATTCTATCCTCGCGGCAAGGCGGGCAATTTAGCAATGAAGCAATGAAGCAATAATTTTTATGCCACGAACTAACATAATACAACATAACGCGCCGCTAGCCGACCGAATGCGGCCAAAGACATTAAACGATTTTGTCGGGCAGGAAAATATAATCGGGAGCGGAAAAATTTTGCGGCAGGCAATTAAAGGGGATAACGTCCCCTCTATTATTTTTTGGGGTCCTCCCGGCTGCGGCAAGACAACTTTGGCGCGCATTATCGCGGGCGCTACTAACTCCGAATTTTTGCAGTTAAGCGCGGTGATGAGCGGAGTAAAGGATATCCGCGCGGCCGTGGCCAAAGCTAAGGATTTACAGGCGGTAAACAAACGCACCATATTATTTATTGATGAAATCCACCGTTTTAACAAATCCCAGCAGGATTCGTTGCTGCCATACGTGGAGAACGGCACTATTACTTTAATTGGCGCCACTACCGAAAACCCTTCGTTTGAAGTTATTTCGGCTTTGCTGTCCCGCTGCCGGGTGTTTATCTTGGAAAAATTAACAGCCGAGCATATAAAGGCGTTAGCGGAACGGGCATTAAATAGCGTACCGGAGCTGAAAAATGTTAAAATAGAAGATGAAGCATTGCAGTTTTTATGCGAGATGTCGGACGGGGACGCGCGAGTGGCGCTGAACGCGCTGGAGTTCGCTTCGCGAACGGCACGGACACGCACGGATTTAAATGCGGATAAACACGAATCACGGATTATAATCAACCGCGGCAGGATTGAAGATGCCCTGCAGAAATCGTTGATGTATGACAAGGCCGGCGAAGAGCATTATAATATTATTTCCGCTTTGCATAAATCCATGCGCGGCTCTGACGCGGATGCCGCTTTGTATTATCTGGCGCGGATGCTGGAGGGCGGGGAAGATCCATTATATATTGCCCGCCGCTTAATCAGATTTGCCTCCGAAGATATTGGTATTGCCAATTCTTACGCTCTGGAACAGGCGGTGGCGGCTTATAATGCCTGCCATTATATTGGGATGCCGGAATGCAGTGTTAATTTGGCGCAAGCCGTTGTCTACATGGCCAAAAGCAAAAAAAGCAACGAATTATATGCCGCCTACGGAAAAGCGCAGGCGGATGTTAAACAGTACGGCGCTTTGCCCGTGCCGCTGCATATTAGGAACGCGCCGACAAAATTAATGAAAGAGTTAAATTACGGCAAAGGATATAAATACTCACCGGAGTATGGCTATAAGGAAAAACAGGAGTACCTACCACCGCAAATCAAAAATCATAGATATTTGACATAAGAATACAAATTTGTTAATCTAAAGTTAATCTAAAGTTTACCCCAGTTAAATAATCACCCTGATTAAATTGGGGCTTAATAAGTTGGATTTAATCTAAATTGATTTGACATTTTTATTTAACGGGGTTTAATTTATTAATTAAAAATTATGCAGAATGTCGTCGGTTTAAAAGAGCTGCGTGAAAATGTGGCTAAATATGCCCGAAAAGTCGCCCAAGGCGAGTCTTTTATTATTTTTAAGCAATCAAAGCCCTTATTTAAAATTACCCCCATAGATGAAGAAAATTGGGAAGAGGTTGTTGATTTCACTAAACTGCGCAAAGGCGGCATTAATGTTGATGATATTCTGTCCCGCCTTTAATTTTTATGAATAAAATTGCCAAAGCGTTAAAAAAGTTAAGCGGGAAAGAAGCCGAAAGAGTGAAAAAAATGTTAGAGTCTCTTAAGGCTGGCAGTATTGCAAATTTAGAAATAAAAAAGCTGAAAGGGCGCAAGGATGTCTTCCGCGTCCGCGAGGGAAGTATAAGAATTATTTATCGCCGCGCGCCTGACGGCTCTTTTTTTGTTTTAAGCATAGAAAGACGTTCTGACACGACATATAATTTCTAATTTTATTATGAAGACGGCATTAATAGTCTCAACTTTTCCGCCATACAAAGGAGGAATGGGCAACAGCGCTTATGAAATAGCGAAGATTTTAGGTGTGCAAAGTGAAACAGTAGTATTTACCACATTATATCCCTCGGCTTCTTCCGCTATCGCTTCAGTCGCTCGGGATGACAATTTTACTGTAGAACGCCTTAAACCAACCTGGAAAATCGGCAACGGGGCAGTGCTGTTAAAATTATGGAAAAAACTGAAAGAATTTGACGTGATATATCTGCATTATCCTTTTTACGGCACAGCCGAAATAGTATGGCTGTATAAAATATTGCACCCTAAGACAAGATTGGTAATCCATTTTCACATGGATACGCCGAACTTAGCTTGGCGCGCGAAAATTTTAAGCTGGCCGCTGTTGTTTGTGAAGAATAATTTAATGAAGCAGGCGGATAAAATTATTTCCGCGTCTTTGGATTACGTCGCCCATTCCAGCATCAGGGAGATTTGGAAAAAATATCCGGCCAAGTTCGTGGAAATTTCCTTTGGAGTGCATCTTGATAAATTTCACGTCCTGCCGCACGACATTCCGGAGCTGCAGAATCTGCGCGAAAAGTATGGGATAGGAGAAAAAGACAGAGTCGTAATGTTTCTTGGGGGTCTGGACGAAGCGCATCGGTTTAAAGGGGTGGAGGTGCTGTTGCAGACAGCAGCAATTATTAAGCAGCAAGTATCAAGTATCAAGTATTTAATATGCGGTGACGGCAATCTGCGCTCTAAATATGAAAAATTAGCTGAAGAGGCGGAAATAAAAAAACAAATTATTTTTGCTGGATGGGTTCCGGATGAAGAACTGATTTTATATTATAATTTAGCCGATATTTTTGTGCTTCCATCCGTAGACAAAAGCGAGGCGTTCGGCATGGTTTTATTAGAGGCGATGGCTTGCGGGATTCCGGTTATGGCTTCGGACCTACCCGGGGTGCGGGGAGTTTTTGAGCATGGCGTTCAGGGTTTTGTTGTTAATCCGGGGAGCGCCCGGTATCTGCGCCTGAAGCTGGAAGAATATTTAAAGTATCCGCAAAAAAGATGGAAGATGGGACGGGCGGCGAGAGAGTTGGCAGAAAAAAAGTATGATTGGAAAAAAATTGGGGAAGAATATAAGACTAAAATTTTGAATTTTAAATAATAGTATTTGTATATTTGGATAGTTGCTGAAAGAATTAAATCCGCACAGCATATTCGTATTAGTGATTCGCTAATGATGTAAAACCATGCAGACTATTTGAACCAAAAAAAGGCCCGCAGAGGTGTTTGCAAAAAACACATGCGGGCGAAAAACGCAAGGTGCGAGAGGTCAGTTACTGCCACCGCCACCGCCGCCTCCTCCTCCTGCTCCGGCATTACCGTAGATATGCTCTACGTTCAGCCGGTCTTCTCCCAGCGATTGGATCTCCAAGTATGGAGAGCTGCACACAGGGCCTACGATTTTAACCTTGGTTTCCTGCCCGGGGTACAAAACTGGGACTCGACCGAAGTTAAAAGCATACATAGCCTGTTCCTCTTGTTTCCATACCAACCGGGCGGCTAAGTTGTAGGATTCACCATTGACGCTAACTTCTGCGTCAATAATGCGATGTACCGTTCCGCTTTGGCTGTCGGTTACTTCGGTGGTATTGACGGTAAAGTTACCGCCAATAATGACCGCGTCAGCCGAAGAAGTGACCGACAACTCACTGCCGTTCACATCGACAACCGCGTATCGCAACAGGCGGTACGTGACCGGAATTGTTTGCGAAACAACGCGTTTCGCTCCGTACCACTCTACCTCGCCGTAAAAAGTAATTTTCACAGAGTACTCCGTAGCGGGATGAATAAGAGCGTTGTTAAAAACAGAGCCGATCGCTAACTGCGTTGTCGCCAAGTTGAAAGTGGCGTTCTCCATTGTACCGAGACTGCCGTTGCCCAAAGTATTCATAAGTATTGTTTTGTACTGGCCATTCTCCCAGTATTGAAGCAATAACCCACCTTCAATATCAAGAAAGTCGCCACTTACTCCGAATACACCGGAGATTTTTGACCCTAAACCTGACAGCCACTTAAATTGAATAGGGGCCGAAAGATTTTGTTGTCGAGGGTCAAGATATAAGGATTCTGATTCGATCAATAACGGCACTTCGTTTTTAGCCGCGAGTATTTCAACTGCTTTTGCGAGAAGAACCTCAACTTCTGGAGCGCTAAGAGGGCGCATCCAATCGGGGTTCAACGCATCGCCCAGAAGGCCGAGTGATTTTTTAAATTCAAAAAAACTCACTCCCACTTCAGAGAGGATGTATCCGATTGAGGCCGGATATATTCCGAAGTAGTCCAAAATGAACTGGACGATACCGGCATCAAACTCTTCATCAATAAGACCTTCTTGTTGCCACTGTTCAATAGTGGAGCGGATCGCCCATGGCGCTGGCTGGCCGGTGTAAAAACCATTCGGTCGTTCAGCCACATCGATTTTCCAAGCCCGTGCTTTCCATAAATATTCAAAGAAAGCCGAACAGGGAGTCGGCTCGTAACTACCACCGCCCCCTCCATACACCGGACCGGCGGAAGTCGCCGCGAACCCGGAACCGACGAACAAAAACGAAACCAACATGACGAAAATTGTGAAAAAAACACTGCTACGTGTCTTCATAATGAAGACCTCCCTCTTTGTTATAGGGTATTTAAACCCTTTTTATGCCAGAGCTCAAGCTTGAGATGGTATAATATGATAATAAAATAGCATAAATTTTAAAAAAAGTCAAGTTTTCGCTAAAACTACGACTTGCGAGTGATACTATTCTGTCGCTAAAGTTAAACTAAATTTACATAAAAATAGACTTTTCCACAACAAAATGATATAAATAAACTATAAAAAATAAAAATTCAAATTTGTATATTTATAATAGATTTGTAATTCGTAGGAGTTTATGAAGATTATATTAATTAACAATTTATATAAGCCGTATGCCAGGGGTGGCGCAGAACGTGTCGTTGCAGCCATAGCTGATGGGTTGATTCAAGCCGGGCATGAAGTCGTGGTCGTGAGTACGCGACCAATCACCTCACCCCCAACCCCTCTCCTTACTAAGGAGAGGGGAGTTATAAGATTCTATCCTTGGAACATAATTTCCTACTATAACCTCGGTAAGTTGTCGGCGGCATTAAGATTGGTTTGGCATTTAATAGACATGTTCAATATCCAAAGCTATTTTAAAATTAAAAAAATTTTACAGCATGAAAAACCGGATATCGTAATGACGCATAATTTAATGGGAGTGGGATTTTTAGCGCCGCGAGCAATTCGTGCGTGTAAAATAAAACACATTCATACCTTGCACGATATTCAGCTTTTGCATCCGTCGGGCTTGATGATGGTCGGCGGTGAAAATAGAGTGAATAGTATGCTGGCGAAAGCTTATCAATGGTGCAATAAAAAATTATTTGCTTCGGCTGATGTTGTAATTTCGCCTTCAGAGTGGCTGATGAAGATGCACACGGATAGGGGTTTTTTTAGGAAGTCAAAAAAAGCGGTGGTGGCGAATCCGATTAATACCTCCCCCGGCCCCTCCTTAGTAAGGAGGGGGGAACGCGAACACAAAGATAAAAAATTTATATTTTTATACGTCGGCCAAATTCAGAAACACAAAGGCGTGGAATTATTGATCGAAGCGTTTAAAGATGTAGAGACGCATTGCGATGCGTCTCAAAAAATAGAATTACAAACTATTGGTGGCGTAGAGACGCGCCATGGCGCGTCTCTACGCGATAAAAATAGAAATTCAAACATTAAATTTCTCGGAAAAAAATCGCCGGAAGAGGTGCGAGAATTAATGCAAAGTGCGGACTGCCTCGTCGTTCCCTCGCTTTGCTACGAAAACCAGCCGACGGTTATAATAGAGGCAAAGCAGAATAATTTGCCGGTTATTGCCAGCAATATCGGCGGCATTCCAGAAATGTTATCGCCGGAATTTTTATTTAAGGCGGGGGACAGGGAAAGTTTGTTAAATAAGATGTTGTGTATTATAAAAAATAAAAATGAAGCAGTTAGCGGAGAGAATGATAGAAGGCATAAGATTAAAGGTATAAATGTTAAGGAATATATTGATAAATTGTTAAGCCTGTGATATATTAAATTCCAATGTTTGAAAATTGAAAATTATCATGTGCCACCTTAGCTCAGCTGGTAGAGCAACAGTTTTGTAAACTGTGGGTCGTGGGTTCGAGTCCCTCAGGTGGCTCCGATATAAAATAATTTGAACAAATAAGTATTTTAGAATTCACATGCAGGAGGAAAAATCTCTCAGGGAA
>PFAR01000044.1:8808-9089 GCA_002773655.1 Candidatus Falkowbacteria bacterium CG10_big_fil_rev_8_21_14_0_10_43_10 | reverse complement strand
TACGCGGCGGCTTCTTCGACCATCTTGTTGAAGTTGGTCATAGAGCGAGCGAAACACTCCATTGGATCTTCGCCTGCGCGAGGAATACCGCCGATGATGACTCCGCCCCCGAATTTCGGGTGCGCGCTTCTCGGCCCGGCTGTCCAAGACGGACAGACATGAATGAAGGTTGACTTTTCCTCGTTCATCTTACATCTCCTGTGTTGTGAAATGTTTGAGGCTTTTATGCCTTCTAAATACTTTCAAAAACTTGACAAAATCTTATCTTAATTTATGTTTTT
>PFAR01000044.1:0-8794 GCA_002773655.1 Candidatus Falkowbacteria bacterium CG10_big_fil_rev_8_21_14_0_10_43_10 | reverse complement strand
AGTTTGTATATTTTTATTCTTTCGTGGTATAATAATTATAATATGTTGTTAATATGTAAATGTAAATATGGAAATTAGCGGACAAATTAAAAAAGTTTCCATCAGTTTTATTATAATCAGCATGCTGGCGGTTATTTCCAGCATGTATATGTTTTATTATGCCAGCGATAATTATAGCAAGATAGAAGGAAAAATTTTAGGGACCAAAACGGAAAATAATGATAACAGCCTGTTCGGCAATAAAGTCTGGCTGGCTAGAACAGCCGATAATTCAACCGTTTATGCTATCATAGGAAGCCAAAAGCATTTAATCCGCAATGAAGAGGTTTTTAATTCTTATGATTTCAGCTTCAGAAACGTCCGGGTGATAACTAAGGCGGATTTAGATAAATACCAGCTGGTCCGCCTGGTAAAAGAACAGGGAACAGGCCGGACTTATTATTTAAGTTATGAAAAGAATTTAAAAAAATACCATCACAGCCCGCAGGCTTTTGCCGCCTACCGCAGCAACAGCTGGAATAATGTAATAGAAGTCAGTAGTCGGGATTTGAGTTTTTGGCCGGATGCCACTCTATTAAAAGCGGAGGGTGATCCAAAAGTTTATTTTATCACCAAAGATAATAAAAGAGCGTGGATTCCATCGGAAAGCGAATTTGATAACGCCGATTTCCAGTGGAATAATGTGACAACCGTTAATAACGCCGATCTTGGCACTTATATTGAGGTAACTTATAATATTAATCTTGTCCGGGAGAGGTCGGCGGCCGCCGATAATACCGGCCAGCCTGCCTCGACAACGCCGCCGGCCAGCCTGCCGGCGTCAGCCGCTCAACTGATAGCCAGCCTTGATTCCAGTTCGCCCAGCGCCAGCCTATTTCCCTTTTCCACCGCTGATAATTTGGTTTCTGCTTTTAAATTGCAGGCGGCAGGCAGCCGGATAGATGTTAAAAGCATTAAAATAACCAAACAAGGAATACTTAATCAGAGTTATATCACCTCAATAGCGCTTGAAGACGCCAACGGAGTTGAATTGGGGAGAGCGAACGGGATGAACAATAATTCAGCAGTAGTGGATTTTTCCGGCAGTCCGCTGATGATCGCCCGCAACAGCTATAAAGTATTGCGCGTTAAAGTCGGTTTCGCCCAGGGAACCAATATCAATCATACGGCCAACTTCGGCATCCAAAGCGAGGGCGATATCAAAACAAGTTCTCCGGCGGCGGTCAGCGGAATTTTTCCATTGTTTGGGCAGACGCATAAACTGGTAATTTCCTCCGGGCTGGTCGGGCAGGTGGAGATAGCCAGCGGGGCGATTAACAATACAATCAGGAACATTAATATCGGTTCAAAAAACGAGGCAGTCGCCAAATTCAATATTGCTGAGACAAGCGGCAACGAGGATGCCAAGCTTAATAAGATAATTTTTACCAACTGGGGCAGCGCGCAGGAAGACAGCATTAATAACATCATCCTTTATAATGACCGGAAAGCGGTAATGACCGTTAAAGATATGCAGAATT
This sequence comes from Candidatus Falkowbacteria bacterium CG10_big_fil_rev_8_21_14_0_10_43_10, assembly GCA_002773655.1. Taxonomy (GTDB): domain Bacteria; phylum Patescibacteriota; class Patescibacteriia; order Patescibacteriales; family XYC2-FULL-47-12; genus 1-14-0-10-43-10. The sequence goes on along the minus strand of PFAR01000044.1, from coordinate 7,274 downwards.
CCAAGATTACTTTTAATCTGTCTGACAAAAATTTGTCGTTTAGCAAGAAAGATCCTCTAGAACTGGAATTAAAAGTCGACGTGGTCGGCGGGCAGAATTTAACATTGAAAGTTGTTGTTGAAAAGCCGGGCGACGTAGAGATTAAGGGCCTGTCTCAAGGATATAATTTAGTTGTTTCCAGTTCGGAAAATTTTCCGGTAGGCAACGGCGGGAGCGACGATTATAATAAAGTAAGTTTCAAGCATGGCGGTCTCGGTTTTTTCGCTTCGCGAATGGAAGAAAAAAACCAGGAAATTTATCGCGCGAAAGCCGATTCACTGATAGGCCAGTTTGAACTGCGCAATACGAACCAGGATATTTTTCTGCAAAGAATGCGAATAAAAATAGAAAAACATAAGGGCGCGCCCGATTTTGAAGTGAATCTAACTTTAAGGGATGAAACGAATAAGAAGGCAATCGTCAGCATTCCCAAAGAGAGAATAGCGGGCGGAGTTATCGCCGACTTCAGTTTGGATAATTATAAAATAGCCGCTGATAAAGCAGTTATAATAAAAGTTTTAGGGGACGTTCCCGAGTCGGCGGAAACTAATAATGCCTACCAGATAATTATTCCGGAGTTCAGCTATAAGATCGGGCTGGACAATACGGAATACCGGCAGACCGAGGAAACGGTCGGCCAGCTGATGAGAGTTTATGCCCCGCGAGCCACTTTGACATCAGCCGCCTTAAGCAACGGAGGCACTGCCGCGGCCGGCAAGGTAAGGATAGAATTAGGAAGCTTTTCAGTCAGCGCTTCTTCCGATGAACAGATTAAAATTACCGGCATTACCGCCGCTTTGAATACCGGCTCCGCCGATGTTAATTATGTGGGCGGGTTTTCTAATTTATCTTTGTATTCAGGCGCCCGGCGCGTTTCCAATATTATCGCCCAGCCTAATTCCAGAAGTTATATATTTTCTAACTTAAATATTCAAATAGCGGCCGGAGCATCATTGCCGATAACGATAAACGCGGATACCGAAGATATCGCTGGAGAACGGAATGTCCAGTTTATGGTAGAGACAGTGAGCGCCGAAGGTTATTCCAGCCACGCCCCGGTTATTATAGAGGGCGAAGGCGCGATCAGCAACGCGGTAAGCATTACTAAACCGGCGAAATAAAAAATCAGTAATTATTATTTAAAAGGAGGCCGCCGGCGTTTTTAAGTCTGGCGGTCTTGCTTATTATTAACACTTAATTTACGCCGCTTAATTACTTATTGGATTTTGCATGCCTATAAAAATAACAATTTGCCTGGTCACTTACAATGGCGAAAAATATTTAAAGCCATGCCTCAAGTCAGTATTCGGCCAGTCCTTTAAAGATTGGCGGCTTTTTATTATGGATAACGGGTCAAGCGACAATAGCGTTAAAATAGCGAGAGAACTGGCAAAAGGCAGGCTGGCAGTGTCATTGTTGCCGGCGCAAAAAAATAATATCGGTTTTGCCGCTGGTTATAACGCCGCTATGCGCGAGGCGCCCGGAGAATATATTTTGCTTTTAAACCAGGATATAGCGCTGGAGCGGGAATATCTGGAAAAGATTATAAATTTTATGGATAATCATGAATATGCCGGCGCGGCGATCGGCAAGATACTTAGATTGACTAATGGCCTTAAAACACGTAATATTGACACAGCAGGGCTGCGGTTATTCAGCTCATTCCGGGTGACTGACGCCGGTTCGGGCGAAGAAGACAGGGGGCAGTTCAACGGCACGGAAGAGATCTTCGGCGTTTCCGGATGCTTGCCGGTGTATCGGAGTGAAGCTTTGCGGCAGGCGGGCTATTTTGACAGTAATTTTTTTTCCTACAAAGAAGACGTGGATTTAGCCTTTCGTTTGCGGAATATCGATTGGAAAGCTTATCGGGTCGGTGGCGCTGTCGCTTACCATGACAGGGGCTTGAGCGGCAGGGAACAGGCCGGCAACAGAGAAATCGTGAAGCGCCGCCAAGATCGGTCGTTGTTAAAGAATTATTTGTCGTACCGCAATCATTTATACGTTTTAATTAAAAATGTGTCCTGGGCGGATTGGTGGCGTTACGGTTTTTTTATTTTCTGGTATGAGTTAAAAAAATTGTTTTATTTATTATTATTTGAACAGCGGACATTATACGCGTGGGTGGAAATTATAAAATATTTGCCGCGGTTTTTAAGGCAACGAAGAAAAGCAGAGTTGGAAAGCATGAGGAAGTGGATAAAATAAAATGCAAAATGGAAAAGTCAAATTTCGCCTTTTTAATTAATTTTTATGGATATTTCTTTTATTATTTTAAATTACAAAACTAAAGGCTTGGTGAAAAATTGCCTTACCAGCATAATAGAATCCGATCCAGGCAGCCTTAACTATGAAATTATTGTGGTTGATAACGCCTCCGGAGACGGGATTAAAGAAATGTTAAAGGAAAATTTTTCCGGGATAAAGTTCATCCAAAGCGGAAAAAATTTCGGTTTTGGCGGGGGAAACAATTTGGGAATTGAGAACGCGCGGGGAAAATATTTGGCGCTGTTGAATCCCGATATTATGCTTCTGGACGATAGTTTTTTGAAGATTTTTAATTTTATGGAGTCTAATCCCGGCGTTGGCATAGCCGGCCCTAAACTTGTTAACCCGGACGGAAGCCCGCAGTATACCCGCTGCCGTTTTCCCGAATTATTAATACCGATTTACCGGCGGACGCCTTTGCAAAATTTAAAAAAAGTTCAGGGTAAGCTTGATAATTATTTAACCAAAGACCAGAATTATAATGCTATAAGCCGGGCCGACTGGGTTTACGGCGCCTGCCTTTTTATCAGGAAAGAAGCGCTGAATAAATGCGGTTTGTTTGATCAAAGATTTTTTCTCGGATTTGAAGACACTGACCTTTGCCGGCGGATGTGGAATTCAGGATATGAGGTATGGTATTATCCGGAGGCCGCTCTCGTCCATTATCCGCATCGCTTCAGCGGAGATAGAAATTGGATTTTTGGGCTGTTTGACAGCAAAATCAGGATACATATTCAGTCCTGGATTAAATATTTTTGGAAATATAAAAAAGTCTTTACAATTAACTAACTCCCTCTCCTGCTAATTACGAATTTTTTACGAATATACGAATACTGTTTAAATTCGCTGGAATATTAATATAATAAGAGTGTATTTGCAGGCGTTAGTATATTAGTATTTGATTAGTAATTGGTAGTAATAATTATGTTTATTAAACGCATTGGGATAGATCTCGGAACAACTTATACTTTAGTTCATTTGCCTAAACGGGGGATCGTAATTAACGAACCATCGGTGGTGGCGATTTCTTTAACCGACCACAAAATTTTAGCCGTGGGCAATGAGGCTAAAGAAATGGTGGGCCGGACGCCGGAAACAATAGTCGCCATCAAGCCGCTGAAAGACGGCGTGATCGCCGACTACCGGACGACCGAAGCAATGCTCCGATATTTTGTCAATAAAGCTTTGGGCGGAGTCAGGTTATTCAGGCCAGAGGTAATGATTGCCGTTCCGGCGGGGATAACTTCAACTGAACGGCGCGCCGTGACCGATGCTACCATTGCCGCCGGCGCCCGGGCCGCTTATATTATTAAAGAACCGGTGGCGGCGGCCATCGGGGCGGATATTCCCATCGGTTCGGCTTCCGGCCATATGATTATTGATATTGGCGGCGGTACGGCCGAGATGGCGGTAATTTCTCTGGGCGGTATCGTCGCCATAAATTCGGTCCGGGTCGGCGGAGTAAAATTTGACGCGGCCATTGCCAATTATATCCGTAAAAAATACAATCTCGCGATCGGCGAGCGCACCTCCGAAGAAGTAAAAATAAACATCGGCTCCGCTTTGTATCTGGAGGATAAATTAACCATGGAGGTGAAAGGCCGGGACATTGTTTCCGGTTTGCCGCGGATCGTAACCGTCACCTCGGACGACGTGACTGATGCGATTCAGAACGAACTGGAAGAAATTGTCGCCGCGGCCAAGCACGTACTGCAGGCCACGCCGCCGGAGCTGGCCGCCGATATTATGGACAAGGGCATGGTTTTAGCCGGCGGCAGTTCGCTTTTACGCAACATTGACCAGCTAATGTCCCGCACCACCGGCGTGCCGGCTTATGTGGCTGACGAAGCTTTATTCTGCGTGGCCAAAGGCACCGGTATCGCTCTGGATAACTTAAGTTCATACAAGAGAAGCATTTTAGCGACTAATTAAATAAATCCAGCACCATTTTTTTAGATATAAAAAAAACGGTGCTGGATAAAAAAAACCAGAGATTTATCCCTGGCGAGAAAGAGCAAGCTATTGGCTGGTTGAGTCTGATTGTTTACGATTTGCAATCCTATCAAACTCTGCTTGGCAGCTCGGACAGCGGTTTTCTAAAAATTCTTCTCTAAAAGCAGAAAAGAGTTTTTTAGGCCCCTCTGTATCTCCGCATGCCGCCTTTTTTTCCCTACAAATTCTAGGTGAATTTTTTCTTCAGACACGTTGATTACCTCCTACTGCATGTTTTTGATATAGTCTTTATATAATATATAGATGGTATATGTCAATAAAGATAGGCATTGATGCGTCCCGCGCGCTCAAAGATAAAAAGACCGGCGTGGAGCAATATGCTTTTCACATCATCAATAAAATAGTAAGGACCGGGCATGATGCGCGGTTTATTTTATATTGCCAGAATGAGCCCAATCAGTGGTTAAGGGAATTGGGAGAGCGCAAAAACGTGGAAATTAAGCATTTGCGCTGGCCGTTTAAATTTTTCTGGACTCAAGGCAGACTGTCGCTTGAAATGCTATTCCATGCGCCGGATGTATTATTTATTCCGGCCTCGGCCATGCCGCTTATTCATCCGAAGAATACAGTTGCCGCGATCCATGATTTGGGATTTAAGCGGTATCCGGAGGCGTATAAGAAACGGCAGAGAATTTATTTAAATTGGAGCACAAAGTTTGCCGTTAGGCATGCGCAAAAAATTATTACCATCTCTGATTTTTCCAAGAGGGAAATCGTGAAATATTACGGCGCGGATAAAGCTAAAATAGCAGTAGCGCATTTGGCGTGTGACCACGAGCGGTTTCGAGTGATTAATGACCGGCAAAAAATACAAAATATATTGTTGAAACATAAAATCACCCGGCCATATATTTTATTTGTGGGAAGGTTGGAAAAAAAGAAAAATGTCGCTGGTTTAATTAAGGTGTTCATATTGTTGAAATGTAGAGGCGCATTGCAATGCGCCTCTACAACAAAATCGGTAAAATTAATTTTGGCCGGCATGCCGGGATACGGTTGGGAAGAGGCGGAAAATATTATCCGCGAGAACAATCTACAAAATGACATAATTATTACCGGGTACGTGCCGGACGAAGATCTGCCGTATTTATACAACGGCGCCGAGTTATTTTTATTCCCGTCTTTGTATGAAGGTTTCGGCCTGCCGATTTTAGAAGCGATGGCTTGCGGAGTTCCGGTAATAGCGAGTAATACCGCCTCCTGCCCGGAGATAGGAGGGGAAGCGGCGGTTTATATTGACCCGCGAAATCATCAGGAGATTGCCGATGCCATAAATAGAATATTGTCAGATAATAATCGGCGGCATAGTTTAATTGCCAGAGGATTGGAGAGAGTAAAAGATTTTAGCTGGAGAGAATGCGGCAGGGCCGCTATGGACATAGTAATTAATTTGTGATATATAATATTATCTGATTTCGGGATCCGTCCAAGCGCAATTTTTGGCGGGTCCCTTTTTATTTGTCCAAAAAATTTCTTTAAGCTATAATTGAGATGATATGAATAATAAAAAAAAGTCTTTTTTTTATAATTTTTTTCGCAGTTTTACCGTGCTGGCTGTTGCTATTATCTTCACGCGCGCTGATTTTGCTTACGCCTTAATTCCTTCGGATATGGAATATGGTTCGCAGTGGTATTTAAAAAAGATTGGGGCGCCGGCCGCTTGGGACATAAAAAGAGAAAGTTCACAGGTGGTAATCGCCGTCTTAGACACCGGGGTTGATATTAGCCATCCTGATCTGCGGGATAACATCTGGAAGAATAAAGATGAAATCGCCGGTAACGGCGTTGATGACGACAGGAACGGATATATTGATGATATTAATGGCTGGGATTTTGTTAATAATATTCCGGATCCTAATCCAAAATTCGCCGAAGGATTTACTGACGTGGGGATAAACCATGGAACCATCATTGCCGGAATTATAGCGGCCAGAGGAAACAACGCTTTCGGAATAAGCGGCGTTACCTGGCAGGCGCGGATTATGCCCCTTAAGGTTATGAATGATAAGGGAGAGGGGAGCGTAGCCAGCGTAATTAAGGCGATCGACTATGCCATAAAAAATAAGGCGGACATCATTAATTTAAGCTTCGTGGGGATGGGTTTTTCCCGGAGTTTAGAGGAAGCGATTGCCAGGGCCTATAGCGCCGGGATAATGATTGTCGCCGCCGCCGGCAACGAAGATAATAACCAAGCCAGCCACAGCCTGGATGATTTAAAGGCATATCCCGTCTGCTATGACGGCGTGAGCAATATGATTATTGGAGTGGCGGCCGTTGATGCGATTGACCAAAAAGCGGATTTTTCCAACTATGGATTTTCCTGCATTGATATAACTGCCCCGGGAACCAGCTTCTTAGGGTTATCGGTATACAAGCCTGCGGAAAGCTATAATGGCGAATGGTTTAACAGTTATTATAAAGGATATTGGTCAGGGACTTCAATGGCCGCTCCTTTGGTATCGGGCAGTCTGGCGCTGTTAAAAGCGGCAAATCCGAAATTAAAAAGCAGCCAGCTGGTGGAAACTTTATTGTCAAATACAGATAATATCAGCCGGCTAAATCCGAATTATCTAGGCCGATTAGGACGGGGAAGGCTTAATATCGCCGCGGCTTTGGAGGAAGTCCACAATAATTTAATAAGCAACCAATATTATATTTTAACCGCGCCGCAGAGCAATTCCTCCGGCAGCCTGAAAGTTATTAATAGCGACAATAAGACTGTTACTTCGTTTAACGCTTATGACAATAATTTTAAGGGAGGGACCAACGTCGCGGCCGGCGATGTTGACGGCGACGGCATTGATGAAATCATCACCGGCGCCGGACCGGGCCTGCCCGCGGAGGGCGGCGGCCCGCACGTAAGGATTTTTAGCCAATCAGGCGAGTTAAAAGGGCAATTTTTCGCTTATAATAATAATTTTCGCGGCGGTGTTAATGTGGCCGCCGGCGATCTTAAT
>PFAR01000013.1:33780-40622 GCA_002773655.1 Candidatus Falkowbacteria bacterium CG10_big_fil_rev_8_21_14_0_10_43_10 | reverse complement strand
TTTTGCCATTTCCAGCATCACGATAAACCCGTAGCCGGACTTTGTTGAAACAGTAAACATAGTCTACTAATCACTAATCACTAATCACTAATCACTAATCACTAATCACTAATCACTTACGAATATACTAATTTTCTATTGTCATCCCGAGTCCCTCGGCTATGCTCGGGATAAACTAAGCCGAGGGATATAATTTGTATATTTGTAACTAATTCGTAATTAGTGGGAGTATAACTATTAGTAATTACATTATAGTCTAAAATAAAAAGATGTCAAATATAAAAAATGGGCTTCCTAATAAATTAGGCCGCCCCGCATTAATTGATTATAAAACAATTTTTATAAATTATCGCTTAGATTGCGATTTTTAACTCTTCGCGAAGAACACGAAATACTTCGGCCACCGGATCGAATGCTCCCAGTATCTGCCGACCAATTACCAAGTGGTTTGCGCCCGCTTCAAAAGCTGCTGCCGGAGTTCCAATCCGCTTCTGGTCGCCGGCTTCTTTACCTGGTGAGCGTACGCCCGGGGTAACAAGCATCATGTCTGGATATTTTTGCCGAAGTTCGCCGACTTCCTCCGGAGAGCAGACGATTCCTTGAGCGCCAGCCTCATGAGCGATACGAGCGAGCACGCGCACCTCATCAATCGGCAAACGAGTATAAATTTCCTCGCAGGTCGCCTGATTGATAGAAGTAAGTACGGTAACGACCAATACCTTTGTCCGCGTTCCTTCCAGCGCTTTGACCGTGGCCTGAACCATTTCCTTGCCGCCGCTACCGTGTACTGTGACTACCCAAGGTTCGTGCGGACGAATCCGCTTGGCGATATTTTCCAGAGTATTTTTGATATCATGCCCTTTCAAATCCGCCATCACCCGGCCGTAAACCTGCAATTCGGGGATAAGGTTGTTTATCCCTTCGGCAAGTAGCAGGTCATTTACTTTAAGGATGCAGCCGGTGGTGCGCAAAACGTCGAGTAGGGGAAGTATGTCGTCCCAGTCTTTCCCGTCCAGCGCGACGATGAGAGGATTCTTTTCTTCCACAGCCGGATCGCACCGCCGCATTAGTTTATTTTCGATAAGATATCGGCGGACATCGTGCAATGTCATACCAGGCCAGACATCAAGCGGGATGTTTTCTTCTTGAAACTTCTTTTGCCATCCCTGTTGCCGGTCGACCAGGACTATCAGCGGCAGGACATTGAGCCCCATCGCTACGCATTCGCGAAAAGGAACAACCTTGGAAGCACCGTCGGTGATAACGTCGTCGATGATGGTGACTCTCTCCCCGTAATGATAATCGCCAATTGTTTTTGCCTTGGTGGCCCGGCCGGTTTTTTCTTCCTCACGGATAGTAATATAAGGAACATCCGTCATTATAGCCAACGGACCAGCAAAACAACTTACCGAGTCCGGAACCTCAACAAATCGATCCGGTAATAAACGCATAATCGGATTGGTAAATGTCTGTGTGAGAAACATCAATGCCTCAGGTGTACTTCGCGCATTGCGAAGGTTAATGTAAATATCCGTTTCTCCTCCGCTTTTGAGCGGTAACCGTCTAGCATTGTCCCACTTTAAAAGGTTATACCGCAAAAGTGCTTCACATACCTTTTCTTTTTCCCATGGCGTTAACCAATGGCCTAGTTTACCCATCATTTTCCTTCACCACTTTTAACCTTTCTATTTTGATAAGAACAAAATTAAAGCCAAACATAAAAGGTGCAAATTTCTCCTTTGGTTTGGCTTTTCTTATACTTAGAGTATAATAAAACCGATAAAAAAACAAATAAATAAACTTGCTTTTTACTTCATTATCAGTTAATCTTTAATCAACAATGGGAGGGCTAAATCATAATGATTTAGCTTGTTTTGTACCCTAAAACTTAATAATTTGGAGGAAACTGATGAGTAGAAAAATAAGACGAGCGCTAGTTAGCGTCAGCGACAAAACTGATATTGAAAAAATCGGCGCGGTGCTGGCCAAACACGGAGTGGAAATCCTCTCAACCGGAGGAACCGCAAAAAAATTGCAGGAAGTTGGAATCTCAGTAACTGAAGTTTCAAAATTTACCGGCTTCCCAGAGATGATGGGCGGACGGGTAAAAACCTTGCATCCAAAAATCCATGGCGGCCTTTTATTCGTTCGCGGAGACGAAACGCACGAAACAGAGGCAGAACAAAATGGCATTCTGCCGATCGATATGGTAATTTGTAACCTGTATCCGTTCCAGCAGACAGTCGCCAAAGAGGGCTGTACGCTGGCCGATGCCATTGAAAATATTGATATCGGCGGCCCGAGCATGACCCGGTCGGCGGCAAAAAATAACAAATTTGTCACCATTCTCACTAATCCTGCCGATTATCAGCGGGTTATTGACGAAATGGACCGGACAGGCGGAGCCGTTTCCGAAGAAACCAATTTTGATTTGGCGGTCAAAGCGTTCGGGATGACAGCCGCCTACGACTGCGCCATTTGGGAGTATTTGGCCGGAAAGAAAGACCAGCTAGTCAAATCAATTCTGCTCGGACCGGCGGTTGGACTCGCCTACGCCGAAAGCCGGGACCGCAATCCGGCCCATTTTCTTCCAAATCTGATTGGTCCCGAAGATTCGCTGGCGTTCTCGCGTTTTGAAACGATTTCCGGAAGCCCGGCCTACATCACGGTCGCGGATCACGACACCATATTAAACATCCTCTGCGCTTTGGCGGAAACATTCCGGCGTTGGCAGGGAAATGTGCCATACATTGCCATTTGCGGAAAACACGGCAGTCCCTGCGGATTGGCCATAGACTGGAAGAATCCGATGACCGCGATTGAAAAAGCGATCTGGGGAGATCCGCGGGCGGTTATGGGAGGCGAGTTCATCTGCAACTTTCCGATCACCGATAAACTCGGTCAGCGCTTATTCGCGCCGAATAAACAAAAAAATTTCGGCCGAGATAAGGTTGGGTTAGACCTTATCTGTGTTCCAGGAATCTCCGATAGTGCTCTTGAACTGCTTGGCAAACGAGAAAAACGAAAAGTTATGACTAACGTGGCCCTGAGCGATCCCCAGCTACCGCCGGAAGAATGGACCTTGCGGGCAATCCGCGGCGGTTATCTTGAACAACGCGCCGCTTGTTTTCTGCTTACGCCTGATAATATTTTAAAATGGGCGGGCAAACCGCTAACCAAGACCGGCTTTGAAACATTGCTGGTTGCCTGGGTCGCCTGCTGGCGGACAGTTAGCAATACGACCGCGCTGGCCAAAAACCGCCAGCTGATTGGTTTGGTAGGCGGACAGCAAGATCGGGTCCAATGCACCCGTTTCTGCTTTGACCGGGCTGTTCAGTCCGGGCATGATACAACCGAGTCGATTTTTGCCACCGACGGATTTATCCCATATCCGAATAGCGAAGCTCCGATTGACATCAAAAATATTATTCCCGACCTGCAGAGTTTACTGGATCAGACAAAAAAATCAAATGATCCGCACGAACAACTGCGTCTATTGGATCGCCTGCGCGCATTGGCTCTCAGTAAAGACAACCGCGAGTCAAGTGAACTGATGCGGGACGGAGGATGCATCGGCGGCATCGTTCCTTATGACGGCCAAAATAAAGACCAGACTGTTCGGTTTTTCAAAGACGCCGGGATGCGAGTCGCCTTTGTCGCCCCAGAACATCGCGGATTTTACGGCCACTAAAACACGGCCGCAGACCAAAGAGAACAATAAAACCCCAGCGGAACACCGCCGGGGCTTTTTTTATACTACCATATATTTTTGTAGCATTCGCATTCATCTGAGTTTGTCTAAGTCCGTACAGAGAATTCGCATTAATGGTTTGATACCCACATAGATCCGTGCGACTATACTTGAACTCTATAATACGCCTCAATATACTCCGCGAAATAAGGCGGAGTCTGGCCAAAATTGACAAAACGCTGTTCCGGCATAGTCATGGCGCGGAAGCGCGTTAGGGCCTGCGAAGCATGAACTAAAGGCAAGCGCGCCATTTGGGATTTATGCTCCCGTAATGCTTTATTTTTAAAATTTAATAATTTTTTATCAAAACCGAAAACCAAATTAATATTTTGGAGCAAATGCTGCGACCACAAACCCTCATAAAACCACAGTTCAATTCCTTTAATTTTTTTCCGATTGAAATATTCCAGAGCCAATCGCGTGCTTAATAAATGCGTAGGATGCTCATCGCGCTCATGCGGCAGCATTATAACATCCGGCTTTATCTTCATAAAAATTTTCCCGAATTTTTCTAAATCATCCGGCCAAAACTTTTTTCCGTTATCATAAAATTTAAAATTGCCCAAAATTATTTTAGAGCCCAAAATTTTGCTTTCCGCCCGCGCCTCTTTAACGCGCGCTTTTATTTTTTGCGCCCGGGAAAGCCCGGGGATGTCCGCGCGATACCCGGCCGTCATGATAAGAGTATAAACGTCGTTATTTTTTGCCAGCGCTTTGACGGTCGCCCCGCAGCTTACCGCCGAGTCGTCATGATGCGGACTGATAATTAAAATCTTTTCGCCTTTTGGCAAAATATTTTCATTTAAAACCAAAATTTCGCTCCAGCCGTTTTTCTTGTATTCCTGTTTTTTGAGTAGCTCGGCCGCTTCTTTATCAACTATTACATAAACATCCGGATGATTTTGCAAAAAACTTGCCGGGCAATAAGAGTCGACTTTTCCCTCTATCATGCTTTTTACCGCTTGCGCCTTATTTTTGCCGCTGGCCAAAATGATAATCTTCTTGGCGGACATAATGGTTTTTATACCCATGGTTATGGCCTGCTTTAGCACGTCATCAATGCTATTAAAAAATCTGGAGTTGTCTTTAATGGATTTTTTATCTAAGTCAACAACTCTAGTCTCTGAATTTATTAAACTGCCCGGTTCGTTAAAGCCGATGTGCCCGTTGGCACCAATACCCAGAACTTGCAGATCAACCGAATTTTTTTTAATTTTTCCTTCATACTCCCGGCAATGTTTGGTTAAATTCTTCGCCCGGCCGTCAGGAATATTTATATTATTTTTTTTAATGTTAAGATGACTGAAAAGATTCTTTTGCATAAAAGCATAATAACTTTGCCTATCACTTTTATCTAAACCGACATATTCATCTAAGTTAAAAGTCTTTACCCGGCTAAAATCATAGCCATATTTACTGTATGCTTTTTTAACTGTCGCGTACATGCCAAGGGGTGTGGACCCGGTCGCCAATCCGAAAACCGATTCCGGCTTAACCGCCAGCTGGTTTAAAAAAATCTTGGCCGCCTTCTGCGACATCTCTTTATAATTTTTTGTAATAATTATATTCGTATTTCTAATTGTCATCCCGAGCGACTGGAGGGAGTCGAGGGATATAATTATATCCCTCCATTTCGCTTCGCTCCAGTCGGGATGACAAAAAATATTTTATTTGTAATTTGTAGTGATAAATATATTATCCCCCTCTCTTACCTTTTTATCAACCTTTATTCCAACCTCATCGCCTTTTTTCGCTTGCTTAATTTGCTTGCCTTTGATTTCCATAGAGGAAACTTTTTGCTTTAAGTATGTCCTTCCGCCCTCAATATAAATTTCCTCGCTAGTATTTAGCCCCCGGTCCCGTAATTTAACTAAGGCTACTTTTATTTTTGGGAGGTATTTTATTATTTGCCCCACTCTTGTTTTTTTGGCTGTGGCGACGTTATCTGATTTATCATAACTGATACCTTCCGGCCCGGGATTGCCGAAGTAAAATCCGGTTTCAAAACCTCTGTTATACACGCTTGTTAATTTCTTTTTCCATTGCCGCACTTTTTCCTTTGTATATGTGCCGTCAAAATACGCGTCCACTGCTTCTCTGTAGTATTTTGTAGTAACCTCAATATAGCGTGGGTCCCTTCGCCGGCCTTCAATTTTAAAACTGTCAATTCCGGCTTTAATCAATTCCGGAATATGTCCAATCATGCATAAATCCTTGGCGCTCATATAATATTTTCCCTGATTAGAAATTTTATTGCCCTCGTCATCTTCTAAAATCCATTCTTTCCGACAGGGCTGGCCGCAGGAACCGCAGTTAGCGGATTTGCCATAGATGGCGGCGGACAACAAACAGCGTCCGGAGATTGACCAGCACATCGCCCCGTGCACGAATGTTTCAATTTCCAACCCCGGCATTTTATAATTTTTTTTCAATTCTGCAATCTGTTTTAAGGTCATTTCCCGCGCCAGCACAATTCGGGAGGCGCCTAATTTTTTATAAAATAACGCGGACTGCCAGTTGGAAACATTGGCCTGGGTGGAGATAAAAAACTTCACTCTGTATTTACGCGCCAGTTCAATCGCCGCCGGGTCCCAGACGATTACCGCGTCCACTCCGACCTTCTTTGCTTTTTTAATAATCCGTTCGGCGGTCTTAATGTCCTTATTGTAAATTACGGAGTTTACCGTTAAGTACGCCTTAATTTTATATGAATGGCACTTTTTTACGAATGCTCCCAAGTTTCCTAAATTAAAAACATCGGCATTTTGCCGCATGGTTAAATTGGACAGCCCAAAATAAACCGCGTCCGCGTAATTTTTGCAGACCTCAAGCGATGCCCAGTCGCGAATCGGCGACATTATTTCCGGCCGCGTCCACCCGTGCCGCAGGCGCCGGGATGATTTCTTTATTTTCATAATTCGTTTATGTAGAGATGTTACAATACAACGTCTCTACATATTTTATTTAATATACCTACATTATATCAAATATCATAATATTTCAATCTTTTAAAAAGTTGACTTAACCGTCTTTTCTCGCTATTATATTTATAGTTGGCGTTTTGCCACCTTTTTTAATAAATCCAGCACCT
>PFAR01000013.1:16008-33408 GCA_002773655.1 Candidatus Falkowbacteria bacterium CG10_big_fil_rev_8_21_14_0_10_43_10 | reverse complement strand
TTAATGCTTAATAACTTGGAAACACTGTCGTCTCCCATGGTCACGCCATAAATTATATCGGCGATATACATCATTGACCGGTTATGAGTAATGACAATAAATTGAGTTTTGTTGGAAAGCTCCTCCAAAATCCGGCTTAAACGTCCGGAATTAGCCTCATCCAAGGCTGCGTCAACCTCGTCTAAAACCATAAAAGGAGAAGGGTTGACGGAAATAATGGCGCAGATTAGGGCAATGGCCGTTAACGCCCGTTCGCCCCCGGACAGCATGGTAATATTCTTGATCTTTTTGCCCGGCGGGGTGGCCTGAATTTCGATTCCTATTAATTCTTTTTTTGCCGCGCGCAAAATAATTCTTTTTTTGCCTGCCGGTCCGGCAGGAAGGTCTTTTTGTTTTTTTGTTTCATCAGCATCTATCTCTTCAGTCTCTCTTTCATCATCATCTCCTTTTTTTATTTCTTCATACATTTTCTCTATCTTAGCGCTGCCGCCGTTAAATAAAATTTTAAAATATCTCTCAAACTGCTTGGCGATCTCAGCAAAAGCCGCGTCAAATTTTTCCGCGATAGTCTTATCCAGCTCGCTGACAATTTTATCCAGTGAGCCGATGCCGGACTGCAGGTCCGAAAACTGATTAAATAAAAATTCATAACGGACTTTGGTTTCTTCATATTCTTTTTTTACCTCCGGATCAATACCGCCGATTAATTCCAGCTGATGTTTTAGTTTCTGAACGCGGTCCTGCGCCTCCGCCTGATTTATCTGGCGGGAAAAATTTTTGAAATCAATAACCACCCGCAGGCTGCTGGTTTCATTTCTTATTTCACTTTCCAGATCCTCTATCTTGGTTTCAATCCTCGCTTTGCCTATTTTAATTTCGTTTATTTGACCGACGGCCGCGTTATATTCGCCCTGCAGTTCATGCGCCTGCTGCTGCAATTTTATAATAGAATCCCTCTGCCTCTGCCCCGCCTGGATCAGCCCGTTGATTTTTTGCTCTGTTTTTTCCAAATCGCGCTCCACCTCGGCCGCCCGCGCCTGTACTTTTTTTTCCTCTTCTTTCAGCTTCTCGGCTTCTCCCCGGCCGATTTTTTTGTTCAGCTTGTCTTTAATTTCTTCCGCTTCTTTACTTTTTTCCGCCATTATTTTTTGGCTGTATTCAACCCGGCTTCGGCCGGACATTATTTCGCTTTGCAAAGTGATATATTTTTCGGTGATTTTGTTTTTCTTCTCCTCCAGCGCGATAATCTGACTGTTGATCCGCGAAGCCTCTCCAGCAGCTGTCCGGTTCTCTTCTCCAATATCGTCTCTTAATTCCCTGAGCTTGCTGTTTAACCTGTTAAAATCATAACTTAATTTCCCGGCCGTCTCTCCTTTTTCCAGCCGGGCAGAAAAATCTTTATTCAGCCGCAGCAACTCATCCAGCTTCGCCTTTATTTTTTTAATAAAAGCTTCGTTGCCGCTGTCCCCCGGCCGCAGCTCGGACAACTCTTCCTTTAATCCAACTAACTTTTTTTCCAGGTCGTCCCGTTCTTTTTTTATCGCGTCTAAATTATCCCGGTCGGATTTAAAAACATCTTCAGCCTCTTTTATTTCCTTGACGATTTCTTTTATTTCCTCCCTTAACAATCCTTCGCGTTTTACCAGCCAGCTCATGTCAATCCGGCCGCTGGCCTCCAGCAATACCCCTATTTCAGCTTTTATTTCCGCCGACCTCCGGCCTGTTTCATTGCGTTCCGCCTCGAGTTTTCTTCTCTGCCGGTCCAGCTCTTCCCGCTCGGCGTTATTATATTGGCTGGTTTGGCATTTTTCCAGCTCCTTGTTGATTTTTTCCAACTCATTTTTTTGTTCGCGCTGGCGCTGCTCTTTTTTTACCAGCCGGCCGTTAATCTCCTTCAGTTCATCGTTTAATTTATGCCACTGCGACGCGTAGTAATTTTTTTGCAGTTCGTCCAGCTCCCGGGCGATCTCCGCCCGCTGTTGCAATTTTTTCATCTGCCTGGTTAAAGAGCGCATGCGCGGCTCAATCTCCGCCAGCAAGCTTCCCGCCTGGACCAAATTTTCGCGGGTGCTCTTTAATTTATTCATGGAGTCGTCCCGTTTAATCTGGTATATTTTAACACCAGTCGCTTCATCAAAAAATTCTTTGCGCTCCGCGATTGAGGTATTCAAAAAATTTTCCACCATGCCCTGTCCGATAACGGAATACGCCCGCTGGCCGAATTTCGCCTTGGCCAGCAACAATGAAATGTCTAGCAGGCGGACCTTGCTCCCGTTGAGGAGATATTCGCTCTCGCCGTCGCGGTACAGCCGCCGCGTTACCACTACTTCCCGGTAATCTACCGGCGCCCAGCCGTCAAAATTATTTAAATACAATGAAACCTCCGCCAAGCTTAAACTGGCTTTTTTAGCGGAGCCGGAAAAAATTACGTCTTCTGATTTTTTTCCGCGCAGCAGCTTTACGCTCTGCTCGCCCAAAACCCAGCGCACCGCGTCGGCGATATTAGACTTGCCGGAACCGTTCGGACCGACAATGGCGGTAATGCCATGCTTGCCCGCCCAGCCGTTGGTTTGAGCGGGTTGGGACTTTTTTTCGCCCCCGCTGAATTTTAAGGCATTCTTGCTGGCAAAAGATTTAAAGCCGTGAATTTCTAACTTTTCTAAATACATTTTTTCTCTCTGACATTAATTAAACTACCACAAATTAACTAGGCACACAGTCAAACAGTTAATTAGTTGTTCTGAAAAACTAAGTACCTGATTAACTAAGCACCTATATTAATTTGTGGGATATTTATATTATACAATATTTTTTCCAAAACAAAAAACGCTCCGCTTTCCCGCGTGCGTCTTTATTTAACTATTAGTGTTAATTCGTAAAAAATTGGTGAAAATTTGTGATTTAACCAATATTGCTGTAAACAACCACGTTCGCG
The DNA here is from genome assembly GCA_002773655.1 of Candidatus Falkowbacteria bacterium CG10_big_fil_rev_8_21_14_0_10_43_10. GTDB lineage: Bacteria > Patescibacteriota > Patescibacteriia > Patescibacteriales > XYC2-FULL-47-12 > 1-14-0-10-43-10. The sequence continues at coordinate 30,473 of PFAR01000013.1, read as the reverse complement.
CCTTTATATTTTTCCAACAGATATTTATTTTCTATAAAATTATTAACAGCTCCCAAAATCTGCGCGGCGATAAATATTATTATAAAAGCCACGATGACGCTCGCAAACACGTTTGGTTGTTTTTTTTGTTTCTTTGTTTTTTGCCCGTACAGCTCTAAAAAATCTTGAGCGAATTTTTTCCAGCTCCAAACATAAACTGTCTGGGCTCTAGCGTTTGTCATTTTTTTTTTTAATTCATGCTTAATTATAATTGCCTAAAATAGGAGTTTACGACAAGCATGGATATTTTTGTTTTTATTTTTATATATATATTGTATCAAATTTTTTATACATTGTCAATGCAAAAAGTTTATTCTATAATTAATTTATCTAATTTGCGTATTTATATTTTATTTATAATTCGTAGGATTATGCCTATTCCTCAGTTATCAAAAAAGATTCATTCTCCTCAGGATTGGAAAAAAAATATTGTTAAAAGCCACTCGGCAACCAGCACCTCTTCAATTCGGGAAAGCATAAAAAAAAGCAGGGAATTAAGAGGCGGCGGATCCTTGGGCGATTTTCGAAGAAACCACTCTCGAATAAAACGGCTGAAATTAGGTAAATATAGCCGAAAAACTACCGGAAATTTAATTTTCACCTTGTTAGTGGTTTTTTTAGCGGCGGCTATTTTTGGATTAATATATTTTGCCTGGCTCTCCCGCGATTTGCCGAATCCGGACAAACTAATTGACCGCGATGTGCCGGAGAGCACTAAAATATACGACCGGACAGGTGAAACCATTCTCTATGAAGTGCACGGGGACGAAAAACGAACTATTATTAAGCTGGAAGAAATTCCTGATTATATAAAATGGGCGACTATTACCGCGGAAGACAGAAAATTTTATGAGCACAGCGGCTTTAACCTCTTGTCGATGTTTAAGGGAGTTATAATTGACCCTTTAACCGGGAAGCCTGCCCGCGGCGGATCTACCTTAACCCAGCAGCTGGTTAAAAACGCGATTTTAACGAATGAACGCAAAATATCGCGCAAAATCAAAGAATTTGTTTTGTCTTATCGCATTGAACAAAAATTCTCCAAAGATGAAATTTTTCAATTATACCTTAACGAAATACCCTACGGCTCCACCGCCTACGGAGTAGAAGCGGCTGCGCGCAAATATTTCGGCGTTTCCGCCCGCGATATAAATCTTGCCCAAGCAGCCATTTTAGCCTCCTTTCCTAAGGCGCCAACTTATTATTCCCCTTACGGCAGCCATAAAGAAGACCTTTTCGCCCGCCAGGAATGGATTTTAAATGGCATGAAGGATCTGGGCTATATTACCGAGGATGAATTAAACAAAGCGCTTGATTATAATATCCAATTTAAAGAGCCTAACACCGACATTACCGCCCCCCACTTTGTAATGTACGTGCGGGAAATATTAAGCGAAAAATACGGCCAGCAGGTAATTGAGCGCGAAGGCTTAAAAATTTATACTACTCTTGATTTATATAAGCAAAAAATTGCTGAAGAAGTTATTAACGATCACGGGGAAAGCAACGCCTCGGGCTATAATGCCAATAATGACGCCCTGGTTTCAATTGATCCTAAAACCGGACAAATATTGGCAATGGTTGGATCACGGGACTATTTTAACGATGAAATCGACGGCCAAGTAAATATCGCAACTCGCCTGCGCCAGCCCGGATCTTCCTTAAAGCCAATTGTCTACGCCGCCGCTTTCCAAAAAGGCTACACTCCGGATACTATTCTCTATGACGTAGTGACCAACTTCTCGGCGGGCGGCGCTAAAGATTATGAGCCGCATAACTATGACCTAAAAGAGCACGGCCCGATCACTATCAGGACAGCGCTGGCCGGCTCACTCAATATTCCGGCGGTTAAAACACTCTATCTGACCGGCGTCAATAATGTTACCGATCTGGCCCAAAAAATGGGTTATTCCAGTCTGAACGAACCTGACCGCTATGGCTTGTCCTTGGTTTTGGGCGGGGGCGAAGTAAAACTGCTGGACCATACTTCCGCTTACGGCATCTTCGCCCGCGAAGGCGAATATAATCCGCCGGTGGCTATTTTAAAAGTTGAGGACCGCAAGGGAAAAACACTGGAAGAATATCAAGAAAATAAAGAGAAGAATATAATGCCGGCTAAAATAGCCCGCCTGATTAACGATATTCTGTCGGATAACGAAGCGCGTTCCTATGTTTTCGGCGCCCAAAACTGGCTGACCTTAGGAAGCCGGCCAGTGGCCGCGAAAACCGGGACTACCAACGACTACCGCGACGCTTGGACAATCGGCTATACGCCGTCGCTCGTAACCGGTGTTTGGGTTGGTAATAATGACAACTCGGAAATGAAACGGGGAGCGGACGGCTCTAAGGTGGCCGCCCCAATTTGGCACGACTATATGCAACGGGTTCTGGGCGACACGCCGATTGAATATTTTCAAAAAGAAGAAAAAGTGATTACTGGCAAGGCGATTTTAGACGGCATCGGCGCCGGCGAGGTAAAAATTAAAATTGATAAAATCAGCGGCCTGCTCGCCACCGAAAACACGCCGCCCGAACTAATTGAAGAAAAAACCTTCCGCCAGCCGCACAGCATATTATATTACTGCTTAAAAGACGATCCGCGCGGAGAAATTCCTGGTGAAAATCAAACCGATCCGCAATTCCCAATTTGGGAAGAGGCTATTAAAAAATGGGCGGAGAGGGAAAAAATAAAGTTAGATGAAATCCCAATAAATTATGATAATGTTCATAAGCCTGAATACGCTCCGACTATTGAAATCAACTCGCCCAGCGACAACGCGGTCATCACGGAAAAAACCCTGCGGGTTGATATTTCCTCGAACGCCATTATGGGCATCGGCCGGGCTGAGTATTATATTGACGACCATCTTATTGAGCTGGTTGCTACTTATCCCTACGACCTCTCCTCTGATATCAGCTACCTTAACAACGGAAACCATAAATTAACTATCAAGCTCTGCGACACTAAAGAAAACTGCTCACATAAAAATACGCAGTTTAACTTAATTCTGGATGAATCAGAACGGGATACCTCTTTAAATTTTGCCTGGACTTCGCCTGGTAATAATTATACCGCCTCTATTGCCGAATTTCCCCTGCCGCTAAAAACATTAAGTTACAAACCTGGCGCAATTAAATCGGTTGACTTTTATTATTTAAAAGAGGGCGACTCTGCTCCACAGTTAATTGCCACTAATAGCCAAATAACCAATAATGAGGTCTCTGGTTCTTGGCAGGAGGCGCCGACTGCCGGCTATTATTATCTCTATGCCGAAGCTAAAGGCTGGTCTGGCAACTTCAAAAAAACCGACCGAATAAAAATCTACGTGAAAGAATAAATAGATTTATTGCCTGATCGGCATTATTATATATAAATAATCCTGCCTGTTTTTTGCCTTTAAGGAAACAGGGGTGTTGGAATTCACGATTTCTAAAACCACTTCATCGCTATTTAAGCTGTTAAGCCCGTCCAGAAGATATTTATAATTTAAAACCACGCCGTTATCCATGCCGATTATCTCTATCGGCAATTCAACCGTGCTTTCGCCTTTCTGGCTGCCGACCGAACTGATAACCGCCTGATTCTTTGCTTTAGGAAAATCAAAATGGACGTCGTTAATGTTGGCTTTGGAAAAAAGCGAAGAGGCTTTAATGGCTCTAATAAGGTCCTGGCGGCCGATTGATACTAAAGTCCTATTCTTTTCATCAGTGCTCGGTATAATCTGCCTGTAGTCAGGATACTGGCCTTCTATGACCCTAGAAACAAGCTCCACCTCATCATAAGTAAATAAAATTTGGTTTTCAGTGATATATATTTTTATTTTATGGTTCGGTTCATCGCTGGAAACCTCGATATCCTGCGAAGTTGAGGAAATTCTAATCGCCTCCTGCAGGGTTTTTGTGGGAATTATTATTTTTTTTATTATATCTTTTTGTTCTTCCGGTTTTTCTTTGTATTTTATTTTTCTTTCCGCCAGCCGGTAACTGTCAGTAGCCGCTAAAATCAATTCGTTCTGATGAAATTCAAAGTAAACCCCGCTTAATTCTATCCTTGTTTCATCGGCCGCCGCGGCAAAGATTACCTCATTAACCGCTTTTTTAAACTCTTCAAACTCAAAACTGTAATAATTTTCCTTTTCTATCGCGGGAATTATGGGATAGTCATCGGCGTTTTCGGCGTTTATTTTTGTTTTATAATTCTCGCATTTTATTAAAATTTCATTATTGATAAGCTCGACATCCACTCTTTTATTCGGCAATAAATTAATATAATCGGTAAAAAGCTTGGCATTAATGGTTGTTTTTCCTTCTTTTTCTATTTTGCCGCGAACACTGCTAACCACCCCTATTTCCAAATCAGTGCTAGTAAATTTAATATTATTAGAAACTTCAATCAAGACATTGCTTAGTATGGGCAAGTTGATATTTTTTCCCGCCACGTGAACAATATTTAATAACCCCTTTTTTAAATTTTCTTGAGTGCAAGAGAATTTCATAATAAGAAGTTGTTAGACGTTTTATAATACGTATATATAATATATTAATAATAACTATAATAAGGCTGTGGATTCAGTTAATATTAGCAAATAAGCGCTAATATTAAACAAATTAGTGGGTGTAAAATAACTTTATATCAATCTAACTTCATGTGTTTTAAATTTAATAACTTTTAGATAAAATATTAAATTTAAAATAATCTGTTAATAACATTATTATTAGTAAGGTTATTTCCACAGTTTTATCAAGATGTTGATAGAGTATTGATATACTGTCTATTGGTTGTAGATTAGCTGTTTAATTGATTCAACATCCTGTTTTTTCCTTTGGTCTTGTTTTACTTCATTAGAAACTTTATTACAGGCGTGAATTGCGGTAGTATGATCCCGGCCGCCAAATTCGTTGCCGATAGTGGGGAAAGAAGTGTTAATCTCTTCGCGCATTAAATACATTGCCACTTGACGGGGAATAACTAGTTCTTTTTTTCTGCTTTTTCCCAATAAATCAACTATTTCCACGTCATAAAATTTTGATACAATATCAATAATTATTTTAGGAGTAACTGATTTTGATTGAATATTATTTATAATATTAGCCAAAATTTCTTTTGTGCTATCTAAAGCTGGTTCTTTTTGGTTAAATTGATGGTAAGCAATTACCCTATTTAAAGCCCCTTCAAGTTCCCTGATATTGCTTTGGACTATACTGGCGATATAAACAAGAACATCATTAGGCAACTGGTAATTTTTTTCCTGGCATTTTGCCTCTAAAATAGCCGTTCTGGTCTCAATATCAGGCTGGGTGGTGTCTACTATCATTCCCCATTCAAAACGGGACTGGAGCCGCTGTTCAAGTGATGTAATCGCCTTCGGCTGGCGGTCGGAACTCACTACAATTTGCCGGTTGGACTGGTGCAATTCATTAAAAGTATGAAAAAATTCCTCTTGGGTGCCGTCTTTACCGCCCATAAACTGGATGTCGTCAATTAATAGGACGTCAACATTGCGGTAAAAATCTTTAAATTCTTTAGCCCGGCCGGTACGGACCGCCTGAACATAGTCATTGGTAAATTTTTCACAGGTAACGTACAAAGCCCTTTTGTTTTTTTGGGCAAGTTCATTGCCGATAGCATGCAAGAGATGGGTTTTTCCCAAGCCCACCCCGCCGTAAATAAATAAAGGGTTATAAGTGGATCCGGGGGAGGCCGCTACCGCTTTGCAGGCCGCGTGCGCCAGCTGGTTATTTTTGCCCACAATAAAATTATCAAAAACATAACGTGGATTTAAGCCAAAGATATTTGCCTTAAAGTTTTTGTCGGTTGGGTTTTCTTTTGTTTGCTGGCCGGCCGGATTTAAAGTCAATTTTTCATTTGGTGTAATTCCGCTAATATTAGATATAAAATTATCTTTTTTTAACAGTTCCACTTTATATAATATTTCGCCGATTTTTTTTTCTATAACTTTTTCCAACGCCTGCATAATTTCTCTATGATATTTTTTTTCCAGCCAAGCTTTAGTGAAGGTATTTGGCACGCTGATAATTATTTTACCATCCTCAATAGTGGAGATAAAAGTGCTTTTAAACCAGGTGGTAAAATTAGCTTTGGAAATATTTACCTCCATTTCTCCTAAAACAGCCTGCCAAATTTCTTGGTTGGTCATATGAGTAAAACGTTAATTTTATTAGAGATTATTGTCATAGTATAGTATAGACTATAATAAAAGAAATGAAAATATCCACAAAAGTTTATAAGTTGTTCACAATTGGTGGATATCCTGCTAATTACGAATTGTTTACGAATATATAAACAAAAATAAAATTTATATTTGACCCCGCTATTTTTTAATGATATTATAGACACTATAATAGGAGTTAAAATTTTTTTTATATAGATAAAGTTAACAAACATATGCCTAAAAGAACCTATCAGCCTAATGTCCGCCGGGCTAAAAAGAAACACGGCTTTAGAAAAAGAATGAGCACTAAAAATGGCCGGACTGTTTTAAAAAGGCGCCGGGCCAAAGCCAGAAAAATTTTAAGCAAGTAGATTATGCTAAAAAAAGAAAATCGGCTTACAAAAGAAAAGGAAATAGAAAATGTTTTTAAAAAGGGCAAGAGCAGTTTTGATAAAACAATCGGAGTTAAAGCCTTGCCGACAAAAAGGTCAGTTAGCCGATTTTGTATAGTAATTTCTTCTAAAGTTAGTAAAAAAGCAGTTATTAGAAATAAGAAAAAAAGGCAGTTGAGAGAAATTATCAGGTTAAATTTAAGCAAACTTGAACCGGGGTTTGATTTTTTTATTTTAGGATTGCCAAGGATCGCCGGAGCAGACTATCACGAGATGGAAAAGTCGCTGTCGCAGCATTTTAAAAGGCTGGAAGTAACCAAAAGTTTTAAATAATAAGCGATGTTCATGATTTATAATTGGCATTATTATTCTCGCCAGCTAATAGTAAGGATAATTAAAATATATCAAAATACTCTTTCTTTTGACCATGGCCGGTTAAAATTTTTTTTTCCTCACGGCTATTGCCGTTTTTATCCCACCTGTTCCGAATATGGCATCCAGGCCATTGAAAAGCATGGCATTATCAAAGGAGGAATAAAAACATGCTGGCGTATTTTGCGTTGCAACCCATGGAATAAGGGCGGATACGACCCGGTTTAATTTTTTATTATTTATTTTATGTCTTCTATTTTTCACACTTTTTTTTATGAGCCGATCTTTAATTTGTTGGTTTTTCTTTATAATATTGTGCCCGGCAATGATATTGGAATTGCCATTATCATTTTAACCGCCTTGATTAGATTAGCGCTTTTTCCCTTAAACCAACAGTCAATTAAATCGCAGAAAGCCCTGCAGGATTTACAGCCTAAGATAGATGAATTAAAGAAAAGATACGCCGATAATAAACAGGAATTGGGCAAGGCGATGATGGATCTGTATAAAGAACAGAAAGTGAACCCTTTTTCTTCCTGTCTGCCCTTGTTAATCCAATTTCCTTTTTTAATCGCAGTCTTTTATGTTTTTAGGGACGGCTTGACCGGCGGATCGCTGGATATAGTTTATAACTTTATTCAGAGGCCGGATTCAATCAATGCCATGTCTTTAGGAATTATTGATTTAGCAAAACCCAACCCAATACTCGCTGTTTTAGCCGGGTTAGCCCAGTTTTGGCAGGCGAAGATGATGATGGCTAAAAGAGTGCCCAAACAGGCGCGGAACAACCCCGTGGCCAAAGACGAAGATATGATGGCTATTATGAATAAGCAGATGGTTTATTTTATGCCAGCCATTACCGTATTTATCGGGCTGACTTTCCCTGGAGGTCTTACTCTGTATTGGTTAGTAACAACTTTATTAACCGGCCTGCAGCAGGTATATATATTTAAAAAGAGCAAAATAAAAGAAGGAGAGATTGAGATTGTTAGTTAATAGTTAGATAAAATTATATAGAAAATAAGGTGATTTTTTAAAATCGCCTTTCTTTTCCTACAATAACCTTTAATTTATTTTTAGAGACTCCTATTTCAACGGGAGTCTTTATTTCAATCAGGTCGTCGATAATAAAATTTTCGTGCAGCAAGTTATTTATAATTGCTCGGTCGGTTTGGATGAAGCTGCGGTCAATTTCGTTCGTTATCATTCCTTTTTTAGTGACTGTAATAAAAATTTCCAGCTGACCGTCATTGGGATTGCTGGTGTTGTTGTTTTTCGTGTTTAAATTAATAACCTCCACTTGCCCCGGTCCGGTCGGCTCCACCGTGTATTTTCCCTTTATTTCCAAAATAGTTTCTTTATTTGATATGCGGGCGTTAGATAAAAAATATTGGTTGTTGATTTTTCCCAAATCAATTTTTTCCATTAAGCGGGCCGAAAGAACGTTGCAGGCCTGATCCTCGTCTTTAATACCGAAAGACTCCGCTATGGAGTTATTTCCCCCGACCGGTATGATTCCGACAACCGCGTCGCTTTCCCCGATAGAATTAATTACTTGGTTTAAGGTGCCGTTATTGCCTACCGCCACTATCGTTTTCGGGGTGTTTCTCAACTCTTCAACAACAATACTGCGCAGGCTCTTTAAGGGCCCGACATGGCAATTTTTTCCGTTCAGACCGAGGTCGGTCAGGCGTGTTTCAATTTTTGCCACTATCCTCTCATATTTTTTTTGGTTCAGATATTGGTCAAAAATATAAATATGCATATATTTGCTCGCGGGAAGTTATTTTTAATCAAAATTATCTTCCGCTTCATCCGCGGATTTGTTTTCACCTAAGCTTTCTTCAACTCCTCCCTTGCCTTTTTTGCCGTTTTCCGCCTTTAAGTTTTTTTGATCCATGGTGCATTTTCCGCTTAAAATCGCCCCTCTGGCAATACAGATGCTTTTAGTCTGGACATCGCCGAAAACTTTGGCGGTGGCTGTTAACTCAAGGTCTTCCTGGATGATTATGTTGCCACGGACTTCGCCGCTGATTAAAGCATTGGCGGCTGAAACTGAAGCGGTTATTTTTGCTTTGTCGCCTACCTTAAGATTGCCGTTAGTGGAAACATTGCCCTTGATTACCCCGTCGACAATTAAATTTCCCTGTCCGGAGAAATCACCTTCTACCTTTACCGAAGGACCAATAACAGTTTCTGCGTCCCTGAAATCGTTTGTTTTTTCGCTTTTAAACATAGTTTTTGGACAACCGGGGATTTATTACCGAATGATTGGCAGCGGTTTGAATTCCCGATTATTTTTATTTTTAATGGTAATCTAAGTTTAAGGCTTAATAGCAGTGTTGTCAAAACGGTTATATTAAGATATTATAATCATAAATGAATGCGGCATAGTGAAAAAACAGGTAAAATTTTAATAGGTATAAATTATATTCTCAGCCCTCATAGTTCAACGGATACCCGCCCGCCATGGCCTAAGCCCCTGTAGTTCAACGGATAGAACAAGAGACTCCTAAGCTCTGGATAGAGGTTCGACTCCTCTCGGGGGCACAATACAATTAAAGTCTACAAGATACTGGACTTTAAATTAAATGTAAATTTTTATTTATTTATCCACTGTTTTGTGTATAATATACACATTTTGTGGATAACTTTTGAATAAAAGTCTACAAGATACTGGACTTTAAATATAAAAACATTAAGATAAGTCTACAAGATACTGGACTTTTAATACTATTTAATAGTGGATATTTAAAATATTGAAAAAATAAAAAAGTAAATTAAAATTATTTAATGTGGATGGTTTATATAATATTAAACAAAAATTGTAATAAAACTTATCAGGAAGAAGATATTTAAAAAAAGATATTGATAATATAATTAAAGAATGGGCCTTTAGCTCAGTTGGCTAGAGCGCCTCCATGGCATGGAGGAGGTCAAGGGTTCAAGTCCCTTAAGGTCCACAGTTTAGGGTTTAGCGAGTGAACGAGCGATCCGACGCTGACTTATTCAGTTTTGGCGGGCAAATCCCACCGGGTCCAATTGTTTAACGTATAACATGGCATGATAATTAAATAACCGATGAAGTTTTTGAAAAACGCAACGTTAATATTTAAAAAATGGCAAAAAAAGAAGGGGATTATTAAAACCGTAGTTCTTTTAATCCCCTTCTTTTTTTGCCATTTTTTTTCTTCTGTGTATCCTAAATGGCTAGGATACACTCTGCCGCGCCTTTTCTCTTCCTTAATAGGTAAGAGTGCCTTTTTAAGATTTCTCTATAGCAGCAAACTAGCTATAATATTTTTGATAATATTTCTAACCAGTTTGCCAATATAGAATTTTTTAAAGATTATTTTATAAAATAATTATAGCACATATAAAAAAATATGTCAAGTAATATAGTTAATTCTTAGCTAATTTTAGCAATAAAATGAAAATAATAATTAAAATTTTTACTCAACTTTATTAAATTTCGCTTTTGCTTGCTTTTATTCATTAAACATGCTATTCTTTCATTAGCTGTATAAACGCTGAAAAATCGCGGAAAAATAAGTTAAAATTAGGGTATTTTATTATGAAAGTAAATTATAAAAATCAAACGTTTCCGGTGATTGTCCAAGAAGATGAAGCGGGCGGATACGTGGTTATCAACCCCAGCTTAGAGGGTTGCTATAGCCAAGGGGAGACGATAGAGGAAGCTTTAAAAAATATTAAAGAAGCAACCGAGCTTTGTTTGGAAGATGCCAAAGAAGCGCCGAAGAAACTCAATAACATCAGCCTTCATTTAATCAGCTTAAAGAGTCGGTATGCCTAAATTACCTGTTATCTCCGGCAAAGATGCGATAAAAAAGCTGGAAAAGGTTGGTTATTGTATAATTAGGCAGAAAGGCAGTCATGTTCGTTTGGGTTGTAATGACAAAATGCGCAAGCTGATAACAATACCGATGCATAACGAGTTGAAGGTGGGTTTATTGCACGAAATAATTAAAGATGCTAATTTAACAGTTGGAGAATTTATAAACTTATAAAATAATCGCTTAGTCTTGGATTGGGAATCGCTAACCCATTCTCGGATTTTAGCAAAAGAAAATTATGTTGGAGAAAAAATTAAAACAGCGTATTATTAACAAGTATAAGACCCATGATAAAGATACCGGGTCTTCCCATGTCCAGATTGCCATTTTAACAGAGGAGATTAAACAGCTTACCGAGCATTTAAACCGGCACAAACATGATCATTCCTCGCGCCGCGGATTGCTCCGCAAGGTGAATGAACGGCGAAAATTATTAAAATATTTGCAAAAAGAAGATGAAAAAGGCTTTAAAGAATTGGTTATTAAGTTAAAATTAAAAATCGGGAAGAAAATGGTTGAAGAGGAAGAAGAAAAACAGCGCAAAGAACAAGAAGAGCTGGATGCGATAAAAAAAGCGGCCGAAGAGAAAGAAGAAGAATAGATTGCCCGGGAAGAAAAAAAAGAAGAAGAATAAATAATTTATCCATATTAAAAATTCGCAAGTATTAGCCTTTTTAAGCGCATACTTAATCATCTGAATTATGATAAAACACGGGGAGCAACGGGTGGGAGTATTGGTGGATGTCTCCAATATGTACCACTCGGCTAAAAATTTATATAAGCGGAATGTTAATTTCGGCGAGGTTTTAAAAACGGCGGTAGCGGGAAGGAAGCTGATTCGCGCGATCGCTTATGCCGTTAAAACAAAGACCGGTGAAGAAGATTCATTTTTGGAAGCTTTATCCAAACAGGGTTTTGAGGTAAAAGTTAAGGATCTGCAGATATTTTTTTCCGGAGTAAAAAAAGCCGACTGGGATGTCGGCATCACGGTTGATGCCATTAAATTGGCTAATAATCTTGATGTCATTGTTTTAGTTACCGGCGACGGCGACTATTTGCCATTAGTGGAATATTTGCAGCATACCCGGGGATGCCTAGTTGAAGTGGTCGCCTTTCAAAAAACTTGTTCGTCAAAATTAATGGAAGCCTCCGACGATTTTATTGATATTGGAAGCTATAAAAAGCATTTAAAATAATTTATTAATTAATGTATTTTGGCCAGTAAACAAATAGGCAGTGATAATTTTTTATCGCGAGTCTGTAGTTTGTTGGCCAGAACACGCAAGAAATTTATGGAAGAAAAAAAGTATTCTTGTGAGTGGATCGGCCGCGCTCTCACTATTACCACCGGCAAACTAGCCCAGCAGGCGACTGCCTCGGCAACCGTACGCTATGGCGACACGGTTATTTTAGCCACGGTCGTACAGTCAAAAGAAGCCCGCGCGGGCATGGATTTTTTTCCTTTAATGGTTGGTTATGAGGAAAAATTATACGCCGCCGGCATTATTAAAGGTTCGCGCTGGATAAAGCGCGAAGGCCGTCCGTCCGATGAGTCAGTTTTGGCGGGACGGATGATCGACCGGGCTATTCGCCCGTTATTTAATGAAGCTGACCGGCGCGACGTGCAGGTTATTTTAACCGTTTTATCGGTTGACGGCGAAAACGACCCGGAAATTGTTTCTTTAATCGCCGCTTCGGCCGTTTTGTCAATTTCCGGAATTTATTGGCAGGGACCGATCACCGGAATTAAAGTCGGCCGAATTGACGGCCAGCTTGTTTTTAATCCGTCGTTTGAACAGGAAGAAAAAAGCGATTTAGACCTCACAATCGCCGGCTTAAAAGATAAAATTATAATGCTTGAATCCGGCGCCAAAGAAGTAAATGAAGATGATATGTTTAATGCCATAAATAAGGGCCTTAAAGAAATGCAGCCGGTTTTAAAGCTGATTGAAAAAATGAAGAAAGAGGCGGATATTGACGCGCGTGAAACGGCGGCGGATGAAAAATATTTGCCGGAAGAAAAAGAAGCTGCCGGCAAAGCGGAAAAATGGCTGGAAAAAAATACGGAAAAATTTTTATTTGGCAAAGTGCCGGCTAATTTAAAGACTGAACGCAAAGCGCAGGTGGAAAATGTAAAAGCGGAGTTAAAAAAATATTTGGCTGATGAAGGCGTCGAGGAAAAATTAACGGCTAAAATAGCGAGTGATTTAGTATATCCGGCTTGCGAAGCGGAAATCAGTAAAGGAATAATTGAACGCGGCCAGCGCGTTGACGGCCGCAAGATTGATGAAATCAGAAATTTAGCGGCCGAAGTGGCGTTATTGCCGCGCACTCACGGTTCCGGATTATTTATGCGCGGTGAAACCCAGGTGCTTTCTATTGTTACATTGGGTTCTCCCGGAGATGAACAAATGCTGGAAGGATTGGACGGAAAATCAACCAAACGTTATATGCATCATTATAATTTTCCGCCCTATTCAGTCGGTGAAGCAAAACAAATATTCGGTCCGTCGCGGCGCGATATCGGCCATGGCGCGCTGGCGGAAAAAGCGTTAAAGCCGGTTCTGCCGAACGAAGAGGAGTTTGCCTATACGATTAGAGTAGTATCGGAGGTATTAGGATCAAACGGTTCGTCTTCAATGGGCGCGACTTGCGGTTCAACTTTATCGCTGATGGACGCGGGCGTGCCGATTAAAAAACCGGTGGCCGGCATCGCCATGGGGCTGGCAAGCAATAAGAATATGAGCAAGTGGAAAATTATAACTGATTTGCAGGATTTGGAAGACGGCGCGGGCGGCATGGATTTTAAAATTGCCGGCACAGCAGACGGCATTACCGCCATTCAGCTTGATACTAAGACTCTGGGCTTGCCGATGGATTTGGTGGAAGAAACTTTAATCAGAGCGAAAAAGGCGCGGTTGGAAATTTTAGAAATAATGTCTAAAGCGATTGCTAAGCCGCGTGAAGATTTAAGCCCGTACGCGCCGCGCCTAATCTCGTTTAAGATTGATCCGGAGCGCATCGGCGAAGTTATCGGTTCTGGCGGCAAGATTATCAATGGCATTATAAAAGAGACTGATGTTACGATTGATATTTCCGACGAAGGGCTGGTTTCAATTTGCGCGCTGAAAGCGGAAAATATGGACCGCGCCAAACAGATGATTGATGATATTTTGCGCGAATTTAAATCAGGCGAAAAATTTACCGGCAAAGTCATCCGCGTGATGGATTTCGGCGTGATTGTCGATCTACCCGGCGGGCATGACGGCATGGTGCACGTTTCCGAAATGGCGCCGTATCGCGTGGGACAGCCGGCGGATTTATTAAAAATGGGCGACGAGGTAACGGTCCGCGTTAAAGAGGTTGAGGACAGCGGAAAAATAAGTTTGAGCATGAAAGGGCTGGAAGAAAACAATAAATTATGGAAAGATGAAAAAGGAAAACAGGAGGGCGGCTTCGGCGGCGGACATGGCTTTAGCCGAGGTGGCTTTGGCGGGCAGGGCGGACGTCCCAGACAGCATGATGACAGAAGAAATAAAGGCGGCTTTGGCAGACGGTAAAATTATATTATAATAATTATAGTTGGCTCGGCAGAGACGAGGCATTGCCTCGTCTCTGTTATGTGCCTGTAGTAA
>PFAR01000013.1:0-15975 GCA_002773655.1 Candidatus Falkowbacteria bacterium CG10_big_fil_rev_8_21_14_0_10_43_10 | reverse complement strand
AATACCCTGCGGTCTCTGCCGCAGGGATGAAGGGCTATCATCATTCTTGCCGCAGGGTTTAATACCCTGCGGTCAAGGTGCTGGATTTATTTATTTTATAGCCGGAGTCTGCCAGGATTTTTTACTAACCTTAAATTGGCGGTTTATAAATAAAGAAAAATCTACTCCCGCCGCTTTTTTTTCCTTTGCGGTAACAATCGTAAGTATGCTTGTCCTCTATAATATTTTGACCGAGCTTGATGAGCGGAGAAGCATCATCGCGATTATAATTTACGCATTAGGGATTGGAACAGGCACAATATTAGGAATGAAAACAAAAATTGGAAGTAAAAAAAAGTAAATTGCATGAAATAATAACAGGGTAAATTAAAAATTGCTTGCAAAAATAAGCCAAATAGTTTAAAATATTTTAATAAATTAACATAAAATATATGACGGGATATGTTATTAATTTGGAAAAGAAAACACAAACAAATACAAATTTTCGCGAGGTGCTTTATACTGGCAAACATAGCCAGCTCGTGGTAATGAGTTTAAAAGCGGGTGAAGATATTGGCATGGAGGTGCATGATACAGTTGACCAATTTATCCGCGTGGAATCGGGCACCGGCAAAGTAATAATGAACGGCAAGGAAAGCGCGATTAGCGACGGTTTCGCGTTTGTAATTCCAGCCGGCGCAAACCATAATGTTATAAATGCGGGCGCAACTGAAATGAAATTATACACGATTTATTCCCCGGCAAATCATCCGGACAAAACAATTCATATTATCAAGGCGGACGCGGAAGCGGCGGAAGCGCTGAAGCACGCGGCATAATCAATAAAAAATTAGAATTTTTCCCGATGTATATTGGGGAATAATGGTGGCCATAGTTTAACGGTAGAACAGCGGCTTGTGGCGCCGCTAGCGAGGGTTCAACTCCCTCTGGTCACCCAAACGGTTTCTTATTTAAACTAGCTCTTGTTGGTCGGTAAAGATAATGACAAATCTATCGCCGGCCTGCTGGTTGGGGGTAAAAGTTTTCTCCGTTTCCGGAGAGGGTTTTGTATTGTGCCGGCAATGTATACCTGTTTTAAGTCAAGCATGGCTTGGATAAGTTAAGAAGCGAGTGTGCGAGGCTGTAGCCAAAATTACAGTTATAGTTAGGTGTTGTTATGTAGAGCAAATGGTCTTAAAATAAAATCCGCCGAGCAATAGTTATCGCCTTGACGGATTTTGCAATTAACAAGTTTTACTCCTTTGAATATTATTTCGCTTTCGCTACGATCAGTCCGCGCTCTTGAAACGGCGCTTTCATTATGACTTCAGTCGCATAACCGAGTGAGTCAAAAATTCCTTGTAGCACAGTATGGGGTAAGAGCAGAAAGGCATGGGTGTCTTGAAAAGAGGTAACGTTTTTTCCATCATATACTGTGTAATACATATCAATCAGTGCCACATCCCTTTGCCGGCGCGAAACAGAAAGTCTTGTGAGAGAAACATTTGCCGTTTGGTTTGCTTGCACCGCGCATTTCCCTTCCTCATATTTATCCGGCGTCAGCCATGGCTCAATAATGATCATGCCGTTAGAGGTAAGATGACGCACGAACATTTGAAGTGTGCGAGTAATCAAGGCAGTATCTAGCAGATAATACAAAGAACTGAATAAGCAGATAATAACATCAAACTTTTCTGCCAAATCAAAATTTGTCATGTCAGCTTGCTGGAAAATTGCCTGCGGAATCTTTTGTTTGGCAATGGCAAGCATGGAGCTGTTGAGATCAATTCCCGTGCATACGAACATTTCTTGCAGAAATTGTAAGTGGTTGCCGGTGCCGCAGGCAACATCTAACAAGTGCGGTTTCTCTGCTGGGCTATATTGTATAGCATTACAAATAAGTTGTTGCAGGAACGTCGCTTCCACGGCATAATCCTTGCTTAGGTAGTCGACATCGTAAAGGGACGCTTTGTCTGTATACAATGAAACGGAGCCACTCATGAGCATTTCCTCCCATGTTTATTTATTGAGATATAAAGGACACCAATGTAGTATAAAGCATTTATTATAAGAGTCAATATGTAATATTTATAAATGAAATCGTAGTTGAAAAATTGTCTTCTTTATAGTAAAATATAAATTATAAATAATTAATTTCGCCTTGCGGTCTTTACCACAGGGGAATAAACTATATGGATTGTATCTTCTGTAAAATTGCCCAAGGCAGGGCACCGGCGCATAAAATTTTGGAAGATGAAAACTACCTCGCATTTCTTTCTATCTTTCCAAATACCGAAGGATTTTCCGTGGTTATCCCAAAGAAACATTACCCTTCGTATGCCTTTGATATTCCCAATGATGTGTTGATTGGTTTGGTTATGGCTGCAAAACAGACAGCAAAATTATTGGACAAAAGGTTAAAAGATGTGGGACGAACCGGAATGATTTTTGAAGGTTTTGGTGTTGACCATGTTCATGCTAAACTTTTCCCAATGCATGGAACTAAAATGGTTGAGTGGGAGCCACTTAAGTCAAATGTAGATAAATACTTTGAAAAATATGAGGGCTACATTTCTTCGCATGACTATAAGCGAGCTGATGATGAGATGTTGGCGCGGCTGGCGAAAAAGATACGAGGATAGACTTTCAAAAAAGTAAGGATTGATCGCATAACAGCAATCAAGCCTTTTTTTGTTTGCATTTTTCTAGAAACCGTAGAACAATTTTGCATTGTTGTAAAAAATATCCTGTTTCGTTATCGCCTGTTCTGCTTGAGGGAGAGTAGCAACAGCTGTTTTGATGGCAAGAAGTGCTTGCCAGTGAGCGTGCGTAGCATTAGTTGCCAAATGTTTGAATTCTTCGTTCTCAATATGATCAGTTCAGTGATACAAGTAGCTCGTTACTATTTTTTCACCATGTTGAGGATGAGTGTATAGCACAGACCGTATAAGGTTCAATGGCTCATCGGAGCCGTACATTATTCTGTTTACTCCAATCGTTCGCATAGCCATTTCCACGACTTCCACTGATGGGACTAGGGCAGTGTCAAAGTATACCTGTGGGAATCTGGCAATAGCCATATATACATCTTCTAATCCCGATATTACTGTTTTGGTTAAACCTAGATGCGCTTGACAAATCATCAGTAGCGGAAAATCTTTGACGAGCTTGAGTACCTGCGTTAAATACAGGGTAATGCGCATAGGCGGGCGCAGGATAATCGGAATATTTTTTTCTTGCGCGGCCGTCAAAATCGCTTCAGGGAAGTACTAGTATATTTCTTTGGCTGGCGGTTCAAGGTATGAGTAATACATTTTGAGCGCTGAAACGCGCGGATGATCTAACATGCCTACAGTGTATCCGATATCGTCAGGCAGGCCATACAGAGCAATTCTATCCCGGTTTGAACTTTGCTCTAGTAGGTATAGATTGGCTACTTTGTGGTTTATGCCGCGAAATGTTTTTGGGAACTGCAGTGTTCGTACTGTTTTGCCTGGGTAAAGAAGCATTTGCAATTCCTTTGACTCTTCTAAACTAAAACTGGGAAATGTTGACAGCATGTGATGGTACGCCCTGTCGTCAATCATACATACATGTTCTGGCAAATTGCAGTGCGCATGACAATCAATAATAGTTTCCGGCAGCCAATCTACAAAATCTTTAATGAGGCTATACTCAGCATCGGTAAATTTTTTTGCATGCGTCAGATATGCCTCCCGGTTTATTGCTTTTCTCACTAGTTTTCTCCTTTCATGGAGGATAAAAAGATGCCCGGGAAGTATGGTGCTCCCCGGGCAATGTCACTGTTTATTAAGAGATATCCATATTACGGGGTAAGTCGGTTTGGTCCCCGGTATACAAAGGTCACTTCGCGTACGCTGTCGGCACCCAATAGTACCATCAGCATGCGGGTAAGACCGAAGCCGTATCCGCCGTGTGGGGGGCAGCCATGTTTGAAGAAATTCAGGTAGTACGCAATCGGATCTAGAGAAAGACCCTTCTCCTGCGCCTGCGCGCACAAAACATCGTAGCGATGTTCGCGCTGGGCGCCGGTGGTAACTTCAAGCCCCTTCCAAATGAGGTCAAAGCTTTTGGTCAACTCCGGTTTGCCGTCCGGCCGCATGTGGTAGAAGGGGCGGGCTTTTGAAGGATAATCGGTAACGAATACGAACTGGTTCCCGTGTTGCTTCTGAATGCGAGCAGCCAACCGGCGTTCGCCTTCCGGATCCAAATCACCCTTGGCTTCACGAGGCACTTCGTAACCATCCTCTGCGAGAATGGCGTAGGCCTCTTCCATGGTAACGCGAGGGAACGGAATGGAGGGCACGACAATTTCAGTACCGAATACCTGTTGCACGCGTTCCCCGTATGTTGGCGCGAGTTCTTGCAGGATGTATTGCAACCATCGCTCTTCGATTTGCATCACGTCCTCATGCGAGCTTACCCAGGAAATCTCCACATCCACGCTGGTGAATTCGGTATCATGACGTGAGGTAAACGATGGATTGGCGCGAAACACCGGTCCGATTTCAAAAACACGTTCAAAGCCGGCCGCCATCGCCATTTGTTTGTAGAACTGGGGTGATTGTGCCAAGTACGCATCCCCATCAAAATAATCAACATGGAATAGCTCGGCTCCGGATTCGCTGGCACTGCCCATAAGTTTCGGTGAATGGATTTCAATGAAGTGATTCTGCGTCCAGAACTCGCGCATTGCCTGCTCGGCCGCCGTTTGAATCTCAAAGATAAGACGTTTTTTTGGATCCCGAAGGTCAAGGAAGCGCCAGTCAAGGCGTTTGTCCAAATCTGAATCGGCGGTTATGGGGAGTCCGGCGACAGCCAGGTTGTGAATCTTGATCGACGCTACCTGGATTTCAATACCGCCGAGTTTCACTGACTTGTTCTCCACAACCGTGCCGATAACTTCAATTGCCGATTCGGCCGTTAATGAAGAGATGAGAGTAGCGATTGTTTCGTCTCGTTGCCGTTCATGAACGATCTGTACTGAACCTGTTGGGTCGCGCAAAATGACAAACTGGACTGCCTTTTGATCGCGAATTGTTTCAACCCAACCTTGCGCCTTCACTATTTGTCCGATGTGGTGTGCTACTTTTGCAACATGTGTTCTTTCCATGGTGTTTTTCTTTACCTCTCTTTCTATGTTTATGGAGTAATCTTTCTGCGAAAGATTCTTGGAAACGGAATAGTATCCCGCACATGCGGGATGTTCAACAGCCAACGGATCAGTCGCTCCAACCCCATGCCAAAAGCGGCATGGGGAACGCAGCCATACTCATGTACCTCGCGTACCCAATCAAAACGGCGATCGCCGAATTTGCCTTTCTCCTTCATGCGTTCGTCAAGCATATCCAGCTGCCAAATTTTTTCCGCCGTGCCCAGTAACTCTCCGTAACCGTTACTTGCGATTAAATCAGCTACCATAACTAGGCTAGAGTTTTCTGGATGCACAACATATGGAAAGGGCTCTGTACTTCGGGGCGGGTCAGTAATCCAAAAAGGAGTCGCAAAATTTTGACTAAGCATTTGTTCTTCTTGAGAGCCAATGCTTTTGCCGTATTGGATGGATGAACCTCCTTTCTGTAATTTAATGATTGCATCATCATACGAAATGCGCGGAAAGGGAATTTTTAGACCATCAACACAGAGATTCGTGCCAACAGCGCTTACTAATTCCTGTGCTTCGGATTGTAGACTCTGAGTCAAAAATAACATGATACTTTCAACTAGAGTGATAATATCTTCCCGGTTAGCGAATGCTATTTCGGCTTTAATGTGCCAGTACTCCATGAGATGCCGCTTGCTTCGCGATTCCTCTCCGCGGAAACTTGGCCCCATGTTATAGACTTTCTCAAAGGCATGCACCGCTGCTTCAAGGTAGTAACCAACGCATTGTGTTAAAAAGACGTTGTCACCCTTAATATTCACTTGGACAGCAGTATCATCTTCATAGAGCGGAATCGGCGTTAAAATTGGTGCATCAATTTCTATGAAGCCGTTTTTTTCAAACCATTGTCTCGTGATGCGCTTAATAAGCGCGCGGAACTGGAGTACCGCCATCATTTTCGGATTGCGGATATAGAGATGGCGGTTGTCAAGAATCTGTGCGATATGTGATTCATCAAAAGTATCCATTAGATCTGAACGTAATGGTGGCGATTGTTGTCTCGTCGCCAAACTAATAATCTTGAATTCTTGACACTTGATTTCTCTCCTTTCTCCGTCTGTCAAAACCTTTCCCCTTACTGTAACCGCTGACTCTACTTTCACTCGCATAGCCTCCTGCCATGTTTGGGCAGCAATATTTTTTTCAACGACAACTTGTATTACGCCCGTAGAGTCAACGACATCAATAAAAATCCTATTTTTGTGGTGACGAACTTTTTTACACCATCCGTAGAGCGTCACCACTGAATCATTAGTAACTCCATTCGCGACATCTTGAATGTATGTAACTTTCATAATGACCTCCTCACCCCAATACGAACTGATGACCAGTGGTAACCGCTACAGAACGACATTAGGTTATTGTGTTGTAAAAGGACCGGAATATTGTTATTGAATAAGGAATTTGCAACCATTATTCAATATTGTAATTTAACTTATTTTTTATATGTTGTTAAGGTTCTACGAATTGGGTATACGCATTGAGACATTGCCAACCTTTATTAAGATAGATGAGTTGTTTTTTCTATAGATTGATAGCTTATTTTAGTTTTTTATTTTTAATAGTACTCTCGCTTTCTCCCCCATTATTGTCATATACGGCCTATCTTCCAGTATATTTATCAGGTTAGCAAATGGCCTTTGACCCCAAAAAAAAATTACCCGCTAATATTGGCGGGTAATTTTTTGTATATACAAAATTGGTATTGTTGTAAAAAGAGAAAGCCCGGATATTCGCTTGTGTCAAGAATAGTCCCCCATGGGACAGGCAAGCGGCGGAATCTCCGGCTTTAACTGCCGCCGCTAAACAGCGTTCGGATATAATGATTTTACGCCCGTAATCTCCTGGATGAATTTGAACTTCTCCGGCGGCGGTTGTTTCGCGGAGATTGGCCCCTGCCTCCATAAAAGGGATGGTGGTTTTTTCCCGAATGAGCGTGAGCGGATTTGCTTCGGTTCATTGCCCGGGGATGGCGGTAATCATTTTGGCTGCCGCCGGCTTCAGTCGTAATGCCGGATCTTTTTGATATCGGCAGCGTCTTTTTAATTAATCGTTCAATATCCAAAATGTCACGCTTTTGGGCGGGGATGGCAAAAGAAATCGCGTGGCCAACATGCCCGGCGCGTCCGGTGCGCCCGACGCGGTGGACATAATCGTTGGCTTTTTCCGGGAGGTCGTAATTAATGACCGTTTCAATGTTTTTTACGTCAATCCCGCGGGACGCCACATCGGTCGCGACCATTATTCTGGTCCGGCCGCTTTTAAAGTCAGCCAGCGCCCGCAGCCGCTGATTCAAATTGCAATTGGAATGCATCTCGGTTGAGCTGTGTCCCATTTTTCTGACAGCCAGGGCGATTTTTTTGGCGCCGTGTTTGGTGCGGCTGAATACCAGGGCGCTGCCTTTGTATTCTTTTAATATTGTTTCCAATAAGGCCATTTTTGACTCCGGCTGGACAAAAAATATTTCGTGCGTGATATCGGCCGCCACGCTGCCGGCTGGGGTTATTTCTACCCTGATCGGAAATTTCATATAATTATTGGCGATATTCACGATTTCCGGCGGCATAGTGGCGGAAAACAGCATAGTTTGCCTTTCCTGCGGCACAGTCTGCAGTATCTTTTTTATTTGCGGCGCAAAACCCATGTCCAGCATTCGATCCGCTTCATCCAGTACTAAAACCGAAATTTTATCTAACTTGATTGTCTTACGTTCCAGATGATCAATTAACCGCCCGGGGGTGGCAATTGTGATATGGGGGTTGCGCCGCAACTGAAAAATTTGTTGGCGCATATTTCCGCCTCCAATTATGATGGCGGTTTTTAAGCCTAATGGCCGCCCGATTTTATTAAGTTCTTCATCAACCTGTACCGCCAGTTCTCTGGTGGGGAGTATTACTAATCCGGCGCCTTTGGTTTGCGCCAGGCGCTGGATTATCGGCACGCCGAACGCGAGCGTTTTACCCGTGCCGGTTTGGGCGATTCCCATAATGTCTTTTCCTTCAATGGCGATCGGAATAGTTTGATGTTGAATCGGAGTGGGGACGCTGAACTTCAGCCGGTCTAAAATATCTATGATTTTAGGCGCAATTCCCAGTCCATCAAATGATTGCAGTTGTGGTGTCATAAATTCTAATAAAAAATCCGACCCGAGTTTTTTAAGGCCAGATTTTTTTATCTGATACAGAAAAAGTGAGTCTTTTAAATTATTCTTTATAATAGCATATCTAAATAATTTTGTCAATAAAACAAAAACTTCCGGGCATAACCCGGAAATTTTTTATATTGCAATAGATGAATTATTGCTCTAACGATTTTTTTGCGACCGGTAGCAGTCTTTGCATAAAAGCATCGACTCGTCTTTCGGCTCAAACGGCAGTTCAGTGATTGAATTGCCGCAGGATGAGCAGCTCCAGTTGCCCCGGTACATCTTGCGTTCGCCGAAGCTGCGGCTTGTTGGCCGGCGGCTTTCCCGCTGTTTGCGATGGCAGTCGCGGCAATAAAGCGGAGAAGTGCCGTTTGGTTCAAACGGCAGTTCGGTGATGGCCGCTCCGCATTCAGAGCAACTCCAGCTGCCCTGGTACATCTGGCGGTCGCCAGAAGAATTTCGATTATCCATTTTATTGGACCCTTTTTGTTTTGTTAGTCCAATAAAATGAAACTAAACAAAACCTTAATAAATTATAAGAACATTATATGCTTTTTAAATATTTTTGTCAATAAAGCCCGCAAAACAGCCTATTTTTTGGTATAGCCAATATGAGTATCCTAAGGTTCCTAAAATTATCCCGATAACTATCATGGCAAAAACAGGCGCTTGCCAGGAGAGAGGCAAAAACGATTCCAAGATGAATAACAAGCCGCCGATAATAAATAGTTTTCCCTTTTATGTTATAATACATGAAAGAAATAAATGAATTTTTACGTAACAATATAATATGCCCCGAAATACGGATTTTGGCAATAAAACAGACAGCGATCTAGTCCAGCTTGCTCTAAAAAAGCCGGATAATTTTAATTATATAGTAGGACGATATGAAAAAAAAATTGCCCGCTATATAAAAAGAATCGCCGGGCTGGATAATGAAGACACTGAAGACCTGTTGCAGGATATTTTTATTAAAGTTTACCAGAATTTGAACGGGTTTGATCCATCTTTAAAGTTTTCTTCCTGGATTTATCGCATTGCCCACAACGAAATAATCAGTGATTGGCGGAGAAGGAAAGCTAAGCCGCAGTTTGTCCGCGGGGATGAAATAGATGGATTTTTAAATAGCATTTCCTCGGAGTTTGATATTCAGAGAGATTTGGAAAACAAAGATTTCCGCGGCGATATTAAAAAAATTTTGGCGGAGATTGATTTAAAATATCGGGAGGTTTTAATATTGAAATTTTTAGAGGAAAAAAGCTATGAAGAAATTTCCGACATTTTAAAAAAGCCGATAGGCACGATCGCGACGTTGATCAATCGGGCGAAAAAGCAGTTTAAAAAAGAAGCGACAAAGTTAAGTATTAATTTTTTATGAAAAATTTAAAAGATAAAATTTTGGAAAAAATAAAGCATGGCGATGCCAAGCAAACTCCGAAGTGGCAATTTCAGCTCAGGGAATTTTTAATTTGGTTCGGCGTCGGCATCTTAACCGCAGTCGCGGCTTTAGTCTTTGCCGCCATAATTTTTAATTTACAAAGCGCTGATTGGGCCTTGCGTCCCCGTTTGGGGTTAACCCGCAGCCGGTTTTTATTCATACATCTGCCTTATTTTTGGATAATTGCTTCAATCGGCCTGGTTGTCCTGGCGTATTACGCCTTTCGCCATACTAAAAAGGGCTACCGCTACGCTTTGCCGGTTATTATTTTAATGTTAACTGTCTTAATTATCAGTTTTGGCTGGGCATCGCATCGTTCCTTTATGGCCGGCCGTTTTATGGAGCAGGGCGCTATGCAGGGCGTGCCCTATTATAATATGATGATCCGCCCGCGGCAGGCGCTCTGGCTTAATCCGGGAAAAGGGTTTTTAGCCGGCGAAATTATTTCGCCGTATTCAGATGATGAATTCAGTTTAAGCGATATTGATAAAAATATTTGGCGCGTGCGCTGTCGGGAGTGTTTTGTGCATCCGCTGGTGGAAATGGAAAAAAATGAAAAAATCAGAATAATCGGAGAAAAATTGGAAGATTTGAAATTTGAAGCTTTAGAAATCAGTCCGTTTTTCGGGCCGCCCGATTTTTCCCGGCCGGAAATAAGAAGGATAATGAGGTAAGGCGGCGTGAAAGAAAGAGTTCAGCAATGCGTAGTAATTAGCGCACGTGCCAACGCACTTATTTATTAAGAAATAACCATATGAATAAAACAAACATTTTGGCCGCCGCGGTCGGCGTAGTAGTAACTACCGCTATTGTGGCTGGCGCCACTTATGCCTATCAGGGCGGGGCAGCTAATTTTGAGTTCAAAAATCAAGGCCAGTTTATGGCCAACCGTCAGGAGATGATGGCCGCGGTCGAAAACAAAGATTATGCCGCCTGGAAAAAACTAATGGATGAGCAGGTTAATAAATTAAGCGAATTTATCACTGAAGAAAATTTTAATAAAATGGCCGCTTTGCATGAGGCGATGCGGTCCGGCGAGGGAATTACTCCCAGACAGCATGAAGCCATCAGGTCCGCCATTGAAAATAATGATTATGAGTCTTGGAAAAATTTAATGGGTGATAATCCGATTGCGGAAAAGATTACCGCGGAAAATTTTTCCAAATTAGCGGCCAGCCATAAATTAATGCAGGAAGGAAAGTTTGAAGAAGCTAAGAAAATTCGGGAAGAGCTGGGCCTAAATTTTGGAGGTAAAATGGGGCGCTTCCAAAAGGCTCAATAAGATAAATAAGCATGGGGAAACAGAAAAAGTCATAAAAAAGTAGCGGCCGGTTTTAAACCGCCGCTACTTTTTTAACGCGCCTCCGCCCCCTACTTTTTTTGTTTGCTTTTTTGCCATTAAAATGCTTAAA
This sequence comes from Candidatus Falkowbacteria bacterium CG10_big_fil_rev_8_21_14_0_10_43_10, assembly GCA_002773655.1. Taxonomy (GTDB): domain Bacteria; phylum Patescibacteriota; class Patescibacteriia; order Patescibacteriales; family XYC2-FULL-47-12; genus 1-14-0-10-43-10. The sequence goes on along the minus strand of PFAR01000013.1, from coordinate 4,816 downwards.
TTGGGATAGAAAGGAGGACTATGTTTTAGTTCTTTTTATAATAGAATAAACGGGAAAATAGCAGCTTTGCTGTTTTAATGGATATCGCAAAAAAACGGAAACGAGGAGGTTGTCATGATAACCAAGTTGGTCAGGAATTTCGGTTTGTTTGAAGTCTGTTTCTATGTTGAAACGCTTCTGGAAATGACCGCGGATGAGTTAAAGAAACTCCGTTGGATTATTGCAGAAACATTTGAACCAATATTCGTTTACGACTACCCGTCTTACAGTAGTGGTTCGTACGTTGAAATCGGTCCGCGGCTCAACGTAGAGACGCCTTTTTCAACCAATGCTGTGGCGATTTGCCACGCGATGGGACTGAATAAGGTAGTCAGAATTGAGCCATCGAGACTTTATGAGGTCGACGGTGGCACACAAGAAAGGATTCTTGCCGAGCGCTTGGATAAGATGACGCAATCTGTCTATCCGTTTGGCGGTCTGACAAGTTTCGAGCTCAATGCAAAACCTGCCGAAGTGCAAATCATTCCTGTTCTTGAACAGGGAGAGGAAGCAATTCGTCAGGCAAATAAACAGCTCGGCCTCGGCATGGACGAATGGGATATCAGATACTACACGGAACTTTTCCGTCGTTACGGGAGAAATCCCACTGACGTGGAACTGTTCCAAATCGGCAACGCCAACAGCGAGCACTCGCGTCACTGGTATTTCAAAGCAAAACAAGTGATCGACGGGGTTGAGATGCCAGAGTGTCTGCTTGATATCATTCGAGCGCCACTTCGGGCTATCTCTGGTCAGAACGTCAGTGTTCTGGCTTTTAATGACAACGTCGGTGCTCTGCACGGATTTAAGGTTCCAGTCTTTGTGCCAGCTAACCCTGGCAATCCATCGTCATTCAAAGTCGTATGGAGAATCTTGCATCCGACAGCAACGGCGGAGACGCACAACCATCCAACGTTGATTGCACCATATCCTGGTGCAGCGACTGGTGCTGGTGGGCGTATCCGCGACAATTGTGCTGGCGGCCGTGGCTCTATCACTGGACTTGCGATGGCAGGATATTGTGTCGGCAATCTGTTTATTCCTGGCTACGATATCGCTGGTGAAGTCGTTGGCGGTGAGGTGAGCGATAAGCACGCCACGCCGCTTCGAATTCTCATCGAAGGTAGCAATGGAATTTCGGATTACGAGAATCAGTACGGCGAGCCGCTTGGTTGTGGCTTTGCCAGAACATTTTGCCAAGTAGTCTTCGGCCAGAGGCGTGAATTTCGCAAGCCTGTGCTGTATAGCGGAGGTATTGGTCATATCGATGGCGCGCTCACGAAAAAGAAAACTCCTCAAAAAGGGATGCTCATCGTGGCCATTGGTGGGCCAGCTTACGCAATCGGTGAAGGCGGTGGAGCTGCTTCAAGCATGGTTCAAGGACAGAACGACGCTGGTCTTGATTTCAAATCGGTTCAGCGCGGTAACGGCGAAATGGGCAACAAGGCAGTCCGTGTTCTTCAGGCGTGCATTGATATGGGAGATGAAAATCCTATTGAAAGTGTTCACGACCAAGGCGCGGGCGGGCCAAGTAACGTTTTGACTGAGCTCATGGAAACCGTTGGTGGAAGAGTGGATATTCGTCAAATCGTTCTTGGAGACAAGACGATGTCTGTTCTTTCCATTTGGAGTGCTGAATACCAGGAGCGGTACGGCTTGTTAATCGGACCCGACAAAGCGGAATTATTCCAGAAAATCTGCGACCGCGAGCGGGTTAATTGCGAAATGCTGGGGGAGATTACGTGTGACGGACATGTCACCGTAGTTGACTCGGCAAATGGCACAACACCTGTTCGTCTTGATCTGCATGATATTCTGGGAAAACTTCCGCAGAAAACCTTCAAGTCCGATCATCTCCCAAGGAGTTTTAATCCTTCGAAATTGCCAGACAATCTTACGCTTACAAAGGCGATTGAGATTGTATTTCAGCAATTGTCGGTGGGCTCCAAGGGATTCCTGGTTCGTAAAATCGACCGTAGTGTTGGTGGGCGCATCGTGCGTCAACCATGCTGCGGGGCGACTCAGGTTCCAATTGCGGACGTTGCTGTCCTCGCCGATAGCTACTTCGGTTTAACTGGGAAGGCTTCGGCGATTGGTGAACAACCACTGAAGATGCTGATCGATCCAAAAGCTGGTGCTCGGATGGCGGTAGGCGAAATGCTTACCAACTTGATATCGGCTGGCGGAATTCATCTTTCAGGGGTTCGTTGCAGGGTCAACTGGATGTGGCCTGCAAAAATGGCTGGTGAGGGTGCGCTTCTTTATGACGCTGCTGTTGCAATGAGAGATGCTATGATTTCGTTGGGGATTGCTCCCGACGGAGGAAAAGACAGTCTCTCGATGGCGGCGACGGTTGACGGAGAGCTGGTGAAAGCACCTGGTGAGTTGGTCATTCTTGGCTATGCCTCGATGCCTGATATTACCAAAGTACTTACGCCAGACATCAAGGCGCCAGGAGAAAGTTGTCTCGGTCTGATTGATCTTGGTCTGGGGAAGAATCGCCTCGGCGGTTCAGCCCTGCTCCAAGCTCTCAATCAAATCGGAGATGAAACCCCCGATTGCGATCCAGAGTTGCTCAAGGCAACATGGAAAGCAGTACAAATTCTTCATGAGAGCGGAGTTTTGCTTTCGCTTCACGACAGAAGCGATGGCGGTCTCACAACAACCGTAATTGAGATGTGCCTTGGTGGGAACTGCGGAGCGGCCATCGACGGCCAGTTCAATCTTGCGTCTCTGTTTTCAGAAGAGCTCGGCCTGGTTATTGAATACCGGCCGAACGACAAGGATCTGATCGACCGGATTCTGAAAAGCGAGGGGGCTCCTTCGCTCATAAGTCTTGGCAAGACAACTTCCGATCGTCCTCCTCGCGTTTTCGGCATTGACCTCCCAACATTCCGTCAATGGTGGGAAGCCACCAGTTATCAGTTGGAAAAATTCCAAACGGAAAATGGAGTCGCTGATGAAGAGTTTGCGACTTATCAAGTTTTGCATGAGCCGGTGTATCATCTCGGCTTTACGCCCAATGCGACAGTCGTGAAAGACGGAGATTTTCGTCCGAAGGTTGCGGTCGTGCGCGAGGAAGGCACTAATGGAGATCGGGAAATGGCGGCGGCGTTCTATACCGCCGGACTGAATCCGTTTGACATTACTATGAGTGATCTTCTGGCTGGCCGCATAACTTTGGATCAGTTCCATGGTCTTGTTGCTCCAGGTGGGTTTTCGTTCATGGACGTCTTCGATAGCGCGAAGGGTTGGGCTGGATCGATTAAGTTTAATTCAACGCTAAGGGAAATGTTCAAGCGGTTTTATAATCGCAAAGGCACATTCACTTTGGGAGTTTGCAATGGGTGTCAACTCTTTGCGCTCCTTGGGTGGGTGCCCTGGCAAGGATTGGATGAAAAAATCCAGCCGCGGTTCATCTGCAATTGTTCTGAACGCTTTGAGTCGCGTTGGAGTCAAGTGAAAATCCAACCAAGCCCGTCAATTTTACTGGCAGGCATGGAAGGATCGACGCTCGGTGTTCATATCGCTCACGGCGAAGGGCGGTTGCACTTTCCCGATCCACAGATTCTGAATGTGGTGAAAGAGAAAAATCTCGCGCCTCTGGTTTATGTGGATTCGGAAAACGAACCGACCGAGGAATATCCATTCAACCCGAACGGATCTATCTTGGGAATTGCGGGGCTGTGTTCGCCTGACGGACGACATCTCGCAATAATGCCTCATCCCGAACGTACTTTTCTTCCTTGGCAGTGGTCTTATTGGCCTCGGGAATGGTCTGAAATCAAGGTTTCGCCTTGGCTGAAGTTGTTCCAAAACGCACGCCAGTGGTGTGAAGAAAATTAATAATATTCCCCGCGGGACTTCGGTTCAGCGGGTTTTTTATAAAAAATAAGGGTTAGATAAACCCTTTTTTTGTGGACCTTAAGGGATTCGAACCCTTGACCCCCTGCTTGCAAAGCAGGTGCTCTAGCCAGCTGAGCTAAAGGCCCAACGAAAGAAATAACAAATTTCAAGTACCAAATTACAAATAAATTTTAAAGATTTATTTTTGTTATTTATAATTTAGAATTTAATATTTTTTTGGAATTTGTGATTTAGAACTTGGAATTTATTTCAAAATGTCCTTTTCATCGGTGCCAGTATCGGCAATAGAACCCACATCAGGAATTCTTGAATTAAATTAGTCATTATTAAAAGGGAGATAAAAAAAATAAGCAGACCGATTATTTTGTATCCCAGTCGGGAGCCGCCTTCAAAACCAAGATATTTTTCAAAAAAAGGAATACGTCCGAAAGCATTTAACATTTTTTCCGAATAAATGGTAATTAAGGCGCCGATAACCATGCCGATTAAGCCGAGTATAATATGAAGCATAGGAATTAATTAGTTACACAGTTAATTAGTTAATCAGTTATAAAATAATAAATCAAGCAACTAATTAACCGAGTAACTATATAACTATTATTTAATAAAGTCAAGCGGATTTAACTTGCCTCCATTGATAATAACTTCAAAATGAAGATGCGGGCCGGTTGACCAGCCGGTCGATCCCATGGCCGCGATAGTTTGTCCTTTAGCGATTGTATCGCCCTTGCTGACAAACAGCTTGGATGCGTGGGCGTAGCGGGTTTTTTTACCGCCGCCGTGGTCAATAACGATTTGATTGCCATATCCGCTTCCCCAGCCGGCATACTCAACCGTACCCGCGTCGGCGGCATAGATTGCCGTGCCGATTTTATTGGCAATATCAACCGCGTGGTGGCTCCAATTGTAA
>PFAR01000012.1:4434-24210 GCA_002773655.1 Candidatus Falkowbacteria bacterium CG10_big_fil_rev_8_21_14_0_10_43_10 | reverse complement strand
CCGCAGGGTATTAAACCCTGCGGCAAGAATGATGATAGCCCTTCATCCCTGCGGCAGAGACCGCAGGGTATTCGGGCACGGTGCTGGATAAACGCGCGAATCGCGCCAAATGATAAACATTTTTGTATGTGAATAAAATATGATATAATGGATTAGTTGATTATAAGTAATTGATTAACTTTATCCATTTATGAAAAAAATCACCGCCGCTATCCTTCTGGGATTATTTATCGCTCAGCCGGCCCTGGCCTTAGAATTCAACCCTAATTACATTATTTCTGACAGTGAAATTTTAGATAAAAGCACCATGAGCCTGAACGATATAAAGAGTTTCTTATCTGAGAAGGGCGGATCTTTAGCGAATCGCGCGATTGAAAATTATGATAATATTTTAAAATCCGCGGCGGAAATTATTTATGATGCCGCGATTAATAACTATGACTGCGACGACATTAATTTAAGCGACAATCCGACCATAGCCGAACGCAAAGCCAAGTGCGTTCCTATTTCCATCAACCCCCGCTTTTTACTGGTATTGCTGCAGAAAGAACAAAGCTTATTGGACGAAAAGAACCCCAAGCAAAGCCAGTTGGACTGGGCCGCCGGCTACGGCTGTCCGGACGGAGGCGGATGCAATCCCAAATACCAGGGTTTTGGCAAACAGGTTAATTCAGCTTCTTTACAATTTTATGAATACATGGCCAACCACTTTATATATAAATATCAAGCCGGTAAAACCTATGTGGCAAAAAACAAATATGATGCCTTAATTCCCATAACGGAAGCGGACCAGGAAACATTGAATTCCCCGGAAAAAATAACTGTAACGCCGCAAAATAAAGCGACAGCCTCTCTTTATACTTACACGCCGCATGTCTATAACGGCAATTATAATTTTTGGAAGCTTTGGAACCAATATTTTTCCCGCATCTTTCCGGACGGCTCTTTAGTCCGGGCTGATAGCGAGCCGGGCGTCTGGCTGATCCAGGGCGGAAAAAAGAGGCCGTTTTTAAGTCAGGGCGCGCTTAATTCCCGGTATGATCCGAAAAAAATAATTACCGTTAACAAAGCCGACCTGGACGGTTACCTGAAAGGCGACCCGATTAAATTCGCCCAATATTCGCTGGTTAAATCACCGCCGGGGGATATCTACCTTTTAGTTAACGACGCCAAGCGGAAAATCGAGAGCCCGGAAGCTTTCCGCCGTTTAGGGTTTAATCCGGAGGAGGTGGACAGCGCCAGCTCGCAGGATTTAAGCTATTATCAGAATGGCGATCCGGTTACGGAAAACGACGCCTACCCGACCGGTGTCTTGCTCAAGGACCCGAAAACCGGCGGAGTTTATTTCGTAATCAACGGCGCTAAAGCCCCGCTGATTGACCCGATATTTCTAAAAACAAAATTTAAAAATTATTCCGCCATAAAAGCCACCGAAGAAGAGCTGGAAAAATACACAAAAATCGAACCGGTTAAATTTGAGGACGGCTACCTCTTAAAGTCAACCATGAATCCGTCAGTTTACGTAATATCCAACGGCGTTAAGCGCCCGATCGCGTCCGGCAAAGTGTTTGAAAAATTGGGATATAAATGGGAAAATATTTTAGAGGTGCATCCCCGCGTTTTGGCTTTGTACGGGCAGGGAGAAATAATAACTGAAGAATCGTTAAGTAGAGATTAAAAATGAAAAAATCAAAACGCAAAATGGCAATTTAAAATTTTTCACTTATATTTTTAATTTTTCTGCATTCTATGCTTATCTTTTCTGCCATCGTCCCCCATTCTCCCCTGCTTATAGAAACAGTGGGGCGGGAGCATACAAAAAAACTAGCCGCCACCATTGAGGCCTTAAAAAAAATGGAGGGTGATTTTTATGCCGCCCAGCCGGAAACGGTTATTATAATTTCCCCGCACGGCCAAATTAATGAAAAATCTTTTGTAATTAATTTCTCCCCCGAGTTTAAAGGCAATTTTGGGGAATTCGGCGATTTGGCGACCAAAGACGAATATGCCGGAGATAACGCCTTAAGCTACCGGATAAAAGAACGGCTGGAAACAACCCTGCCGCTCCAATTAACCACGGTAGAGAGCCTGGACTACGGCTGTTTGACTCCCCTGCACTTTTTATGCGCGCATAAAAAAAACGTGAAAATAGTGCCTATAAGCTCCTCTGGGCTGGATCTGCCGGAACATTACAAATTCGGCCGGGCGCTGATAGAGGAGATAGCGGAAAATACAAAGCGCATCGCGGTAATCGCTTCGGCGGAAACTTCAAACAAACTGACTAAGGATTCCCCGGATGGCTATCTCGCCGGCGCGAAAAAATTCGACCAGAAAATAATCAAGCTGCTTAAGGAAAAGCAATATGAAGAAATAATAAATTTAGATCCGAAGCAAGTCGTGAAAACCGGAACTGAAGAAATTAAAGCCATCGCCATCCTGCTCGGCATTATCGTGGAAATCAACTGCCGGCCGGAATTATTATCATATGAAAGCCCTTTTGGCATCGGGCATTTAGTGATGGAGTTCGGGGTATAATTTTCTTTACAAATACCTGAAATAAAGCTATATTTATAGTATAAATAAAGGAGGGACGATCTTTTTAACAAGCAATCCTTTTTTTGTTGGAAAAAAACTCTTTGATTCGAAAGGAAAAAATCTCATGAAAGCAAACGGAACAGTAGTTCTAGGTGGACAATGGGGCGATGAAGGGAAAGGCAAGGTTGTTGACCTCTTATCCCCTCAAAACGGAATTATCGTCCGCTGTCAGGGCGGTAATAACGCCGGGCACACGGTAGTCGTCAAGAAAGAGAAACATATCTTTCATCTTATTCCTTCCGGTATTTTAAATCCGGAGGTAAGATGCGTCATCGGCAATGGCGTCGTTATTGACCCTACCGTGCTGAAGGAGGAAATACAGCGACTACAGCAATACGGTATTAACCCGGCTGAAGAAGGAAAACATAAACTGCATGTGAGCGACCGCGCGCATATTATCTTTCCTTACCACAAAATACTGGATGGATTTCAGGAGCAAAACCGGGGAAATAAAAAAATTGATACCACCGGACGCGGCATTGGACCGGCTTATGCTGGCAAGGCCAACCGTACTAACATGCGGATGAACATTTGCCAAAACGATGACGATACTATTACCAGAATCGTCATGGACCATTTGCATCAACAAAGCCAAATATTGGAGCAACTTCATGCCCCCGCAATGGCTCTGGATGATGCCGCTAAATGGATTGAGGCATTACAGTTCCTTCGGCCATTTGTGGCTGATACCGTATCTCTCCTTCATAAGGAGATGAAATTAGGAACCACGATGCTTTTTGAAGGGGCGCAGGGTGCGATGCTGGATATTGACCTGGGAACATACCCATGCGTCACTTCGTCTAACCCAACCATTGGTGGCATTTCTACCGGCTCCGGAATGCCGCCCGCTTACTTTGGGGAAATTTTCCTCGTTGTTAAAGGATACACAACGCGCGTAGGCGAAGGTCCTTTCCCTACCGAGTTGAAAGATGCTACCGGAGAAAAGATACAACAAACCGGAAAAGAATTCGGCGCGACTACCGGACGAAAACGACGGTGTGGATGGTTTGATGCAGTAATCACGAGTTACACTGCTCAAACCAATGGCGCGACCAAATTGGCCATCACTAAACTTGATGTGCTGGATGGTTTCGAAATCATACAAATTTGCACCGGCTATCACTGTGGTAACGAAACTCTCGAAACAACCCCGGCCGACATTGAAGTTCTCGTCCAATGCGAGCCAATTTACGAAGAAATGCCCGGTTGGCAATCCGATATCAGCGGCATCACTTGTTATAGCGACCTGCCTCAAGCTGCTAAGAACTATTTGGCGCGGATTTCGGAATTGACCGGCGTACCCATTGGTATCGTTTCGGTCGGACCTGACCGAGAGCAAACTATCTTTTGTGAAGCATAACGGTTTAAAACGAGCCATTAGTAAAGGGAAGAAAATCTTCCCTTTTTTTATTTTTGACCAATAAAAAGTATAGTGTTAAGATAAAGGCGATTTAAACTGCCTTTTTATGTACGCGAACATTATTCCTCTAACCAGACTGCCTCTCTCGCGCCCCCAAATTTATACCTATGAATTGGGCGATTTGGCGAAGGAAATAAAAATCGGGCAGCTGGTGGAAATTCCGCTCTACTACCGCAGCCTGCCCGGCATTGTGGTGAAAATAACGGCGGAAGCGCCGGCGGGCATTGAGTTTAAGCAGGTGAATAAAATAATCGACCAACACCCGCTAGTCGGCCAGCGGGAGATAAAACTAGTTGAGTTCGTCAGCGAGTACTACTATGCCTCTCCGGGATTGATTTTAAAACAGCTCGCTCCGGAACCGCCCAAAAAAAGGATAAAAAAAGTGGAAGAGGCGCTCGTTAAGATTAATTTATCCGTCATCGCGGGCGGAACTTCAATTAATATCGGAGAGAGAGAAGAATCCTGCGACAATTCTGTCCACACAGTTAAAAAAAATGGCGATATTAAATTAATCATCAATACGCCAACCCCGCGCCGGCAAGAATATCTAAAAATTATCAGCCAAGCTTTGCAAAATAAAAAACAGGCTCTCTTTCTTGTGCCTGAACTTTCGCTTATCCCGCAAACGCAGGAATGGCTGGAAAAACATTTTTTCAATGAAGAAATAGTCCTCTTGCACGGCGGCCTGTCAAAAACGGACGCTTACATAAATTGGCGGCGCGCGCAGTCCGGCGGCGCCAAAATATTTTTAGGCACGCGCCACGCGGTTCTGACTCCGTTTTGCAATTTGGGAAGCATTATCGTCGATGAGGAGCAAAACTTAAGTTATAAACAGTGGGATATGAATCCCCGCTATGACGCCCGGACAGTAGCGGGGGAAAAAGCCCGGCTTTACGGGTGCGATTTGATTTTCGGCGCAACGGCGCCGTCCGTGGGCGCTTATTTCACCTCACCCCTGCCCGCATCGCTACGCGAAGCGTTGCAGGCGAGCCCAACCCCTGGGCCTCTCCTTAGTAAAGAGAAGGGGGGCGACATTCACTTCGTTCAGGCACTCCTCTTTAGGAAAGAAGAAAATAAAACAGAATCTACTCCCCCTCTTACTAAGGAGGGAGCGAGGGGGGTAATTATTGACATGCGCGATGAACTGCGCAAGGGAAACTACTCTATTTTTTCTGAAAAATTGCAAATTTCCATCACCGAAATCCTGCGCGAAAAGCGGCAGGCGATGCTGTTCGTAAACCGCCGCGGCTCTTCCACTTTTGTGATGTGCCGCGACTGCGGCCATATTATGCGCTGCCCGAACTGCCATAATGCCCTGATGGAGCATACCGGCCGGACCCTAAGCTGCAACCGCTGCAGCTATAAAGCCGCCTCTCCCCTAACCTGCCCGAAATGCAGATCGCCGCGCATTAAAGGCTTCGGCACCGGCGTGGAAAAAGTCGAACAGGAGGCAAAGAATTTATTTCCCGGCGCCCGGACCTCCCGCCTAGATATCGGGAACGCCCCGCGCCTAAAAGAGCTTCGGCAAAAATACGAAGAATTTTCCGCCGGAAAAATTGACATCCTAATCGGCACGCAGACAGCTCTGCCCCTCTCCTCTCCCAACCTGTCGCTGATCGCCGCCGTTAATATTGATTCTATTTTAAATTTCCCCGACTGGCGGACGGATGAAAAATCCTGGCAGATGCTAAACCAGCTTTGCCGGCGGGATGATATAAATAACTGCATTATCCAAACTTATAATCAGGAAAATAGGCTGCTGCGATTGTTAGCGCGGAATAATCTCGATGAATTTTATCAACAGGAGCTTAAAAACCGCCAGGCTTTAAAATATCCGCCGTATATAAAAATGATAAAACTAATCTGCAAAAGCGACGACTATAACTATTTGCAAAAAGAAAGCGCGGCAATGGCGGATAAATTAAGAAAAGGGCTGCCGGATGCGGAAATAATCGGCCCGGTTAAGCCGGTTAATGAAAAAATCCGCAATTTTTGGCAGAGAAATATTATTATAAAATTGACTGAAAGCCAAAAAAATGATATGCTTAAACAAATTTTAGTCAACTTATCAAACGCTTGGAGCATAGATGTAGACCCGTTAACTTAATTATTGTCATCCTTACTTTTATCCAGCACCGTGCCCGAATACCATGCGGTCTCTGCCGCAGGGATGAAGGGCTATCATCATTCTTGCCGCAGGGTTTAATACCCTGCGGTCAAGGTGCTGGATTTATTGTCATCCCGAGCGCAGCAATGCTTGTCATTCCGACCGATCCGCCAGCTTGCGGAGAACGGAGGAATATAACTAACGTATATCCCCCCGTTTCGTTCCGATTGCATCGGGACTCCAGTCGGGATGACAAAAAAATAACTATGCCTAAACTACTTATTATAATAACCCACCCAAATCCAATCCTAAGAAAAAAATCCGCTAAAATAGAAAAGGCTGATGAAAAAACCAGGCGGCTTATTTTAGATATGGAGAAAACCATGCTGGAGTTTGACGGCGTGGGGCTCGCCGCCCCGCAGGTCGGCAAGAACATTCGCCTGATAGTTATTAATACTAAAGACGGCCCGATTGCCATGGTTAATCCGAAAATAACCCGGAAATCATGGCGCAAAGAATTAGGCGAAGAGGGCTGCCTTTCTCTTCCCGGCGTTAATGGAAACGTAAAAAGGCATAAAAAAATACGAGCGGTCTATTGCGACGCTAAAAATAAAAAGCGGGGAATAAAAGCCGAAGGCCTGCTGGCGCGGGTTATCCAGCATGAAATAGACCATTTAAACGGCGTGCTTTTTATTGATTATCTGCCTGCCCGCTAAGTTGCGGAGGCTTTGGGCGGAAAAAAGCAGGACTTGCAGAGAGGGTAAAAAAATAATGGAAAAAATAATACCGACAACTACATTGACTAAATCGCAACAGGGCGAGTTACTGATTTTTTTTGAGGCATTGATATCGAAAGGATTTAGACGAAATAGTGTTATAAAAATTAATAAGTTTGCAACGCTTAGCTATGAAATATGCATTTTATATCATTACTTTTACCGGCGATTGAGCATTTCCATATAATAGGCTATTGGATAGCTTTTTTCGCGGCTATGCTGGAAACAGTGTTGGGGGTCGGATGGATTATACCGGGCTCGACTATTGTTTTATTCATGGGAGCCTTGGCTGGCAGGGGGTATTTTGACTTAGGGGATTTATTTTGGTTCGCCATCATCGGCGCGATTATCGGCGACAATATAAATTACTACGTAGGGAAAAAATACGGAACGAAAATTATCGCCAAAGGATTCTGGTTCGTAAAGCCGCATCATATTAAAAAAGCTGAAGATTTTTTTAATAATCACGGGGCAAAAAGCGTTTTTTTCGGCCGCTTCGTCCCCAGCATAAAAGAGATAATTCCTCTGATAGCGGGAACTCTAAATATGAAAAGGGCTCCTTTTATGGTGTGGAATGTTTTGGGGGCGATCGGCTGGAGCCTGGCCTGGATTCTGCCCGGATTTTTTTTCGCCCAATCCCTTGATATCGCTAAAACATGGCTGACGCGCGCAGGATTATTTTTAACGGTTCTGCTCGCTGTCTTCGCCATATTTTATATCCTAAAAATTGTTTTCATTAAAAAAGGGAGGCAATTTTTTTCTTTCTTATATTCTCTCTGGCTGTCCGTAAAGCGGGCCGTAACTGAAAATCCCGAGGTTAAAAAATTTGCCGGCAAGCATAAGGCTTTTTTTCGGTTTACGCGCAGGCGGCTGGACCGGAATGAATTTTACGGCCTGCCGCTTACCCTGCTTTCCCTGACCCTGATCTACGCCCTTTCCCTGTTTGGGGGAATTATTGAAGATATTATAAATTCCGACATTATTGTTTCCGCCGATATCCGGGTGGCCAATCTGCTTGCGATTTTCAGAAGCGCCGGACTCACAAAATTTTTCTTTTGGGTCACATTGCTTGGCAAGTGGCAGATTATAATGATTTTCACAGCCGCCGCCGTTCTTATTTTATGGCTCTGGAAAAAACGGCTTTACATCTCTCCGCTCTTGTTAAGCATCGCCGGCAGTGAAATTTTTACCTCTATTGGAAAGTTAGTTTTCCACCGGGTCCGGCCGGACATTGCTGTCTACCCGGAAAATTATTTTTCTTTTCCCAGCGGACATGCCACGATAGCGGTCGCTTTCTACGGCTTTCTCACCTACTTTTTGATAAGAAACGCGAAGCAGTGGAATATAAAAATAAACGCTTTTTTTGCCGGTTTCATTCTCATAATACTAATCGGCTTCAGCCGGCTGTATTTGGGAGTCCATTACGCCAGCGATGTCTGGGGCGGATATTTGGCAGGCGCAATCTGGCTGATTATCGCCATCAGCCTGTCCGAGTATTTTTCATACAATAAGCCGGCAAATGCCGCGGTTGGCCCGGTCATAAAGAAACACGCCGCGACCGGCGGCTTAATTTTTATTTCTATCGGCCTGTATGTAATCTTCGCCCTTAACTACAAAATACCCGCTTCAATACTTCCTGAGGAAAAACAGATTATTATAAGCGATCCGGCGGCAATATTTTCCAGCGACCAATTAAAATACACGGAAACATTATTAGGCAATAAACAAGAGCCGCTAAGCTTTATTATTATCGCTGAAAACGACCAGCGGCTGATTGAATTATTCCAACAAGCCGGCTGGTCGCTGGCTGACAGCGCGGGCATTTCCGACCTTGTTGAATTGGCGAAGGACGCTTTATGGAAAAGGCCATACTCCAAAGCTCCCATGACGCCGGATTTCTGGAACGCCGGCGTGCACGACTTCGGCTTTGAAAAAGCGGCTGAATCCAATAACGTCCGCGCCAGGCACCACGCGCGATTTTGGAAGACAAGCTACCTTACGGAAAATGGTGGTATAATTTATGTCGGAGCGGCTAGTTTTGACAGCAGCATTAAATGGGGAGTGACGCACCGGATTGATCCGGGCATAGATACCGAGCGGGAATTTTTATATAACGACCTCCAAAAAACGGGGATGATAGCGAATGCTGAAAAGCGGCAGCTTGTCGATCCAAAGCTGGGAAGCAATTTTTCAGGCGACTTATTTTTTACCGATGGGAAAATGTATCTGATTTCCGCCATAAAATAATAAATCAAAATATCATAAAATGAAAAATGTAAAACATAACATAATCTTCATCGGCACGCCTGATTTTTCCGTGCCCACCCTGCAGGCGCTCATCGCGGATGAGCGTTTTAATGTTGCCGCCGTTATTACCGCGCCGGACGCGAAGGCGGGGCGGAAACAGATTATGACGCCGCCGCCGGTAAAAACCGTGGCGAAAAAACATGGCATTCCTGTTTTACAGCCGACAAAATTAACCGGCAGAGACGAGGCGATACTTCGTCTCTATGATGAATTACGCAAACTAAATCCCGACACCATCGTTACCATCGCCTATGGGCAAATTCTGCCGGAAACAATTTTACAAATTCCCAAATACGGCTGCCTTAATCTACATGCTTCCCTGCTTCCAAAATATCGCGGCGCTTCCCCTATCCAGACGGCGATCGCCGATGGCGAAAAAATAACCGGGGTTACACTGATGAAAATGGACAAGGAAATGGATACCGGACCGGTTATCGCGCAAGAAAAAATTAAAATTATTCAATACTGTCATCCCGAGCGCAGCAATGCTTGTCATTCCGACCGAACGACCAGAGGGAGTGAGCGGAGGAATATAACTAACATATATCCCTCGACTTCTCCGCCAGCTGGCGGATTCGCTCGGGATGACAATAAAAGTAAGAATGGCAATAATTTAGAAACTGGGGAAAGTTTGCACGATAAGCTGGCGCAGTTAAGCGCAAAAATCGCTGTTAAATATATTCCGTCTTATCTTGAAAAAAAATTAAAGCCAAAACCGCAGGATGAAAAAGAGGCGACTTACGCGCCTAAATTAACGCGGGAAAGCGGCAAAATTGACTGGGCTAAACCGGCGGAGGAAATTGAAAGATTAATTAGGGCTTATTATCCCTGGCCGGGAGCGCATACGGCATGGAACGGAAAAACTTTAAAGATTATTAAAGTTAATTTGGGTTTTAAAACCCAAATTAACTTAAAAGAAAAAAATCACCAGATTGGTAAATCTTTTTTGTGTGACAACCAGCTCGCCGTACAATGCGGCGATAACGCTCTAATAATTAACGAGCTGCAGCTCGCGGGAGGAAAAAAAATGACCGGCAAGGAATTCCTGGCCGGCCATCGGGATATTATCAACTCTATTTTGCAATAAATCCAGCACCTTGACCGCAGGGTATTAAACCCTGCGGCAAGAATGATGATAGCCTTTCATCCCTGCGGCAGAGACCGCAGGGTATTCGGGCACGGTGCTGGATAAAATTTTTATAATAAAAAAAGCGTCTCTTGTTTAGACGCTAACGAGCCTTTCCTCTTTCAGCAATTGTTCATCCGTTAAAGCATGCGGATACCCATGGTATTGGCAAGGATGACGTTTTCCTCCCCCTTCGCATTCATTTGCTGTTTCCGCCAATGCGATTGCGCTCTCCGGATGTTCCTTTAAAAAATCGGCAATTTTATCTTCGACCTTTTTATCCTGAGAGCGAAGCGAAGCAACATAGCGAGAAAAACCCGACAGATTACTTGTGCTTTGCTGAACCACTTTTTTCCTCCTACAAGTTGCATTTTTGCCATAAAGAGCGGCGACATTAATTTATCCTAACAAAAAATACGCTTTTTCGCAAGCTAATTTCTCCTCTGCCATTTCTCCCAGATTACCAGAATAGGCGCGGCGATAAAAATAGAGGAGTAAGCGCCACTCGCTATGCCGATAGTTAAAGCGAGCATAAAATAGCGGACAGTATCACCGCCAAATAAAAGCAGAGCGATTAAAGCGAGCACGGTTGTTAAAGTCGTATTAACCGAGCGCGCCAGCGTCTGATTTATGCTCGTATTAACCGTACCCTCAAAATCTTCATTAGAGCGCGGCAAATTTTCCCGCACGCGGTCAAGCACGACAATGGTATCGTTAATGCTGTAGCCTAAAACCGTTAACAGCGCGGCGATGAAAGACGAGTCAATTTCTATTCCCCAATAATGCCCTAAAATGGCAAATACGCCAACTACGACCATAATGTCATGAAATAAGGCAATAATAGAGGCAACGCCGTATTTCCAGGAGGCGACCGGTTTGGAAACGTGGCGGAACGACCAGGTGATATAAGCGATAATGACGATTAAGCAGACAATAATAGCATAAACCGCTTTTGTTTTTAACTCCTGCCCGATGCTCGGCCCGATAGTTTCAAAACGCAATTCTTCAATATTTTCATCGGCAGCCGTGCCGACTTCAACCAAGCCGATATCGCCGCCGCCTTCGGTCTCTACTTTCACGCCGCTGGCATTACTATTGCTACCGCCCTCGCCGGCCGCAGAACTGTTGAGGGCCTGCAACAGCGCCTGATGCTGTTCCTCGCTCGCCTCTTTAAAGCGCAGCTGCGCTCCCGCCTCATCAACCAGCTGGACGCTTACCGAACCGATGCCGGTTGACTCGGCCAGCTGTCTGATTTCCGCCGCCGCCGGACGGCCGGCCTCATTATATTTTATTTCCAATAAACTGCCGCCGGTAAAATCAATTCCGGGCTTTAAGCCAAAAACGGCAAAGCAAACTATGCCGGCTAAAGTAACCAGCCCGGCGATGCTCAACCATAATTTTGCTCTATACATTAATCTCATAATAGTTTACTCTTTACTCCAAACAGCCAGCTTCTTTCGGCTATTTTTTCCGAAATCACAAATTTCATTATATATTTCGTGACAACTAAAGCGCTGAACATGTTAATTAAAACACCAATAGTCAATGTTACCGCGAAACCCTTAATAATACTTGTGCCAAATTGGATTAAAATCAAACAAGTTAGAAGAGTGGTCGCGTTACCGTCTCTGATTGACGGCCAGGCGCGGCGGAAAGATTCATTCAGCGCGATATGCCAGGGCTTGCCGGCGCGCAATTCTTCCGCCAAGCGGGAAAAAATCAGGACATTGGCGTCCACCGCCATGCCGATTGATAAAATAAAACCGGCAATGCCCGCTAAAGTTAAAGTTACCGGCCATAGCTTAAAAATAGCTAAAATCAATAAGCCATAAACTGCCAGCGCAAAAACTGACAATAGTCCGGGCAGGCGGTAAATAACTATCATAAATAATGCTACTAACAATATGCCCCAAAGTCCAGCGCGCAAACTGGCGTCAACTGACGCTTTGCCTAGGGTCGCGCCGACGGTGTTTTGATTAATTAATTTTATCGGCACCGGCAGAGCGCCGGCATTCAGGCGCTGGGCCAATAATTTCGCCTCTTTGATGGTAAAGCGGCCGGTAATTACCGCGTCGCCCGAAGTAATCGCTTCATTCACCGTCGGAATGCTTATCGGTTCGCCGTCCAAAAAAATAGCCACCGATTTTTTAACATTGCGCTTGGTAATATCGGCAAATAAATCCTTTCCCTCGCTGTCAAACTCCAACTGCACTTCCGGCGAGTTATCGTTGGGATTAAACTGCACGGTAGCCCGCTTAAGATACTTACCGGTCAGCTCCGTATTTTTCCACGGATCCTGCGGCCCCAAAATATCTTCTTTGGTTTTATTATTTATTAAAATCCTTTTAATTTTATACTCGTATAAAGTTCGCTCGTCGGTTTTGTAAATCAGATGAAAGCCGAACTGGGTTTCTACCACGTCGGAAATTTTTCCCTTTTCCAGATTAAAAACCGCGTCGGCAAAAGGCTTAACCATCATTTCGCGGGTAAACCATCCTAAATCCCCTCCGTCGCTGGATGAGGCGTCAATTGAATTTTGTTTGGCCAACTCGGCGAAATTATCCGGTGTCGCTTGATTTTTTATATCATCAATTCTGTTCCGGGCGTCTTCTTTTGTATATCCGCTAGTACAACGCTCCGAACCTTCATAGCAAACTAAAATATGGCTGGCTCTTACCTCCCGCTGGTCCAGTCCCAAGTCGCCGGCTTCTTTAACCGCGCGCTTTTCTTCCACTTTAATAATATTCCAGCCGGCGGCGCTTTCTAATAAGCTTGTTGACGTATTGCCCGCCCCCGATATTTCCGCCCCGCTAAAAATTTCCGGATCGGAAGTATTTCTTACAAAATATGAATCATTAATTCCGCTCTCATCAAATTCTTTCTTTAAACTGTCAAAATCGCCGCCGGCCCGCAGCTTCCGCAAAATTTCATCCGCCTCCAGCTTGGCATTCTTATTATATTCATCCATCTCTTTTTTCTGCTCGGGCGTTAATTCTTTTACTCCGGTATTCTCCTCTTTAAATTCAAGCAACGGCGTCTCACCAATCATTTTAATAGCCACGTTTACGTCTTTAATGCCGGCTAGTTCCACAATAATACGGTAGTCTCCGCCAGAGTTAGCGGTTTGGACTACCGGCTCGGAAACGCCGAAAACATTAACTCGCCGCTCAATTACGTCACGGACGCCTTCTACTGCCACCGACCGGTCTTTCGTCGGAATTGCCGAAACATCGGCCTGATATAATAAGTGCGTACCCCCTAATAAATCCAGCCCCAAACGAAAAGGCAGCTCTTTTACATTAGGCAACGCGCTTCCGGCGTATTTATTATAGATTTGGCCAAAATCAACCAAAGCCGCGATAATAGTTATTATTATAACGCCGGCGAATATGGCGCGAATTTTTTGTATCTCCGATTTAAACATAATATCAATAAAAAAGCACCAAAAAGTGCCTGTGTATAAGCTATTTATATATTAGAAAAAAAATGAAATAATTGCAAGAATTTAAGCAACTGCCCTCCCTGCCTCTAATTTCGTTATCCGCTCCTCAAATCTGTCGTGCGCCGCAATGTTCGCAGTCTGCTCTTGTTCAACTTTTTCCACTTTCTTTGCCAAACCATCCGTATTTGTTAACACTTGATCTATTTTTTTATTAAACTCCTCTTTAGTCACATAATCATTCACTCCTTCTTTAATACCTAAAACTTCAACTAAAATTTTATCAACTTTTTTTTCTAAATTATCCGACATAAATTTATTGTTAATCGCAATATGACTATTATAACAAAATTATAAAATAAATAAAACTCCAAAGAAAATTCAACGAAATATGCGATTATTTGCCATGGCAATATTTGTACTTAATTGGAGTTCCGTCTGGTTTAATCGCTCCGCACGGGCACGGGTCATTGCGGCCGATCTTTTCCCCCTCTTCATTTTTCGCTTTTGTTTTGGCAAAACTTAAACCAGCCGGCGGAATGTTCGGCCGGGTGTTGTCTTCTTTCTTAAATCCGGAAAAGGAGCCGGCGTTCTTATCCGGCCCGGAAAACTGCCGCGCCAGCTGTGAGAGGGACGGCGCCATAAAATAGCTGACATCGCCGACCTTAAAAATGGAATAAACCACCTGTTTGCGGATTAAATCGTTTAATTGCTGGAACAAGCGGTAGGCCTCTTTTTTATATTCAATTAAAGGATCACGCTGGCCGTAGCCGCGCAGGCCGATCCCCCGCCGCATCTGGTCCATGGCGTCGATATGCTCGGTCCAAAGGGTGTCAATCGCCCTGATTAAAACCTGCTTTTCCACTTCACTAAAACGATCCGGAGCCGCTTCGCCTTCGGCGGAGGGAATTAACTCGTTAATCGCGAACCGCAGATTATTATAAGCCGGCCGCGATAATTCAGCAATATACTCAATAATTTTTTGCCGCGCTTCGGCGCCGTTCTTCAGCCGCGGCAACTCGGCCAGCTTATTTTTAAAATCAGCGGGTACGGAAAAAATCGTTTTTGCTGTTTCCTCAATCTCTTTCAAATTCCATTCATCAGGCCGCTCGCCGGCAGTATGAAAATTTACCACCGCGGTTATTTCTTCCGCAATCATCTTCAGGATGATATCGCCGCATGGTTTTTTATCCTGGGCGCGTTTTAAAATTTCCCGGCGGCGGCGGTAAATCGCCTCCCGATGCTTGTTAATTATATCGTCATATTCAACTAAATGCTTCCGGATGTCAAAATTGTTCTGCTCAACTTTCTTCTGGGCCGACTCGATTGACCGCGCGATAATCCTGTTTTCAATCGGCATATCTTCCGGCACTTTTAAAGTGGCCATTATATTTTTCATCCGCTCGCCGCCGAAAATGCGCATCAAATCATCTTCCATGGACAGATAAAACTGCGAGGATCCCGGATCGCCCTGACGCCCGGAGCGGCCGCGCAGCTGGTTGTCAATCCGGCGCGACTCGTGCCGCTCGGTGCCGATAACGTGCAAGCCGCCCAACTCGCACACTTTTTTCGCCTGTTCCCCGTCGCCGCCGCCTAAAATTATGTCAACGCCGCGGCCAGCCATATTAGTCGCGATTGTGACTGAATGCAGCTTGCCGGCATTAGCGATGAACTGCGCCTCTTTTTCATGGTTCTTTGCGTTTAAAACCTGCGCTTTAACGCCGGCCCGCTCCAGCATCTCTGCCAATATCTCATTTTTGGCAATGGAAATAGTGCCGATCAGAACCGGCTGGCCTTTGATCTGGCGCTCCTTAACGTCCTTGATAATCGCTTTAAATTTCCCCTGTTCGGTGGCGTACACTAAATCAGTCAGGTCGCGCCTGATCATTTCTTTATTGGTGGGAACAACCACCGTTGCCAGGCCGTAAATCTTGCCGAATTCCTCCTCCTCGGTCTTGGCCGTGCCGGTCATGCCGGATAATTTCGTGTACATGCGGAAATAATTCTGGAAAGTTATAGTCGCCACTGTCATTGACTCGCGCTTTACCTCCACGCCCTCCCTAGCCTCAATCGCCTGGTGCAGGCCTTCGGAATAGCGCCGGCCCGGCATTAAACGGCCGGTAAACTCATCGACAATAATAATCTCCCCGTCTTTTACCACGTAATCCCGGTCGCGCTTAAATAAAGTATGGGCCTTTAGCGCCTGCTCAATATGGTGCACTTCGCGGATGCCGCCCTCGGTATATATGTTTTTCACGCCCAGCAATTTTTCCATCCTCGTTAGGCCGTTCTCGGTTAGAGTGGCCGCCCGCATTTTTTCGTCAACATTATAATCTTCATTTTCTTTCAGCTGCGTCACCAGCTGAAAAAACTGGCGGTATTTATCGGTAGACTCCTCGGCCGGCGCGGAAATAATAAGCGGGGTGCGGGCTTCATCTATTAAAATAGAATCAATTTCATCAACAATCGCGTAATGCAGATCCCGCTGCACTACGTATTTAATGTCCGGCGCCATATTATCCCGAAGATAATCAAAGCCGAATTCGTTGTTGGTTCCGTAGGTAATATCGCAGGCGTAAGCCTCCCGGCGCTCGACCGGCCGCCAGTGCCTTAAGCGCTCATCGCCGCCATGAGCTTCCGGGCTGGTATAATTAGGATCATAAACACCGCTAAAATCATGCGTAATAACGCCGAGGGACAGCCCGAGAGCATAATAAACCGGTCCCATCCAGCCGCCGCCGACGCGGGACAAATAGTCATTAGGGGTTATAACGTGCGCTCCGCGGCCGGCCAAGGCGTTTAAACAGACCGGCAAACTGGCGGTCAAGGTTTTTCCCTCTCCGGTCCTCATCTCTGAAATCTGGCCCCGATGGAGGACTATTCCGCCCAGAAGCTGGACGTCATAATGCCTCTGCCCGAGTTTTCTCCGGGCGGCTTCGCGGGCAATGGCAAATACTTCCGGTAATTTTTTGTCCAATAGTTGTTTTTGCGATTCCCAGATGATTTCTTTCCGTACTTCAGCCAGATGCTTTTGCATGGCTTTTTTTAGCTTTTCATCGTCAAAACTCTTGAATTTTTTTTCAAGCTGGTTAGTTTCCTCGACCATCGGCCGCATCTGCTTTAAAACTTTTTCGTTCGGGTCGCCTAAAATTTTTGTGAGCAGAGACATATTAAATTTGTAATTAAAATATAATGCAAATTTTCAAATTTATTCAAATGCCTCAAATATTTTTATGCGAATTTGCATAGTTTGTAAACGGAAAGAATTAAAGCGCTTCTCTATTTTTGGGAGCTAATTACTGCTAATTCTGCTTCTCTTTATATTTTTTTATGCTCCTGACCAAATGGTCTTTCACTTTATCAATCGCTTTAAAAATATCCGAGGTTGTTTTTTCCACCCTTAAGGTTTCCCCTGGCAGAGCAAGAGCGATTTCGCATTCATAAATATCCCCTTTTTGGTGGTGGTTTGAGGTCATGGATAATTTTACTTTCGCGTCTATAACATAGATATTGCCTAAATATTTAGCCAACATCATTGCTTTTTTCTCCGCGTAATCTTTAATTTTGTCGGTTAGCTCTAAATTTTCCGATTTGATTTGTATGTTCATAATTGTTTAAGTAAAATTATATTTTATCATATTTTAAAATTTATTGCTATCTGACCGAGTTTCCCAAATTTCATATTCATTATATTTATAAACTAAATTAAAATATTTTTCCGATATTAGATTATCCGGCAGGTCAACCTGCACCTCTTCAATTGCCGTCATCATTTTATCAATTTGATAAAAAAGAGGATAATTATTGCCGGCATGATATAAAATAAATCTGTTTATTTTACCAAAAGGCGTATTTTGGGATTTTTTAAAAAATTCGGCGCTGTCTTTAGATAAAGCCATTTCTTTAACGTAAGCGAACCGTTCGGAAAAATTAGCCGCTGGATGGCTGTTGTGCTGATTAAAATATATAAAATTATTTATTGGCGCAAAAGCCAATAATTCCGGTATTGAATTTAAAGTTAAATCGTCTGAATTGTGATTTTTAATGTAGTCGGCGGGTTTTTTAATCCTGGCCGGAACTTGCTTTGATTCTATCAGCCGCTCTTGAATGGCGGGGTTATCAATAAATATCCCGAAAATACTGTAATGAGCGAATAAAATAAGTCCGGAAATACTTAAAACCATTTTTATTTTTTCGCCATTGTTTATTTTATCCAGCCAAGACCATAATTGCATTAAACCGAACGATAAACCAATCGCTAAAGCGGCCGGCATAAAATAATAATAGCCGCGGAATTCTTGCATTGGCACCTGAAACAGCGTTAAAGTAATCAAACCCGTAAACCACCAAATGTACACTGTCGCCAAAGCGGCAATTAACGGTCTAAATTTTTCCTCTTTATAGTTATAGATAATAGACGCGAAGCCGAAAAACATGATAAGAGTTTTCCAATTCAAATCTTCAAAAAATAGATCTCGCCAAGGAATATTATTAATGGTGAAAAAACCCGCCTGCCAGTTTTCCGAGCCATAAGTTATGTATGAAAAAATCAGCGGCCACCAAAAAGGCAGACTAACCACTAAAGCAATAAATAATACCAGCGATGATCGACTGTAAAATTTTAACTGATCTTTTTTACTAACAGTCAGCCCTAACAGCGACAAGGCGATAACGGCGAATACCAACCATAAATAATAAATCATGAAAATAATTCCCCCCCAAACACCAAAGATAATAATTTTTTTGAAAGAGAATCTTATTTTTTTAATTTCAAGATATAAAAACAGCAGCCAATATAAAGCGGCGGCGGCGGCAAACAATTCATGAGGCTTGCCAAAAATTTCGTCAAGGCTTACGAAAAACATCATCAATAACGGAGATAATAAAATCGCTACCTCCAAATTATTATCCCGGGTATTCCGCCAATATAATTTTTGAATGACATAAAAAATAATCGGAAAAAAAATAAAAGCCGCGGCCGCTCCCATTTTTATCATCACTATGCCATTTAACGACAATAATCTTCCCGCCGCCGCAATTATCCAAAAAAATAAAGGCGGATAAAACGGAAATAAATGGTGATAAGAAAAATCGGAAAAAAAACCATAATGAGCGAAAGTATTATACATGGCGGCGATGGTAAGCTCATCCCCTTTAAGCCCCCAAAAAGCCAGCTGCAAATTATCTACTAAAACATAATAACCAGCCCCCATTATAACCCCGCTTACCAGCAAGAACACCCAAGAATTGATTTTTTTTGACAAGATGCAAGTTAAACCAAAAATTAAATAAAAAAATAAAAAAAATTTTGCGTTAATAATGTGTTGAGCGTCAAGAAAAGAAAGATTATTAAGCATACACCCAAAATTTATAAATAAAATAATTCCATAAAGTCATGCCGGCAATCGTGCTAAATCTCACGCTGAGATAATGGAATCCCAGCTTATCACTAAAGACATACATTAATGCTACGGCCATTAAATAGTTAAGGCTTGCCAAAATAACGTAACGAATGAATTGTTTATGCGGCAAATCCTTATTTTTGAATGTCCAATATTTATTAAGATAAAAGTTATACAGCCAAATGAATATTTGATTTATGCCTACGGCGGCGGCGGCGGAAAACATGAACGCCCATTTGCAGGCAATTAAAGTTAAAAAATCTAATAGCACGGTGCTTATGCCGGCTAAAAGATACTTGATAAAAGATGGCGTTCCGATGCTTCTCATGTCGCAGATAAATTTACACAGCCTGTTTTACATCGAGCAACCCCTTGCTCGCCCTAAGGTCGTCAACTGTCTTTTCCAGCCCGCGGTCAATGGCGGTAACCGGCATCCAGTTTAATTTTTCCTTGGCTCGGCTGATATCCGGAACAGCCAGCTGGGTCATAAATAGAATTTTTTCCTGGTGGGTTATTTTTGATTTTGAACCGGTCAGGGCGATAATTTTTTCCGCCACTTCCGTTAAATTTTCATCCTGGTCGCTGCCGATATTTATCGGCTCGG
>PFAR01000012.1:0-4415 GCA_002773655.1 Candidatus Falkowbacteria bacterium CG10_big_fil_rev_8_21_14_0_10_43_10 | reverse complement strand
ATAGCAAAGGCTGGTATGAAAATCTTTATCGCCGTAAATTATCAGATCCTTATTTTCCAGGGCATTGACGATAAAGTCAGGGATCATCTGCTTATCGCCTAATTTCATTCTCGGACCGTAAGTGCGGAATATCCTGGCGATTTTAACGTCCAGCCCGTAAACATCGCGGTAATTTACAACCAAGCTTTCGGCGAAGCGCTTTCCCTCGTCATAAGAGGAGCGTTCGCCGACGGGATTTACAATGCCGAAATCATCCTCGGCAATATTCCGCTTTTCCTCCCGGCGCGGGCCGTAAACAACCGACGAAGAAAACTGGATAAAAGTAGCTTTGTATTTAACGGCCAAGTCAAGCAGATTTTTAACACCGGCTGAATTTGCTAAAAGCGCGGCGATTTTATTTTCCTTAAAATTAACCGGCGAAGTCGGGCAGGCCAGATTATAAATTTCCTGCACGCCCTGAAACTGAATTTTAAATTTCTGCAGCTCCGGCAATGATTCCAGCTCCAGCGGTTCGTTAATATCCGCCTTAATAAAAACGAAGCTGGAATTTTTTAATAAATGGTCAATATTCCGTTCGTCCCCGGTAATAAAATTATCCACGCAAATAACCTTGTTATTCTTTACCAGCTCATCGCACAGATGGGAGCCGATAAAACCAGCTCCGCCGGCGACCAGCACGTTTTTTTTGTCGAAAATTGCACGTTTAGGCATATAGATATTAAGTTAAGAGTTAGAGCATTCACCTATTAATTTTAACATTTACAGTGAATAAATCAATAAGCGGGCGAATCTGTAGAATAATACAAAAAATCATTTAAGCTTACATAAATTATATCATCTAAGCCGCCGGCTATAAACGCGTCGCTTTGAAATTCCTGCTTATCGGGCATAATTTCTAAAATCGGCCGCCAATTCTGCCGGTCTTCAGACATTAAAATTCCATATTTTAAGCTATTGCTGTTCTCGTTATGAACGGCGGCGTAATATCTGCCGTTTTTTTCAATCATACTGTAGATATAGCCGGACCAATCACAAATTAATGGATTCCAGACACGATTAGTTTTCTTTGTGTTAAAGCTATATCCGGCAATGCCATAGCCTCCATTTTTATCACTGCCAAAAAAAATAGAATTTTCCGCCGGCGCAAAAACATAAGAAGTGAAACCTTCATTCCAAATTTGCCGCCAATTGTCTCCGTTATCATCGCTTAAAACAGTTTGCCTGGTGATATCGCCAGTTCCCACTATCAAGCTATTATCGCGGTAGGCAATATCATGCAAGTGCCTTATTTTAAATCTTTCATCCCCAGTGGCGTATTTAATAGCTTCTTGGGGAAAAATTTTTGAAAAATTTTTCCAAACCTGCCAGCTATCGCCCTGATCATAGCTTTTATATATTATCGGGCTGTTAAACGTCCAGGCGCTGCCATACATAATTCCGCCACCAGCGTCAGCAATGCCCCAAAAAGGAGGCGGATCGCCTTGAACCAGCCTCCAGCTTTTCCCGTAGTCAGATGATTTATAGATAAAATTTGGTTCATTAGTCATAAAATAAATATTATTTTTCGAATCTGCTTCTATAAATCCGTTAAAAAAAATGTGTTTTATCTTTATTAATCTTTTAAATTTGTTTTGCTGGTAACTCCACAAAGCTCTCTGACCGTCGGCTTCCTGCGCGATTAATAAAAGTTTTTTGTCAGCTTCAAAATATTCAATTCTGTCAATTTTTGCTATATCATCGGGCAATTTAATTTTAACTAAATCTATCTTTTTCTTAATCAGGCACTGATCGGGATATTTTTTATTTGCTAATGCCGGATTTTGCACCGGGTTATTTTTGTCATTGGCGATAAAAAATTCCATAGCAACATCATTCCAGCCCAATATTAAATCAGATGCGAGGGTGTACCGGTCTATTGCCGTATTCCAATCTAACTCACTTTCCCATTTCCCCTGATAATTACTGCTCACGAAATAATTATACATATACCTATAATAATTATTCCCATAAAAAGGGTATGATTGCACAATAATAACTCGTTCGCTGTTGTCTATTTTTTCTCGGTGCTTCAAGAGGCTATCAAGCATCCCTCGCATTTGCCTGTCCACTATAGCATACTCTGTTTGCATGCCGGCAATAATATTATAATTTTGATAAGCGTAAAAAATAAACAATATAATAAAAATAAAAGCAGCAATTTTTTTAAAATAAAAATTGGTAACAAATATAAATAGCAAAGACATCAACATGCCTCCCCCGACTGTTGGCAAATACGAATATCTTCCCGCGCTGATTGCGTTCCACGTGCCATAATTAAAAAACAGGGTGGGTAGAAATCCGATAACAATAAAACAGCCGGCCAGTAAATACTCCCGGAAATATTTTTTGTGCGCTAAAATTACTAAAGCAACAATAATTAAAAATAATACTGCTAAGCATATTATTGCCGGATTTTCTATCAAAAACCGATTTAAAGGGAAATAAAATAAAGTAAAAATTGAATTTACTAGCTGCCGATAAGCGCCAAATTCTATTTTGTAAATTCCTCCGGTTATCCAAAGGGAATTTCTTTGCCATAAATAACTGTAAATTAAAATGTTGGCAAGGGTAATAAAAAACGGCAGTAAATGCTTCCAATTTCCATAAAAAAACCAATTTTCCTTTTGCCGATACAGATACAAAAGAGGTATAAAAGCGAAAACAGCCACACCGCTTTCTTTCGTAAAAAAGCACAAAACGGCAAAAAAATATGAGAGCAAAAGATAATAACTATTTTTTGAGGCGGCATATTCTAGATACGCCAAACATGCCAGCAAAATTAAAAAAGTTACCAATATATGCATCACCGCGCTTATCCAAATAATCGCTTCATAGTGATAAGCGGAAAATAAAAAAAATAATGCCCCAAAAATTGAAGCCGATTTATTTTTATAAACTTTATCTATAAATAAAAAAAGCAATGCCGCGTTGAGAGCGTGCGCTAAAATTATGGCTAAATGATACACTGATGATTTAAAGGGATATAAACACTGGCCGAAAAAAAAGAAAAGGTTGACGATCGGGGAATAAAAACTAGATACTCTAAGCTGATAAATATTCAAAAAATTATCTTTAATTCTCTCGCCAAAACTTAGCCATTCAAAATCATCGGAAAAAAAGAAGATACTTAAAGTATTAAAATAAAACAAAAAAGACAAAGTAAGACAAGCAAAAAATATACTTAAAAATAATTTTCTATTATCTTTCTTATCTTTAAAAAAATTAGCCATTTTTATAATTATATAATCCTCTTTTTTCTCTAATTTTTATATAAATTAAGTCGCGCATTATTACTAAGCCATGTTTTATTAATGAAACACCGCCGAAAAAATGCACCTTTTCTAATTGAACTGGAATTTCAATGATTTTACAATTATTATTAATTGCTATTAAAAGCAGCTCCAGATCAAAGCACCAGCCAGAACTTTTTATCATTTTAAAATTATTCGCGATTTCCCCGTTAAATGATTTTATTCCGCTTTGCGTATCGGTATACTTCTTCAGTTTGCGCGGTAAAAATATAATAAAGATTCTTTTTAAAAAATATCTGTACGGGCTGTATTGCTTTTCTCTCGCTAAATTCCTATTTCCAATAATCAGCCCCGCTTTTAAATCAGCGGAAAATATTTTCACCATGGCTTCTACGGACGATAACCCGTAGGGCAAATCAACATCCGTGAAAGCAATAATGTCCGCGTAAGGACAAATAGCGCTTACTGCTTTTTTAATCGCCCCTCCCTTGCCCGAATTTTTAACATTTTCCATTATTTCTATATTTAAAGCGCTTGCTCTTTGATAACCAGCTAAAAGTTTTGGTGTTTTATCATTGCTTCCGTCATTTACAAAAATAATTTTATCTAAATATTTTTTAGTATAAAAAAAATCATCCAATTTCTTGAATGTATCAGGCAAAAAATTTTCGCCGTTTAAAACAGGAATTATTAAAATTAACTTTCTATCCATACGACAATAACATACTTTATAAATTTTTTCGTTATATTATTTCTTTATTTTAATAATGCCAACTTTTGCTCCAAATTCAATCTCTCCGCCATAAGCGTAAACCGCGTTATATATTTTATATTCCTTAAACATGCGTATGCTTGGCCCTTTGCCGTAATTTCCTCTTCCGGCGCCGGTGATGATTTCATCAATGCCGTCTTGATTAAGATCGCCGGCGGCCACATTAACACCGCCGCGAAAATTATTATTATAAGCGAAAAATTGTCCAATTCCTTTGCCTTCCTGATTAAAAATCCGCACATGCGGGCCGCCGCCTGGTCCGGCGCCGGTGATGATTTCATCAATGCCGTCACCGTCAACGTCGCCGGCCGCGACGTTGACGCCGCCGCGGAAATTTTCAGCATAGGTGAAAA